>NZ_JCABZI010000012.1:0-43090 GCF_059499825.1 Pseudorhodoplanes sp.
TTTTCTGCCCGACTGCGCGGCAAGAATTCGACAGCGGCATCATCCTTGACGAGGAAACCTACCAGCGAAACCGGCTGAAGATCGTGGCCGTAGAGTGCGTCCATTGCGAAAGGAAGCACAGGTTCCTGCTAGCCGACTCAAGGTTCACGGCCCAAGAGGTCGCGGCTTGACGGCAAAGCGTTTGGTCAGGATTGCCGCAATCGCAACCGTTTTATCGGTCCCCGTAGTCGGTTCCGCCGAGGCTCGTTCGGCCTCCAGTTGCGCCAACCTGCAAAAGCTCGCGCAGGCGCACGCTAGTGACATGGCGAGACGAGAACGCCTGGACCAGGCCGGTTTCCAGCAACGGGCGGCCTAGGGCGCGAGAGCCGAAAACGTTGCGATGGGTCATGCCAGCCAGTCCCGGCCGTTGCAGCAATGGCGGGCGTCGCCGCGACATGCGTCCAATATGCGCCTGCCGGGCTGCAAAGCGATTGCCCATGCCGTCTCGCAATCAGGCCGATACTACTGGCTCATGTTGATCGGTCGCTAGGACTTATCCTGCCGTAACCTGCCAGCCATTCCTCGATTGTATCGCAGCGCTGGGGGACCACGACGACAGCGGCACCTTGCATCAGCGCCGCTGCGATCTGGAACTGCTCGCGCTTGGACGGCGGTGTGCTGACTCGAAGAACGTAACCCCGCTGTGCCGGACATCAACTCAAAGGAGCCATTAGCTTTATTCGTCTGCCGGCCCCGGCGCCGGCAGGTGGTCAGAGCCGGTCCCGGTTGTCTGAACAGATTTTCCGCGTCGATAAGTGGAGCCTCTGCCGGGGTTAGGCCGCCATGCGGAATGGCAGCGCGTTGAAGTAGGCTTGATCGGGTGTCATGCCGTCAAGGCTCGAATGCGGTCGCCGGCCATTGTAGAAGTCCAGGTAACCGCGATCGAGGCATCTGGGGCGCGCTTTCCTACGGCTATGACAGCGTCGGCAACCGCACCTCAGAGGCGCTGACGACCGGCACCACCACCACCTGGACCTATGCCTATCCACCCACCAACAACAAGCTCTCGACCGTCACCGAGGGCGGCAATGTGCGCACGCTCACACATGACGGCGCGGGCAACATCAGCGCTGACGACCGGGCGGGGACGGTCTACAGCTACCGCTACAACAACCGCGGGCGGCTGGACCGGCTGACCATCGGCACGACAGTCACCGCGGACTACATTTATGACGGGCTGGAGCGGCTTTCTATCCGCACCACACAGAACATGAGCCCGGCCGGGACCACGCACTACGTGTATGATCTCGACGGGCGGCTGATCGTGGAGGCGGACGTCACCGGTCAGACGCTTCGGGAGTACGTCTGGCTCGACGAGATGCCGCTTGCGGTGGTGGCCGATGTGGACACCATGAGCCCGCAGCTGTGGTTCGTGCATGCCGACCATCTTGACCGGCCGGTGCGGATGACCGACGGCGCTCAGGCGGTGGTGTGGGAAGCAGTGTACCGGCCGTTCGGGAGCGCCGTGTCGATCACCGGTAGCGCGAGCAACAACCTACGCTTCCCGGGCAGTATTTCCTGTTGGAAAGCGGGCTGCACTTCAACTGGCATCGGCACTACGACCCGACCACAGGGCGCTATCTGCAGCCCGATCCGCTAGGATTCGTAGATGGGCCTAGCCTGTATGCGTATGCGTTTTCGTCGCCGACGCAGCTTGTTGATCCAGAAGGACGGTTCGTCCCCGTTCCGATTCTGGTGGGCGTAGCAGTCGGCATAGCTCTTGACATAGGCTTTACGGCTGCCAAGGAATCCCATTGTACATGCAACAGCACTTCCACGACGGGAGGCTACACCGCAGTCGGAGCCGCGATAGGATTTTTTGGTCCTTACGTCGATAAACCAAGGATGGGCTTAGCAGGCGGAGGGAGATCGGGAGACAAGACGTCAATCTTTAGCAGATGGCTTTTCGACAGAGCGGCGGGATCATCGGGCGGCGCTGCGCGATATACTGGAAGAGCAATTAGTAAGATTGCACCCGGTCTCGGATCTGCTCTCTTGATCTTTGATGTGTATCAACTTGCACGGTGTTATGCTGGCTAATGGACCATCCAGACCATGCTCTTAAGATTCTACTACGACGCTACGCCGCGTCTTCGTGGCGGGATGAGATTAGTTCTGGGACTCGCCTGTTCCATGATCTTCTAATAACTGGCGACAACGTGTTGGAATTTTGGAGAGAGTTTGATCCAAATTCCGAGATCAAAGTAGATGACTTTAACATTGATGAGTTTTTTCCTTCGGAGTTGTCGTGGGATGCTTTGGCTATCCGCCTGTACGCTCGCTTTGGGCTGCATCAGCGCATACTGCAGAGATATAAGGAGCTAACCGTGCAGGACATACTGGACTTGAAAAAGGGAAAGGCTTGGAGCGAAATCAGGAGAAACCGCTAGCTTGATCCCCCCACACGACGCTGCTGTCGCAGACTGCGACTTCGACGAATTGGGTCGGCTCCCGACGTTCCTCGGCTCTGCCAGCCAGACTTGGACCTCGGCTTATGATAAGACCGACAAATCTCGTGTCCGTCACCGCCCCCGGCTCAAACGTGTATCAGTGGGCGTTCGACTCTCTGAGCCGCCTCATCCGCGAAACCAACGAAGAGAGCGCTCAGGTTAATTTGACGCTTAATGGCAAGGATCAGATTACGACCTATGCCGATCCGCGCTCGCTTGCCACGACCTATGTGCGCAATGGATTCGACGACGTGATCCAGCGCACGAGCCCCGATCGGGCGCATCGCCCTTCGGCAACGGCCTGGTGTTCACGAAGACGCTGACGCAGGATTACCTGATAGACACCCTGAAAGCACAGGACACCGGAACGTCAACAACCGTGCCCGATCGTGGCCATTCCTTTGGCGACGACATCAACCTCACCGGCATTACCGACAACGTGACACCGGCGCGAAGCGAAACCTACGCCTATACGCCGCCGGCCAACCGTCTGCAGACCGCGGGTGGCATCTGGGGTTCGGTGGCCTACGGTTATGACAGCGTCGGCAATCGCACTTCGGAAACGCTGACGTCGGGCGGCACGACGACCTGGACGTATGCCTCTCCGCCGACCAATAACAAGCTCTCGACCGTCACCAAGGGTGCCAATGTGCGCACGCTGACGCATGACGGCGCCGGCAATATCAGCGCCGACGACCGCGTGGGGACCGTCTACAATTATCGCTACAACAATCGCGGACGATTGGACCGGTTGACCATCGGTTCAACGGTGACGGCGGACTATGTATATGATGGTCTGGAACGGCTCGCGATCCGCACCACCCAGAACATGAGCCCGGCCCGGACCACGCACTACGTGTATGATCTCGGCGGGCGGCTGATCGCGGAGGCGGACGACACCGGTCAGACGCTCCGGGAGTACGTCTGGCTCGACGAGATGCCGCTGGCGGTCGTGGCGGATGTCGACACGACATTGCCGCAGCTTTGGTTCGTGCATGCGGACCATCTCGACCGGCCGGTCCGTATGACCGACGGCGCGCAGGCGGTGGTCTGGGACGCAGTGTATCGGCCGTTCGGACAGACTGTGTCGATCACCGGCAGCGCGTCGAACAACCTGCGTTTTCCCGGGCAGTATTTCCTGATCGAGAGCGGGCTTCACTATAACTGGCACCGGCATTACGACCCGACCACGGGGCGATATCTGCAGCCCGATCCCATTCAGCTTACCATGGCGTCGCAAACGAATCTAAATGGCAATGCTCCAAGTATCTCGCCGATTAGCTCATTTGACGTTCTCAATCTTGGTTTGAAAGAAATGCCGATTAGCGTTCGGCCAAATACATTAAGAACTTCAGCCGCCGTCAGAAGTCTCGATTTCATAACGTTCACCGGTTCAATGTTTGGCGAGGCAAGCGATTTGTATGGATATGCAAAACAAAGTCCGCTCATAAGAGTAGACCGGACGAGATTATTTGTAGGCCCCACCTACCCTAATCCTCCGACGTCGACGGCTCAACAATGCATGGGTGGTAAGAATTGTGCTGCTATAATTGCGGCTTGCAAGCAGAAATGCGTTGATTCATTGTTCGTGAATCCTGGAGGACCTGGGGGATTCGAAAATCTCCGCAGATGCGTACGGCAATGTGCTGCAGCCCAAGGATGCTTTGGCTACTAGGAGATTTTACCGTGGAACGAGAAGCCGCAGAAAAGGTAATCGAGTCTGCTATTCTCGCTGGAAAGTATTTGGATCAAATATTTGTGCTTTCCGATGCGATACAAGACCAGTCTGAAAAGACCGCCTTTAGAAAGTCCATAGGAGAAATTCTAGGCGCGCTCTACACAGATATAATGATGCCTGTGATTGCGAAGTATCCCGAACTCGATCCAGACAAATAGAGTACCGGATGGAGTCAAGAAATGTCCAGGGCGCAAATCGCAAGAATGACTACTTGGTCGACACCCTCAAGGCGCAGGACACCGGGACGTCAACGACGGTGCTTGATCGCGGCCATTCCAAAGACAGCGGGCGGGCATCTGGGGCGCTCTTGCTTACGGCTATGACAGCGTCGGCAATCAACCTAGACCTATGCCTATCCGTGTACCAACAATAAGCTCTCGACCGTCACCGAGGGCGTGTGCGCACGATGACGCATGACGGTGCCGGCAACAAAGCGCCGACGACCGGGTGGGGACCGTTTACAATTATCGCTACAACAACCGCGGTCGGCTCGACCGGCTCACGATCGGGGCCACGGTGACGGCGGATTATGTGTATGACGGTCTGGAACGGCTCGCGATCCGCACGACGCAGAACATGACGCCGGCTGGCACCACGCACTACGTGCACGACTTGCAGGGCCATCTGATCGCGGAGGCGAACGACATCGGTCAGACCCTGCGCGAGTATGTTTGGCTGGACGACATGCCTCTAGCCGTTGTGGCCGATGTCGCCACTACGAATCCGCAGCTCTGGTTCGTGCATGCCGACCATGTCGATCGGCCGATCCGCATGACGGACGGCACCCAGGCGGTGGTGTGGGACGCGGTGTATTGGCCGTTCGGGGGCGAGGTGTCGATCACCGGCAGCGCTAGCCACAACCTTCGCTTTCCTGGGCAGTATTTCCTGTTAGAAAGCGGGCTGCACTACAACTGGCACCGGCACTACGACCCGACCACGGGGCGCTATCTGCAGCCCGATCCGCTGGGGTTCGTGGATGGGCCGAGCCTGGATGCGTATGCACTGTCGGCACCGACGCAGTTCGATGATCCTGAGGGATTACAAAGAGTACCCAGGCCATGGGGCCCTTTCAGCAGATACAATCCGTACGATCGGTTTCACGGTCCGGTGAACTTCAGTGTTCGCTCCAATATCACCAATGTAGGAAGTAGCCCCCCCTAATTTCGCAACGAATGTTTGCAGACAGCAATTTGAAGTGAATCTGCAGCTGAGCGGTTTCAGCCGGTCGGTGACAAATATCGGCTCAAGCTATGCGCGATTTGAACGGGATGGTAGTAGATGGCAAATCTATCAATCCAGCGGCAATGAAATTACCGCGCGCTTTTTCCCGGCAACGGGGCTACCTGGGTTTAAAATAAGGTTGCCGCGATGATCTGTTTTGGAGCGCGCAATGAAGATTATTGAAAGCGACGACGAGATTGCGGGCCTTGTTAGCTTTCTCCCGAATGACTTGAGGTCGAAAGATCCTCCTTGGGAGGCTGTTGAAAGGGCCTGCTTCGAATATCGGACAGACATCTTCTTCGACGACCTCATATTGCCTGCTAATTTGGGGTTTTTATCGACGTTCTTGGTAAGCATTGGAGAAGATCGGTGTTACGTCTTCAATCACAGGTCCTTGGTGAATGGCCGGGTGACAAATGATTGCGAGGTAGCTTTTCGACTCAGCTCATCTTGTAATCAAACACAAATCGCGAAGAGCTTGGGTAATTGCGGGCCTGATCACAGTCGGTTGCTATCGGTTTTTAGCTTTGTTGGAGATTTTGGCGTTATCTCCGCGGAGGCGGATTGGTTCATATTTGCAAGACTTGATAGCCAAGCGCTTTTCACCTCAAGGAGACAAGACAAGTTCTATAAGTGTCAGAATGCTTGGTGGCCTCACATTGTGAGGGATGAGCCTTTTGAATAAGTTATAGTGGCGCGTTTTTTGATGGCGGGCATCTGGACGCGGCCGGAACTTCTCGTCCGTCGCGGCCTGCACGCACTCGGTTTCCGTTACAGGCTGCACGATCGTACGCTGCCCGTTGCCCCGATCTGGTTTTTCCTAAATTGAATGCGGTTTTTCTTCTGCACTGATCACACGTGCTGGACACGATAGCCCAGCTCGTTTTCGAGCACATTCAGTATCGTGGCCAACGTCCGGCTTGCTCTTGCCGACGTTCGAAGAATTTCAGGATGCATCCGATTCCCCCAACCTGTTCCCGCAATTTGGCGATCTGGTGAGGGCAGCCGACGATTTTGGAAACAAGTATTGCGATGACGTGATGATCGATGGACAGGTATTCAGTGCATTCAGGCGGACGAAGGCGGGTATGCCGGAAAGGTAGACACCGGTTCGGTACGTGCTCTGTTTGCTTCTGCGGGGCCGAGCGTTTCGCAAAAGGCTCTCCTAGATAACTACACTGCTTTCAACCGGGTCCCTCAACGCTCGATCTCTCCTTATGCTGCGCGATCTGCGCAGGAAGGGGTGGACTCCTATCGGCCTGTTACCCGCAAAATGTGAGAAAATGTACTCGGAACTGAGAAACACATACCAGAGACCATAGGTGATCCGGCTTTACGCACAGCAGTGCTTCGGAGCGAGGGCTGCGCTGCCGGTGGACGTTTGGGTAAGAACCTTCTTCAAGTGGCCGCTAGGCTTCAAGCTTGGCGCAAGAAAGCCTTCATCGACCTCTTCACGGCGTGTACTGTGCTGGGGAAGCTTGAGCGACTGATTTGGGTTGCATCCCAAGAGCGCAAGGTTCACTCCATCGCGTTGTGCAGAAATAATGTGGCGCATCCGATACGGTGGGCCCGGAGAAAAAATGCGCGGCGCCAATCCGCTGGCGTGCAAGATATGTTTGCCTCAAATACGCAGTGTGTTTCCGCATATGCTGCTATCGCGGCTCAACGCACCTCCAGCGGGAGGATTTACTATAGAATCGTCAGCGGGCAATGCGACTGCGCCCAATCAGTCTTTTGTGCGGGTCACAGGGGCCGGTGTTCACGACGAATATTCCGCACGTGACCGGCCAACAGGTTTCCGGCCCTACCCGCAAAGTTACGCCGGAACACTCTCGGTCTCAGATTTCATAAACGTTTTCTAGCCTATAGAGTGGCACACGAGACAAGCTAGGTGGAGCCCGGCTTCTTCTGCTGGTCGTAGTCGTGGCTGTAGTGACCGGCCTTGTGCTGCCGTCGGGCAAGAGTGAAAAACCACTGTGGTGGGGTCAACGGATTTCTGCGGGCTTCCTCCAGCCTCGCGAGCAAAGGTTTTGCATCCGCCTCGAATTCATCGAAAGGCTTTAAGCCGCTTATCAAGGCGGCTTGCCGGAACCGATCGCGCAGATTGGTAAACTCACCGGCCATCTCCGAATAGTCAGAGATAGCCTCATCTATTCCCAAGGCCCGATGAACCGGCGGTATGACAGTTGTGAGGAGAAGAAACACGGCAGCTGCCCACGACCCTCGATCATGCTCCACGCCGCAAGCGCACCAAAAATGACCGGTGCGACGACCAGCCCAACCCGGATTCCGCGCAGCCATCGCAACCAAATTGTAAAATTGGTTGCGGTGTAGGCGCAGTTTTCGGACTGCCGCTGGCACTCATCGACTAGAGCATCTGTTCGGGCGTTGCTCATGACACTGTCACCGGCACGGCCGCGCCGAGGATTTTCTGCCATTCCGCTCCTGCCAGGGCCTCATAGTTGTCGCGCTCGTACTCGCAGGCATCTATGGCACGCTTTATGCGCTCTGAGCTCGCGAGAGCCATTCGGCGCCGAGGCTTACAACTTCGCCGTTGCCTGGCATCACAATCCATCTGTTTGCCTGGGTTGTCAGAAAGGCAAAGAAATCCCTCACCATCCAGTCATGGTAGAACTCGTCGTGGTGGCTGTATTCCCACTGATCAAGGAACTGGATCGCCAGCCGCTCCAGCTGAAAAGATTTAAGCGTCCACGCATTGTTTTCGCGCTGCCAGCACTTTGCCATGCGCACCAGCTTCCTCGTGTTTTTGGAGCGCCGCGAGTCCGAGGCCTCGATCTCAATTATCTCGGCCTCTGCACTGGAAGCCTTGTAGCGTCCCCCATCATTGGTGTCGCAAATGATTACGCTGCCGTCGTTGCAACGAAAGCCGGGGCAGACTTCAATCGGTATAGTGTTGAATGGCACGATGACGACCTGGCCATCTCCTCGCATCGTGGTCTGGGTATAGGTTTTCGCGAGAACGTCCTTCACTAGCGCTCGTACACGGAGGCCGGCAGCAGAAAAACAAGGTCGATATCGCGTGAAGGGCGCACCCGCGTATCCTTACCCCACGAACCGATCAGGTAACTGTTTGCGGTTTCCGAACTGTGCCCGTGATAGGCTCGGTTGAGAGTGGCGCGCACCCCGCTGTGCTTTGTAAGTCCGTCCGCGAGCTGGTCTGTGGTCAGGGCGAGGTTGCTCGCAAGCCGCGTGAAGCGCCTTGTCACGTAGGCCCATTGATAGACCGGCGAGGGTGTCTGCCCGAGTAAGGTCGATCTCGCAGCGTGCTGGAAAAGTCCCGACTGCGACGGATACATTGTCATGACAAACCTCTCCATCGACAATGAATGTGGCGCAATAAATCCAATATAGTCGATATTCCTGTTTTGTTCCAGTGCGCACATAATTCAAGACTTTCGTGGACGGTTCACTAGACCGCGGTATGCGCGAATTCGTGCGGACTGCTGAACTGGGATCTGTGCTAGGTTCGCACGAAGCCTGTAGCCACCTCCGGACCGAGCGACTTTAAAAGCTCTGCAATATCAAAGGCGCGGTTCGCTTTCAGATTCTCTCGCCCCACGAAAAAATCGTTCAAAGTGCGGAGGCTGCCTTCTCAAAAAGCGCACCAAAATCAACCGCTTATGAGAACCGTACCAAATCCGCAAAGTCGGAAGGTTTGGAGAGAAGCGGGCCAAGAGAGAGAATTTCGGGCTCCGCGTGGGCCAGCTTAGTGCGGAGGTTTTATCGCGGAGGCCGGCGTATTATTGTCCCTAGCCGCTAAATTCCCGCTGCGGAACTGACCTCCGCTTTGTCCAAATGGGGGAGGGCGCCGTCTTGCAATCCTGGATGAATCTCACCACCTCGTCCGCAGCGCGTCGAGGTAGTCATTCTCAATTGGCCGCATGTACATAGCAATTTTGCGAGACATGACAGCCTTCTTCCCGTCGGGGTAGAGGATCTCCGATAAGAGATCGGCGGTCTCCACGACATTGAGGAATTGCTTTGCCACCGCCTTGTCGTAGAGAGCGAGCGTTTTGGTTTCGTCGCGCGCGATGTCGGAGATCTTCTGCTGGTAGCCCTCCGGCCAGGCGATGGCGGCCTCGGTTACTCGGCGCCTGAAGCGAACCCAGGCCACTCGGAACTGGAATTCGTGAGACTGCTGTTTTGGTGTCAGACCGCGCTTATGGCAGCTCACCATCCAGCGGTCATAGAGTCGGCTGAATTCAGCCTGTCGCTGCTCTTCGGGAGTGCGGGCACGGAATATATCTCTAATCCATTTTAGCATGCCGTCAGTCCTCCATCCGATCGCTGGGCAGCCTTTGCGCAAGTTCACGGCAGGCATGTGTGCCTTCGCAGAATTTCTTGCCGCCATTTAGAGCGCCGCTCGTGGACCTCATAGTCTGTCACTGGGCTTCTTCCCAATGATTCATGATCAGCATCTACGCGACCCGGTCAACACGCTTCACAGCACTTTCCAGGGCGCGATAAAACCGCTGCTTTAGGTCAGCGAACAATAACAAAAGCACCATTCGCAACATAATAGTTCCGCTTAAATTCTAACGGTGTCGTCTTTGAAAACAGCAAAAACGGGTGGCGTCTTCTTCTTAATAATCCCGAACAGATCGATCGGACCGGCCTGCGCAGCCATTTTCCGCGCGTGCGGATAAAAAAAACTAGGGTCCGAAGGTGGTAGCCACCGGCCAAGATAGATCCCTGCTTGCGTCGCGAGTTTCGCTAACCCTGAAGGCAGAGTGGCCTGCACCCGGTTCCGAAGACACCGAGTTAGGTGTTATGATGCGCCGAAGTTTTCACAGGCTGCCGAGGGCATCGGAGCTTCCATGCATCGGCTCGAATGCGCCCGCATGCCGGCATTTCGGACACCGAAGATTTACGCTCTTGCCGTGGGGCGCCTGTGAGCCCAAAGCGCGCCTCGGCCGCTTCAAACTTGGGTGGGCTCGTGGAGGGGTCCGCGGTGGGTTTGAGTGTTGTCATCTCAAAAATCCGAGCGCTGAAATGGTGCGATCATCAATAAACTTGACAAATCTCGACAGGAAATTATAGAAGCGATTCGTTGCCGCGTCGCGCATCACGACAGCGCGATCTAAAAAGGGCATGCTCAAGCCAAAAGTACGGTCGGAACCCCCTAAAGCGCTCTCGGGGTAAGATGTTAAAACCATAGAGCTTTAGCTGTGGGGCCATCCTTGACAGGACGCCACAACGCCGAGCGGCGAAGTAGCGAACCGGCTCAGAGAGTCCCCCATGCGGGGCGCCGGGGAGATCATCCGAAATCAGCGATCCGCTCAGCGGACCCGCTGCTGTTGGGGCTCTCCGCATGTCCGACGACTTATCCACAACCGATATTGGTCCCGATACACCGCTGCGGCTTGCGGACGCGATTCGCGTGGCGTTTCCTTCCGGCGGAATGGCGCCGTCTGGTTTGCGACGTGAGCGTGACCGCGGCCGGCTGGTGATGGAACGCATCGCAGGCAAAGATTTCGTCACGCTGCGGTCAATCAACGAGATGAGGGCCCTATGCCGCGACCAGCGAAACCAGTCCGACTCTGGTTCGAGGCCGAAGAGCGATCTAAAGACGGGAAGCTCATCCGCCAAGGGGCCTGGGTCATTCGTGACGGGCCGCGCAAAATCCGCACGGGCTGCGCTCGAGAAGACCGCGAAGGGCGTGACCGAGCTCTCGCAGAATACCTTGCCAGCAAATACGAAGTCCCACGAGAGCGGGGCCGTCATCCGTCTGAAATCCTCGTCCTAGACGTGCTGAACATCTATTTGACAGACAAGGCACCGGACCATGCGAGGCCGCTCGAAACAAAGCAGCGAGTGATGACGCTCGCCGACTATTGCGAGGGCAAAACGTTGGCCGACGTGAATGGTCAGTTTTGCCGAAACTACGTGAAGCAGCGGGTCGACAAGCCTTGGAAATCCGCGCGGCCGGAAGACACGGGAAATAAGCCTCGCCTCGTGACTGAGGCGGCCGCACGCCGAGAGCTCGAAGATTTGCGCTCCGCGATTAATCACCACCGGCAGGAAGGCTATTGCTCTGAAATCGTACCGGTAGTGCTTCCGAAAAAGGCGCCGGCGCGTGAGGGTTTTCTGACCGAATCAGACGCGGCCCGAATTATTTGGGCGGCATGGCGTGCAAAGCAGGTCATGCGTGACAAGAAGACCAAACGCGATGTCGGCAAACATATCGCTCGCTTTATGTTGGTTGCCCTCTACACGGGCAGCCGCAGCGGAGCTGTGGCTGGCGCGTCGTTCGTCCCGGCTATCGGACGCGGGCACATCGATACCGAGAACGGCCTGTTCTTTCGCCGCGCACAGGGCGCGCGAATTACAAAAAAGCGACAGCCGCCAGTCAAGCTTTCGGAAAGGCTGCTTCTGCATTTGCGCCGCTGGGAACGGCTCGGCATATCGAAGCTGGCCGTGATTCAGTGGAACGGGAAGCCGTTCAAATCGATCAGGAAGGGTTTTGCCGCAGCCGTCAAAGCGTCCGGCGTTGAGAAGGGCTACCCGATCACGCCGCACCTTCTCCGCCACACCGCGGCGACTTGGCTCGTGCAACGTGGTGTTTCCACTTGGGACGCTGCCGGCCTTCTGGGCATGAGCCCCGAGATGATCGAGCGCGTCTACGGGCACCACCATCCGGACTTCCAGGCCAATGCCGCCGCGGCGCTATCGGGACAGAAACGGGACAGAAACCCCGTGAACAAACCGCGACGAGCAACAATGAACGAAACAAATATCGCCGTGATTTCAAGGAAAGCCCAATGAAACACCACGTTCGGGACGAGGGGGTCGCAGGTTCGAATCCTGCCACTCCGACCACTTTCCCGCGTCCGTTTCCGGACCCTTTTATCGGCATTGTAGGCCATGATCTGGCCGCTGCCCGGCGCTTCGCGCGCCGAGCATCTGCGATGGTCTGCAGTCTTCCGATCTTTCGTCGTCCGGCCGTTACTTCCCGCCCGCGCGCTTCGCGGATTCGGCGATGACCTTGCTCTGGTCGGCGATCTCGGCGGCGAATTCCTTGGCAGGTCCTGGCCGCACCACCTGGCCCATCGGGGTCAGCTTCTTCACCACCTCCGGATCGGACAATGCCTCGGTGATGTCGGCCGCGATCTTGTCGCGCAGTTCGGGCGACATCTTTTTGGAGCCGAACAGCCCTACAAGGCCGTCGAGCGTCAGGGCCGGGTAGCCCGCTTCCTTGACGGTCGGAATATCGGCCAGCGCCGGCGCGCGCTGCGTGTTCATCAGCGCCAGCACCTTCACCTTGCCGTTCGCGACCTGCGGCCGCATGATCGCATAGGCCGCGCCATAGATCTGGATGCGCCCCGAGGCGAGATCGTTCAGCGCCTGCACCGCGTCCTTGTACGGGATCTTCGCGACATCGATGCCCGAATCCTTCATCCAGCCGGTCACGACGAAATCGACCGCGCCGGTGGTGCCTGCATAATTAAGCTGGCCGGGCTTTTCCTTGGCGAGCTTCACGAAGTCGGCGAGCGTGTTGACGCCGAGGTCGGCCGGCACCCCGATCGCGATCAGGGTATTGGTCGCGCGTGCGATCGGCACGAGATCGTCCTGCTGGTAGGGCAGCTTGTCGTGCAGCAGCGGATGCGCGGTGAAGGTCGAGGTCGGGGCCATCAGGAAGGTGTGGTCGTCGTTCGCCGACACAAAGGCGTTGATCGCCACGATCGCATCGCCGCCGGGCCGGTTTTCGACCACGACCGGCTTGCCCCATTTCGCTGCGAGCTTGTCGGCAAGCAGGCGGGTGGTGATATCGACGCCGCTGCCGGGTCCGAGTGGCAGGATCATGGTGACGTTGCGCTGCGGCCAGTCCTTGACGGGGGGCTGGGCCTGGGCCGGGACATGGCCGGCGGCGAGCGACGTAAGGACGATGCCTGTTGCGGCAAGCAGACGGAGCATGGGCGGGTTCCTCTCCTTATGGTTTGGTTTTTGGCTACCGCTTTGGGGCGTAAGGGTCAATGCGGCATGGTTTTGCGCAGTGCGAAAGACTTTCAAAGAACCACGCACTCCGGCCAGCGCGGAACGCTGGATCGCAGGCTTCAACATAATGCGAATGTAACACGTCGCCGCGACCGACTTTTCGTACTGGTCGTGCCTGCATTCCGGGTGGCCGGTCGGTTGACGCATCGCTCGGCGCAACTGACGCCGGTCCAGTGGTAGACGACGACCGGAACCTCTACTCCCGGTCCTCATTGTAACGACGTGGAGAACGGCCATGTCGTACGCGAAATTTGCAGCCATGATCGCGGTTTCGACCGTGGTGATGTTCGGGCTGATGTATCTCAACACCTATGCCCTCGATCATGTCTGGTATAGCCAGACCCGGACGTGGATGGCGCTGGTCATGGGCGCGGCGATGGCCGCGATCATGCTCGGGTTCATGTGGGGCATGTATCGGAATCCGACCGTCAACGCTGGCATATTGATTGCCGCAGCCGTCGTCTTTGCCGGCGCGCTGTATCTTGTTCGCAGCCAGGACACGGTCGGCGACGTGGCTTACATGAAGGCGATGATCCCGCATCATTCGATCGCGGTGCTGACCAGCGAGCGGGCGAATATCCGCGATCCGAGAGTGAGAAAGCTCGCGGATCAGATCATCGAAGCGCAGGTTCGCGAAATCGCCGAGATGAAGCAACTCATCGCCGATCTAAACCGCAATCCGGCGCCCGACAGCGCGCCTGTGCTGTCACCGCGAAATCCGGCGCGGTGAGGATTTCGTGAGTGCGTGTGAGGCGGGCTGCCGAGTCGTCATCGATCACGTCCGCGGCGGCCTTCTGCGTTCGCTGAACCACGGACGATAATCCGTCATCTTGGCGCGCTGGCCCTGCGGCGCGCGGCGCTTGCAGGTTGCGAATTCCTCGCTGCCCTCTTTGGCGCCCCAGCGCAGTTCGACGCAGTCGTTGACGTTGTAGGCCATCTCGAGATCGGTAACGCGGTCGATCACGTCTTTCAGGGACAGCGTCCATTGCGAGCCGTCGGTGCGCGGATAGGAGAATTTGCGCGCCGACAATTCCTGCGCCAGCACCGCCTGCAATTCGGCCTTCACCTGTTCGGGGCTCTTGTCCTTCGGCATCGCATAGCGTTCGGGACGGCGCGCGACGCGGTCCGGGAAGTTACGGACCACATCCATCGCGATCAGCAGCCGTAGGTCGCGTGACGGCGTGGCGAAGTCCTCCCATGCACCGGTGGTCTCGAAGATCGCGGCACCGTCCGGCATCGAGGCATCGCCCTTGCCGCTGAGCTGATACTTGCGTCCGTTCTCGACCGAAGTGACGCGGGCTCGCACCTGCTCGTCGAGCGAGGTGATCGCCTCTTTCATCGCGCCTAACGGATCGAGCGGGTTGGGCGACATCACGTCGTCCATCTTGTCGTAGAAGCCCTCGACCGACAGCTTTGTCTGTTCGAGCGAGAAGTCCGAATAATTCGGGTTCTTGGAAATCTCCGCGACGGTGAGCCGGCGCAGGCTTCCGTTCTTGTCGCGCACGATCGGGCGGAACCGCTTGAAGCCTGCATCGCCGAGCGCCGGTTCCTGCGCGAACAGGAAATTGCCGCGCCAGAAGCGCTTGCGCGCGACCGTGCCGTCGGGCTGCGCATCGACCGCAAGGAATACGCCGGC
Organism: Pseudorhodoplanes sp.; assembly: GCF_059499825.1. Classification (NCBI taxonomy): domain Bacteria; kingdom Pseudomonadati; phylum Pseudomonadota; class Alphaproteobacteria; order Hyphomicrobiales; genus Pseudorhodoplanes; species Pseudorhodoplanes sp. The sequence continues at coordinate 15,101 of NZ_JCABZI010000012.1, forward strand.
ATTTCCGTCGGTCTGCGGCACGCGCTTGGCGATGATCAGCAGATGCCCGTAGGGGTCGGCATAGACGGTGCCGGGCCGCAGATGATCTTCCGACAGCGGCACGGTGTAGAAGTCGGAGCCTTCATGCGCCGCGAGCGTGCGACCCGCACCGGAATGAACGCCGTCGGCGACGCTGTATTGCAGGTAATGGCCGAAGCCCAGAGCAAGCGAGGTCGGCCGTGGCGGACGTACCGGCGCTGCCGGTTTTGCAACAGGTGCTGCACCGCCGGGTGGGGGCGGCACGGCGAAGCCCGGCGTCGCGCGCACCGCGGTCTTCTGCTGCGCGGGCTTGCCTTCGGGCTTTTGCGCGGATGGCTGTTGCGGCTTGAAGATGTCGAAGAGGTTGCCGGCTGGCCGTTGCGGCGATCCACCGGACGCCTGCGCGTCCTCGGCGGCGACGATGTCCTCAGGCGCTTCGGGCCGCGGCTCTTCCTTCTCGATATTCCACCAGACCGGACAGCGTGGCGCGTTGCCACCGCCGCCGCGCGTGCATTTCGCATAGCCGTAAGGCAGGCCCATCTTGAAGGCGAAATAGGCGCGCAGGAAATACGGCAGGTCGGCGCAGTCCGGCCGGATGTAGAGGTTTATGGAGTCTTCGCGCAGGCCAAGATGATTATGCAGCACGTTGCGCGCGGGATCGCGCAGCACGACATGCAGCGCCGGCCATGACGGCGACTCGCCCAGCGGCGCCTCGAACAGCTTCTCGATCCAGGCGGAATAGAGATTTTCGGTCTCGCGATTCCAGGAATTGCGGATCGGCCAGACGCTGGTCTTCGAACCGGAGGGGCGCGGCGGCTGCTTGGCGGCAACGTCGATCTCGCGCGAGACGGTGCGGCATGCGGCCGAAGCATTGGCGCGGGTGAGCTGCGCCTGCCATTTGCCGGCGGCGGGTGTGGCGACTTCCGCCAGCCAGAAATAAGGCGGCCCGCCACGCCGCTCGCGCGAAGTTACCGCGACCTTTCCGTTCGGCGCGATCAGCGAGAGCTCGCCATCGAGCGGCTTTTCGCTGGCGACGATGATGCGCAAGGGCGCGCCGGTCCAGGGCGCCAGCGGGGAGGGCAGCACCGCGATCTCGGCGGCGTCCTCGCAAGCTGCGGACTGCGCCCGGGCGCCGTTGGCCGGAATAAGCGTTGCCACCGACGCGACCGCGGCAGTCAGCCAGACGGCGGCGCGCAACCGGTACGATCGAATCATGGCGTGGTTCCCCCGGGGCAACCTCACCGGTATTGGAATGCTTTGGCGGAAGCATGGCAAGGGGACGCCTCTTGCCGGGGATTCTGCCCTACTCGACCCCCTTGATCCCCGTCGTTTCGATCAGCTTTTTCTTGTAGGCCAGATCCTCGGCGATGAATTTTGCGAAGGCATCCGGGGTGCTCGCCACCGGCTCGAAGGCCAGCGTCTGCAGCCGCTTCTGGAATTCCGGCTGGGTGAATACCTGCGCCACGTCCTTCTGGATTTTCTCGATCACCGGCTTCGGCGTCCCGGCGGTCGCGAACAGCCCGAACCAGCTCTGCGGGTCGATGTCGGGGAAGCCGGCTTCCTTCAGGGTCGGCACGTCCGGCAACTCCTTCTGCCGCTCCTTCTTCGAGATCGCGATGGCCTTCAGCTTGCCGGACTGGATGTGGCCCGCGGTGACCGACCAGCCGCCGAGCGTCATCTGCACGTCGCCGGCGATGGTCGCGGTGATCGCAGGCGCGATGCCGCGATAGGGGATCTGCATCAGTTCGGCACCGGCCTGCGCGCGCAGCATTTCGAACAAGAGATGCGGCTGGCTGCCGACGCCGTACGAGCCGTAATTCAGCGCGCCCTTCTTCTCCTTCGACAGTGCGACCAGCTCCTTGAGCGAATTGGCCTGAACCGAGGGATGCAGCACCACGAGCTGGTTGAGCTCGATCAGCTGCGTGATCGGCGCGAAGTCCTTCACCGGATCGAATTTTGCGTTCGGAAACAGGAACGGATTGCTGGTGATCGAGGAGTCGCTGGTCAGGAGCAGTGTGTAGCCGTCGGCCGGCGCGCGGGCGACGAATTCGCCGCCGATCATGGTGGAGGCACCGGGCTTGTTCTCGATGATGACCGGCTGTTTCCAGATCTGCGAGAGACCTTCGCCCAGGGCGCGCGCCATGCCGTCGACGCCGCCGCCGGCCGGGTAGGGCACGACAATGCGCACCAGCCGGTCGGGGAAGTCCTGCGCCGATGCGGGCGCAATCAGCGATGCGCCAGCGATCACAAGCGCGGCAGCCAGTCTCGACAGAATCGTCATCGTCTCACTCCTCGAAAATGATCGCGACGCCACCCGCCTGTTCGGCAGGAACGACGAGGCGTCCGATCGCTTCGCTGAAGGCGAAGCCATGATCCAGAAGCCGCATTCGCTGCGCCACGAGATCGGGCGTGCGAAAGCTCACGGCGGCAATGCCGGGGATCGGCGGAAAGAGGGTACCCGGCAGCACTGCGGTTGCGTGCCTGATGTCGACGATGGTCAGCCGTGTACCCTGCGGGAAGTGGAAATTGACCGAGCCCTCGTGCGCGACCGGCGTGAGCCCGGTGTAGCGGCGGTATTTCTCGGCGAAGGTCTCCAGCGTATCGGTAACGACCACGGTGCGATGCAGGCTCGTGCAACCGTTCGGATGGCGGATATAGCGCGGCTGGTAAATGTAGTCCGGGGTGAGGTGCTGCGCGGCCTGGATGTAGCCTTCCGGCGATTGCTCGGGCGCGAACTGGATGCGCGCAAATTTCGCCGTGCGGACGCCGTCCGGCGTATCGATCTCACGTTGCAGCGGAATCACGCCTGAGGTCGCGATGCCTGCGCCCTGCAGGCGCTTCTCGACCGCATGCGGGTCTTCGGTGTTGAAGCAGATGATATGCGCGCCCTGGTGGCGCTTCAGGAAATTGGTGATGCGGGCCGCGGGCCGCGCGGGGTCTTCGCTGGCGAGGATTTCGAGGTAATCGCTTGCGAACATCACGCAGCGGTTACCCGATCCCTGCGGTTGCACGGGCTCGCCCGGCTTCCAGGCGGCCGAGTGCGGCGAGTAGGGCGTCAGCTGGAAGCCCATCGCCTCGAAGCGGCGGACGGTGTCGGCGAGATCGCGAACGGCCATGCCGACGTGGTTGATGTTGTCGATGTCGGACACGGACGACAGATGCCTGATGAAACGGGAACAAGACGCTTGTGCACCGCACCGTAGGGCGTGCCCCGACTGGCCGCAAGCCGCCCGGTTCTCCGGCGCTCTTATGAATGGCAGTGGTTTTCTTATGAATTTCCTGCGCGGGACGCGCGGAGCACTGTCCCGGACCGTAAACCCGCTTGTCTCCGGCCCACCGCCCCGCGTAACGTCGGTATCAAGCAACAAGAACGACCTGCCAACCGGCGGGTATCCCAGGGAGAACGTCCGATGAAAGTGCGATTGCTCGCATCGTTGCTCGTTGCCGGCTTTGCCACCGCGACGGGGGCGCAGGCCGCAGAACTCAAACTGATGACCGGTCCGCAGGGCGGTGTCTGGATTCCGCTCGGGGGTCAGCTGAAGGACATGTGGGAAAAGGCGGTTGGCGGATTGTCGGTGCAGGCTCTGCCAGGCGCCGGCATCGCCAACGTGCGCGGCATCGAGGAGGGCAAGGCCGATGTCGGCTTCGGCAATTCGATCTCGACGGTGGACGCGCTCGCCGGCAATCCGCCCTTCACCAAGAAGCACGGCAACGTGTGCAACATCGCGACACTGTATCCGCAATATTATCAGGTGGTGACGCGCGCCGACGCCAACATCAATTCGGTCAAGGACCTGAAGGGCAAGGGCGTCACCACGCAGCAGCGCGGCAATACCGGCGAGGCGATCACCGCGCATATGCTGAAGGTCGCGGGCATGGGTTATAACGACGTGAAGATGAGCTTCGTGTCGTATACCGACTCGGTGACGCAGATGCAGGACGGCCATGCCGTTGCGTTTGCGCTCGGAACCACGATCCCGTCCGGCTCGGTCATGGACCTCGCGGCTGCGCGCGACATCAAGCTGCTCGACATGAGCGACATGTACGAGGACATGCGCAAGATCAATCCCGGCTATACGCTGGTCACGGTTCCCAAGGGCACCTATCCGAAGCAGGACAAGGACGTGAAGGTGATCGGCTATGCCACGCATATCGTGGCGTCCTGCAAGCTGCCGGAGGACATGGTCTACAACATGACCAAGGCGATGGCGGCGAATGTGTCGAACATGGCCGCGGTCAACAAGGCGATGGCAGGTCTCACGCCCAAAGCGATGGCCGAGGATATCGGCGTGCCGTTCCATCCGGGCGCCGCGAAGTTCTACAAGGAAGCCGGCGTCGATCTGAAGATGTGAGGCAGGCGCAAAGTTCGCTTTCATGATCCGCTCGTCCCCGCGAAAGCGGGGATCCAGAATCACGGTTCTGGATCCCCGCCTTTGCGGGAACGCGCGGCATCCTGGATGCGCTTCAATGCTCTGAGGGGAGAGCATTTGTGACTTTCGAATCCACCCATCGCCGTATTCTCGGCTACGCGCTGATCGCGATCTCGATCGCGATGGCGGCCTATCACATCTGGGCAATCGCGTTCGGCACTCCGGAAGCGGTGCTGTTCCGTGGCACGCATCTCTTGTTCGCGATCGTTCTCACCTTCCTGCTGTATCGCTGGACCATCGCCAAGACCGACGGGCCGCGATCGGACGAGCAGCGGCCAACCGACGAGCGGCTGCCGACCTTGTTCGACTACGGCCTGATGATCGCGGGCGCGATCCCGATCATCTATTTGTTCGTCAATTACGAATACATCGTCACCCGCATCTTCTACATCGACGACCTCAGCTTCACCGACAAGGCCATGGCCGTGGTCATGGTGCTGGTGGTGCTCGAGGCGACACGGCGGGTGATCGGGCTCGCGCTGCCGATCACCGCGGTGGTGTTTCTTTTGTACGGGCTCCTGATCGCGCGGCTCGAGCCGGAGCGGATGCTCGATCAGCTCTACATGACGACAGAAGGCATCTTCGGCATCCCGCTTTCGGTGTCCGCGTCCTACGTGCTGATCTTCGTTCTGTTCGGCGCCTTCATGGAGCGGACCGGCACCGGCCAGTTGTTCATGGACTTTGCGATGGCGCTGACCGGCCATACCGCGGGCGGGCCGGGCAAGGTGTCGGTGGTCTCATCGAGTCTGTTCGGCACGATTTCCGGCAGCGCCGTTGCCAATGTCATGGTTGACGGACCAATTGCGATCCCGCTGATGAAGCGTTCGGGCTTTCCGCCGCATTTCGCTGCCGGTGTGGAGGCAACCGCGTCCACCGGCGGACAGATCATGCCGCCGATCATGGGCGCGGCCGCGTTCGTCATGGCCGAGTTTCTGGCCGTCTCCTATGGGCAGGTCATCATCTGGGCGATCATTCCCGCGGTCCTCTATTACGTTGCGTGTTTCGCCGCGGTGCATTTCGAAGCCAAGCGTTGCGGACTGCAGGGATTGCCGCGTTCCGAACTGCCAAGGCTCTCGGTTGTGATGCGCGAGCGGGGACATCTTTTCATTCCGGTCGTCGGCATTCTTGTCGTGATGTATTCGGGCTACAGCGCGCCCATGGCGGCGCTGGTCGGGACGGCTTTGTGCTTCCCGGTGGCCGCACTGCGCCGCTCGACACGGGAAAACGTCAACCTGCCGAATCTCATCGCAGCGTTCGTCGATGGCGCGCGTAACGCGCTGGCCGTCGCGCTGGCCTGCGCCTGTGCGGGCATCGTGATCGGGGTCGTGACGCTGTCCGGTCTCGGCATCGTGTTCACGCAATTCGTGGTGGGCCTTGCGCAGGACACGCTTCTCCTTGCGCTGGTCCTCACCATGCTGGCCGGCATCGTGCTCGGCATGGGCATGCCGACAACGCCGGCCTACATCATCATGACGGCGCTTCTGGTGCCGGCGATCATCAAGCTCGGGGTGATCCCGCCGGCCGCGCACATGTTTGCGCTGTATTTCGCGGTGCTCTCGGCGATCACGCCGCCAGTCGCGCTGGCCGTGTACGCGGCGGCCGGGATCGCCAAAGCCGATATCTGGAAGAGCGGCTGGGCTGCGGTGAAGATCGGCGCAGCCGGTTTCATCGTGCCGTTCATGGTGATCTATGAGCCAGCCCTTCTGATGATTGGGTCGTGGCCCACCATCATCGGCGCTTTTGTCACCGCCGCATGCGGCATCCTGCTGTTTGCAGCGGGACTGCACGGCTATTTCATCACCGCGGCCAATCACTGGCAGCGCGTCTTGCTCTGCGCCGGTGGGCTGCTGCTGATCGATCCGGGGTTTGCGACCGACACCGCCGGTGCCGTGCTTGCGGCCATCGTCATTCTGTCGCAAGTGTATGAACGCCGGCGCGCGGCCGGCAAACCATCGGATACGGCGCCGGCCAAGCAATCCCCCTGAAAGACAAGTCACCGTAAAACATGAGCAAGAAGCGGCCTGAAGATCTCCGCAGCCATCGCTGGCTCGGCGTCAGCGATTTGCGTTCGTTCGGTCATCGCTCGCGGTTGCGGCAGTTCGGCTACGACAAGGCCGACTGGGAGGGAAAGCCGGTCATCGGCATCATCAATACCTGGAGCGATCTGAACGCCTGTCACGCGCATCTGCGGTCGCGCGCCGATGACGTGAAGCGCGGCGTCTGGGAAGCCGGCGGCTTTCCGGTCGAGCTCCCGGCTATGTCGCTGTCCGAGCCGTTCATCAAGCCGACCACGATGCTCTATCGCAATTTTCTGGCGATGGAGACGGAGGAATTGCTGCGCTCGCATCCGATCGACGGTGCGGTACTGATGGGCGGTTGCGACAAGACCACGCCGGCGCTGATCATGGGCGCGATCTCGATGGGCATTCCGTCGATCTATGTGCCCGCCGGCCCGATGCTGCGCGGTAACTGGCGCGGCCAGAAGCTCGGCTCCGGTTCCGACGTTTGGAAATACTGGGACGAGAAGCGCGCCGGCAACATCACCGACGACGACTGGAACGAGATCGAGGGCGGCATCGCGCGCTCGTTCGGGACCTGCATGGTGATGGGAACGGCCGCCACCATGATGTCGATCGCCGAAGCGATGGGGCTGGCGCTTCCCGGCGCATCATCGATCCCGGCGGCGGATTCCAGTCATCCGCGTATGTGCTCGGCGGTGGGGCGACGCATCACCGACATGGTGTGGGAAGACCTGACGCCCGCGAAGATCCTGTCGCCCGCAGCCTTCGATAACGCCATCAAGGTTCATATGGCGCTCGGCGGCTCCACCAACGCGATCGTGCATGTGGTGGCGATGGCGCGGCGCGCCGGCATCGCGCTCGACATGGACCGATTCGACGCGATTTCGCGCGAGGTGCCGGTGATCGCCAACATCACGCCGTCCGGCCAATACCTGATGGAGGATTTCTATTACGCCGGCGGTCTGCGCGCCCTGATGGCAGAATTGCGCGACCTGCTCGACCTGTCCTGCCTGACGGTGACCGGCAGGACGCTCGGCGAGAACATTGCCGGCGCAAAAGTGCATCTGCCGGAGGTGATCCATCCGCTGTCCGATCCGATCTATGAGGGTGGCGCGACCGCGGTGCTGACCGGCAATCTCGCGCCGAATGGCTGCGTCATGAAGCCGTCGGCGGCGGACCAGCGTCTCACCCAGCATCGTGGCAAGGTGATCGCGTTCGATGACTACAACCACATGATGCGCGAAGTGGAGCGCGACGATCTCGAGGTCACCGCCGATCATATCCTGGTGCTGAAGCATGCCGGGCCGCAGGGCGGGCCGGGCATGCCGGAATGGGGCATGCTGCCGATCCCGAAAAAGCTGGTGAAGCAGGGCGTGCGCGACATGCTGCGGATTTCCGATGCGCGGATGAGCGGCACGAGCTACGGCGCGTGCATCCTGCATGTCGCGCCGGAAAGTTTCGTCGGCGGGCCGCTCGCTTTCGTGCAGACCGGCGACGAGATCGAGGTCGATGTGAAGAACCGCCGTATCCACCTTCATGTCAGCGACGAGGAGCTGGCGCGACGGAAGAGCGCGTGGACGCCGCCGAAGCCGCATTACACCCGCGGCTATGGCGCGATGTTCGCGCAGCATATCGGTCAGGCCGACCAGGGCTGCGACTTCGACTTCCTGCTGGCCGGCGAAAACACGCCGGAGCCGGAGATCCACTGATCAGTCTGCGCCGACCGACGCAGGCCGGTGACGCCGCCCCCGCAGTGGATGGATCGTCAGCCGGTCTGACCCGGCCGTGCCGGCATCGCCTGCACATACCATTCGAGCGCCAGATTGGTCGGAACGTGCGGCTTGTCCTCGGCCTTGCGGCGAAGACGATAGAATTCGAGCGCGGAGCGTGCGGTGGCGAGCTGCAGACGATCGAATTGAGCGAGCGCGTCGCTCAGATCCATCGGCGAGAGCCTGCGATCCGCCGATGGCATCATCAGGATGGCGCGGGCCGTGGCGCGGCAGCATTTTGCGGCGCGCGCCAGGATCAGGATCAGGTCGGTCGACCGGTCCAGCAGCGCGCGTTCCACAAGCTCGATCTCGAAGTCGCCGAGAGAAGCGAGCGCGACCGTGGCCCGCTCGAAATCGTCGGCATTCGCATAGGCGTGCAGATCGGCCTCGCTGAATTGCCCGGTGCGGTGCAGGCGCTTGATGCGCGCGACGGCGCGCGCGTGATCGCGGGAGGTGCTGCGCACGTTATCGCCGATGCTCGACGAGACGTCGGCAACGGTGGCATCGATCACGTCGGCAAGATGCGGGTTGGCTTCGATGAGGCGCGCCCGCACTTCGGCCGAAGCGCTGTCAAGCAACTTCACAAAATGATGCCGCGGAATATCGCGGCGCGAGCCAACATAGCGGGCCAGCCCTTCGTCGTGCGCGGCCTTGCTGACGAGTTTTCCAAAACCGCTGTCGGAGAAGCGCGCGCCAGCATTGCGTGCCACCAACTGGATGACGCGGCTGTTGCCGCGCTCGATCAGCACGTCGGTCACTGGCTCGCTGAGGCTTTCACGCTGGGTGATCGCCTGAAGGTGGCCCTGGCTCTTGGTGCTTGCATTCTCGACCAGATCGGCGTCCGTCAGTTGCTGCGAGCGCATCAGCATCGGGGCTGCGACGGCAATCGAATCGTCGAAGGCAAGCGTACGGACCACCTTCTGCGGCGCGTCGGGGCGCCCGGACAGGCGGCGGGACAATTGAGCCTTGGCGTTGACCTCGATCGTCTCGATCAGGACCAAAAGGATATCGTCGAACAGCGCAAGTTGCTCTTCCGAGTGGCGGCCCGATCCGGCCAGGAACAGGTCGGTCATGCGGGTGAGAGCGTCGAGCCGCATCGCGGGCGAACCCGCGGAGATCGCGCGTTCGAGATCCTGAATGAGAGAGGGGGTGTCGGACATGGCATTCCGTCTTGCTTGCAAATGGCAGGTTCCGGCGAACTACGGCTTATCTGCTATAAGCATACGCGCAATGCTTGAATGGTTTTTGCCCCGATTGCATTGTGTGTGATTAAAACTTTCGGCAAATGCGATGCATGCATTATCTGCCCGAAATTCCACAAGAATCGTGTGTTTAGAAATCCCATGTCCGACGATATTCCCTTCGACAAGAGCTTCGACCTCGAAACCGGGGTTGTGAAGGAAATTGCGCCTCTGGTGCGTGCCGTCTGCGTGGGCAATGCCGGCCCGTTCACCTTCAAGGGTACGGTCACCTACATTGTCGGGCGCGGCAAGGTTGCGGTCATCGATCCCGGTCCGGACGACGACCGCCATGTCGGCGTATTGCTCGATGCGCTGCGGGGAGAAACCATTAGCCATATCGTGTTGACGCACACCCATCGTGACCATTCGCCGGCGGCGGCGGCACTCAAGGCCGCGACCGGCGCGCCAACCTTCGGAGAGGGGCCGCATCGCGTTTCGCGCCCGCTTCATATCGGTGAAATCAATCCGCTCGATGCAGCCGGCGACACGGATTTTCGCCCCGATGTCAGGCTGTCCGACGGTGACATGATCGAAGGAGAGGGCTGGACGCTGGAAGCGATCACGACGCCCGGTCATTGCGCCAATCACACGGCCTACGCGCTGAAGGAAACCAGCGCGCTGTTTTCCGGCGACCATGTCATGGGCTGGTCGACCTCGATCGTTGCACCTCCGGACGGAGCCATGAGCGATTACATGAACTCGCTCACCAAGATCGCGAAGCGCCAGGAGACGGTCTATTTCCCGGGCCACGGCAATGTCATCCGCGACGCGCCGCGCTTCGTTCAGAGCTATATCCGCCACCGGCTCGGGCGCGAGGAATCGATCCTGCACCGGCTCGCGAAAGGCGCCGCGGATATTCCGACGCTGGTGCGCGCAATTTACATCGGGATCGATCCGCGTCTGATCGGCGCCGCCGGGCTATCCGTGCTGGCGCATCTGGAAGACCTGGTGGCGCGCGGCAAGGTCGCGACCGAGGGCGTCCCCTCGATCGCGGGGCATTATCGCTTGGCCTGAGGCGTACCCTGCTTCGATTTGGGGGCCGGCGCCTTCTCCTTGGGCGCGGGCCGTCGGCGTTCCTCGCGCTCGAGCTCGGCATCGATATTCTGTTCGAGGCTTTCGAAAAAAGCGCGGATCCGCGACGCGTTGCTGCCCAGATCGTGGAAGCCGTAACGCGATGACGATCGCATATCCACGCGCGAACTTTCGTCGACGCTACGAACGCGGATCACGATGTCGTCGCGAAAACCCATGATCGGGGTTCGGGCCACCGCCTCGATCCGGCCGTCGCGGCGGTTGGGTTGCGGGCTGCGCGCATCCAGCACCAGCCATCGCCGCTTGTTCACCAAGGCCAGCGCCTGATCATAAGCGTTTTTCGCTGGGACCGACAATTCCAGCGGAGCGACATCGGGATAGGCCGCGCGCTGCTGCTCGGCGGCATAGAGTCCGGCATATTGCGCCGGGTTGGTGGTCCGCGAGCGCAACCGGCGCACCGCATCGAAGGCCGGTGGGTCCAGAACATCGGTGGTGATGTCGTAGATCGGCGGCAGGGTGTAAGCCTTGGTGCCAAGGTAAAGCGGGTAGGCGAGCAGCGCGGCCCCGACGAAAATCGCGGTGACGGCATAGCCCAGGCCGCCGAGACCCAGCCGCCAGATCGTGACGAAGGAGCCGAGCGCCAGCAGGATCGCAAGTACGGCGAAGGCGAGCGCACCTGCGACGGTCGCCACGCCGGGCAGGACTTCGATCAGGCCGGCTCGGACGATGATGATGGCGATCAGCGTTGCGACCACGGAAAACAGCGCCAGCCGTCGCGCCCAGACGGCAAGCTTGGAATTCGGTTCGTCGGGAAGCCGGCGGCGCGCCATGGGATGTCCGTGTCCTGCGCGGAGAGGGGACTTTAGTTCAGCATGATTCTACCCGAAAACCGGTGGCCGCTTTCCGGGGGTCGTGCTGGCGTTAGCCCGCGCAGATGCGTTTCAAGGCTCTCCACTCGGCCGCGTCAAGCAGCGTTGCGCCACCACTTTGCGGCGTGGCGATGGCATTGATGCGCGCCACCCGATCGGGGGTGGCCGGGTGGTCGAGAAAGATCGATCCGGAGCGTGTTTTTCCGGCAATTCGGGCGAGGAACCGGCCGAGCGCGCGGGGATCGCCGCCGGCGGCCTGAATGGTGCGTACGGCAAAATCGTCGGCCCGGCTTTCGGCGCCACGCGAATAGGCCGATTTGAGCAGCGATTCGCTGGCCAGAACCACGGCGCCGCCGCCGACGAAATCGCCGAGCAGGATGCCGAAAATCAGCGACAGCCCCGTGGCCTGGAGAATGGCGCGGGTGCCGTCGCGATTGGCAACATGGCCGAGCTCGTGGGCGATGACGCCGGCGACTTCGTCCACAGTCCCGGCCTGGTCGATCAGCCCCTTGAAGACATAGATATGGCCGCCAGGCAGGGCGATGGCATTGGCCTCATCGCGCCGGATCACCGCCGCATAGAGTGGCAGGCGCCAGCCGGCGGCGATTTGCAGCCGCGTCATCAGCTTTTCGAAGGCGGCACGTCCGGCCTCTTCGGCAGCCGCGCTTCCGCATTCGAAGGGGCGGTCGCCGGTCCCTTTGTCGAGCATGGCACGGACCTGGGTATCCGCCGCGCTGCCGAGCCGCCGCTCGATGCCCTGCGGCACCAGCGGGGCAAGCCGGTCGGCGATCGCCGGGAGCCCGTAAACCGCGACGGCAAACAATGACACTGCCGCAAGGAGACTGAGCACGATCGCCTGCCGCCGGGCCTTGCGCGCGCTCGCTCCGGTGCGGTCGATGTCGGGGCAGGCGAGGTCGATGGCATGGGCCATGTCGTGATCGGCGATGTCGAGCCGCGCGAGGTTTTCGGATTGGCGCAAGGCGATGCGAAAGATGTGCGCGGGCGCGGACAGATGTTTCAGCCGCGGATAGGGCCATTGGTCGATCAGTTCGCCGGCCCGGTCGAAGATCACCACGGCGCGTTCGTTCAATTCGATGGTCACGTCGTGGCGCGCCGCAGTGACGCCGTCGAAGTAAACCGCCGCGCTTGTCATTCCCACTGCGACGGACACGGTCATATGCCACCGAGATTGAGGACATCGGCGATGCCCTCGCCGAGCGGCGAACTGGCATCGCCCGCCGCCTTCACCTGAGCGATCGGACGGGTGTCGGACAATTCGATCGAGCCAGCTGTCAGCCGCCAGACCGAGAGCGTGACCGTCGCGTTGTAGAGCGTGATCAGCCCCAGCATGAACACAACGTAGGTGCCGACCATCATCGCCACGGTGACGAATTCAGTCAGCATGGCGCCACTCTCGAAAAATGCGCCGAGGACGATTAGTCCGAAGAAAACCCCGACCAGCAGCACCACGATGAAGGCGATCAGAAAGCCGATGAAACGCAGATAGGCGACATACACATCGCGCGTGCGCAGGTGTGACGTTGCGACGATCTCGCCGAAGCGGATGCCGTTGATCCACCAGCGCATGACCATGGCGTGGAATGCCGGCAATATCAGCGCGACCAGCGCAAGGGTGACGGCGAATGCCACGATCGCAAAACCGAACTGGCCGAGAAAGCCGGGGCTTGCCTTTTCGACCCGCCCGATCACGTCGCCGCCGCCGCGCAAGGCCGCCATGACTGCTGACCATCGGATCGATAGCAGCGCGACAGCCGTCGCCAGCAGCGGAACGAGCACCGCCAGCCACATCAGGAAGCCGCGGACGAACAGATGCCAGCCCGACCCCACGAAGCTGCCCTGCAGGTCGCCGTAGAACGTGTTGCGCATCTTGAAGCGCTCGAGCGCCGCGCGCGTGAACGGGTAGGCGAAGCCCAGCGTCAGCGCCGTCCAACCCCACCACCACACGGCACAGATCGCATAGCGGATGGCGCTGCCGGTCTGGTGGAAGCGCAGGCCGCGAAACACCGTGCGGGTCAGCCGGTAGCGGCGGGCGAGATAGATGCCGTACTGGCTCAGGAAGGCGAGCAGCAGCACCGCCGAGGCGGAGAGCACGTTCCCGAACGCGCCAAGATCCAGCACCGTGATGGTGAAGGCGGTGTAGATCGGCAGGATCAGCGCGATCGCGAAAAGGAAGCCCTGCAGCAATTCAAGCGCGGTGCCGGAATATTCCAGCGACTCGCCGTCGATCTCGGTATTGGCCCACAGGAAGCGTCGGATATCGGTCGCAAGCCAGAACCGGTATAGCCCGAGCGTGACCATCAGCAGCACGGCGCCGCGCACGACGATCCGCCAGTAATCCTTCTCCGGTCCGATGAAACGGATCGGGCGCGTTGCGCCGTTTGCCGCCCCGGCAACCGTGCCCGCATCCGCAAGTGTCATCTCTCACTCCGCAGCCACCGATCCCGGCAGGATGTAATCCCTGAAGCGTTCGCGCAACGCCGTTTTCAGGATCTTGCCGGTGGCGGTGTGCGGTATCTCGTCGACAAAAGCAACGTCGTCGGGCAGCCACCAATCGGCGACCTTGCCTCGCATGAAGGCCAGCATTTCGTCTTTGTCGACGTTCTCATCTTTCTTCAGCACAACGATCAGTAGCGGTCGCTCGTCCCATTTCGGATGCCGCACGCCGATTACCGCGGCCTCCGCAACCTTGGGGTGACCGACGGCGAGATTCTCCAGATCGATGGAGGAAATCCATTCGCCGCCGGACTTGATCACGTCCTTTGAGCGGTCGGTGATCTGCATATAGCCATGCGGGTCGATGGTCGCGACATCGCCGGTATCGAAGAAGCTCCGATCGTCGAGAATGTCGGCATCGTCCTTGAAATAGGCGCGCGCGACCGCCGGCCCGCGAACCTTCAGGCGGCCGAAGGTCCTGCCGTCCCACGGTTGATCCGTGCCGCGATCGTCGGTGATGCGCATTTCGACGCCGAATGGCGGGTGGCCCTGCTTGACCTTCAATTCGTAGAGCGCGTCGCTTTCGAGCGCGGCATATTCCGGCTTGATGGTGCAGAGCGATCCGAGTGGCGACATCTCCGTCATGCCCCAGGCATGGATGACGGTGACGCCGTAATTCTTCTCGAACGTCTCTGTCATGGCGCGCGGGCAGGCCGAGCCGCCGATCACCACGCGGTTGAGATAAGGCAGCTTGGCGCCGGTCGCTTCGAGATGTTGCAGCAGCATCAGCCAGATGGTCGGCACCGCGGCGGTGCAGGTGACGCGACACTCGTCGAGCAACTGGTAGATCGAGGCGCCATCCATCTTCATTCCCGGCATGACCATCGCGGCGCCGTTCATTGGCGCGGTCAGGGCCAGCCCCCAGCAATTGGCGTGGAACATCGGCACCACCGGCATGATGACGTCGCGCGATGACACACCCATGGCATCGCCCATGCTCGCCATCATCGAATGCAGCACATTCGACCGATGCGAATAGAGAACGCCCTTGGGATTTCCGGTGGTGCCCGAGGTGTAGCACATGCCCGCTGCAGTATTCTCGTCGAAGTCTTTCCAGGCGAAATCGCCGTCGGCCTCGGCAAGCCAGTCCTCGTAGGGCACCGCATTCTTCAACGTTGTGGCCGGCATATGCGCGGCGTCCGTCAGCACGATGTAGCGTTCGATCGAGGGCAGCCGGTCGGCGAGCTTTTCCAGCAGCGGAACGAAGGTGAGATCGGTCATCATCACGCGATCCTGTGCGTGATTGACGATCCATGCGATCTGGTCGGGAAACAGCCGCGGATTGACGGTGTGATAGATCGCGCCGATCCCCATGATGCCGTACCAGGCTTCGAGATGGCGGAACGTGTTCCAGGCGAGTGTCGCAACCCGGTCGCCGAGGCCGATGCCGTCGCGTTCGAGTCGCTGCGCGACCTTCAATGCGCGGTTGCGGACGTCGCGGTAGCTGGTGCGATGGATCGGTCCTTCGACCAGCCGCGATACGATCGGGCGATCGGCATGGAAGGTGGCGGCGTGATCGAGGATGCGATGGCACAGCAGCGGCCAGTCCTGCATCAATCCGTGCATCGCGTTTCTCCCGGTCGTCTTTTTTGCCGTTGACGGGGAGGTTACAGACCCGCACGGGCGGCGGGAAGTGCCGTTCAGGCAAACCGTGACAGCCGGAAGCGGCGAATATCGACGGCCGTGCGGCCGGTCAGCGAAAGCTCGGCCAGCGCCTGGCCGATGACGGGTGCAAACTTGAAGCCGTGGCCGGAGCACGGCGAGGCGATCACGATGCGCTCGCGTCCCGGCAGACGATCGATGACGAAATCCTCGTCAGGCGACATGGTGTAGAGGCAGGTCTTGGCGTCGGCGACCGGTCCCGCGGCCGCAGGCAACATCCGAAACAGCGGGCCGGTGATCGTGGCGCGGTCGGCGTCATTGACGGACCGGTCACAGGTGTCCGGATCGACCACTTCGCCGTCATGGTGGTGCTTGGCGATTTTCAGCAGGCCGTCGTCCTGCAACGGAAAGCCGTAGTGAATGCCATGTTCGCTCTCGATCATGAAAACCGGAAACCAGCCGGTCCGGAATAATTCCGGTTCGCCCGGACGCACCCACAGCAGCACCTGCCGCGTCACCTCGAGCGTCACGCCGAGATCGCGAACCAGCGATCCGGTCCATGCCCCGGCAGTAACGATGGCATGACCGGCTTCATAGGTCTTGCGTCCGGTCGTGACCCGCACGCGCTCGCCGACCTGCTCGACCGAAATGACCTGTTCGCCGGTCCGGATGTCGGCGCCGGCAGCGGCGGCAAGGCGCAGATGCGCACGGATGCCGGCTTCCGGATCGACGAAGCCCGCATCCGGCTGGATCACCGCGACATAATCCTGCGGCAGCCGGAATGCAGGATAGCGCCGCATCAATTCGTTCGCGGTGACCACCTCATGCGTGAGACGATGCTGCTGCGCGGCGGCGAGCGTGCCGCTCACCAGGACCGAATCCGGCCGCCCGATCTCGGCGATGCCGGTGATCGTCATCAGCGATCGTCCGGATGCGGTTTCGAGTTCGCGCCACATTGCGGCGGCGCGCCGCACCAGTGGTACGTAGGACGGATGTTCGAAATATCCGTGGCGGATGATGCGCGTGCGGCCATGCGAGGAACCGCGGTCATGGCCGGGCTCGAAGCGTTCCAGGCCGATGGCACGGACATTGTTGCGCGCCAGATGGTAAAGCGCGGCGCTGCCCATGGCGCCAAGCCCGACCACAATCACATCATGGGTCACATTCGACTTCCGGAATCTGCGTCCACCAGACGCTAGCACAGCAGGGCAAAAGAGAAATTGCCATCGCGACAACGATCCCGCACAAATGCCGCATTCGCCGGGGAAATGCGCGCGGTGGGACGCCTCTTTGCAGTTTTTCCGGTGGTCGCGGTGCTGTGGCTCGTGCATGGCGCACAGGCGCAGACCCGGTCTGCATCGCCATTTCCCACGCCGCTGAAATCGGCTGAGCCGAAATCCGCCGAAGCGGCGCAGAAACCGTCAAAGCCTTCACGATCCAGGGCGTCCAGACCGAAAGCGGAACCCGGTGCACCCGTGCCGCAGCCGGACACCGACACAGGTCGCATCGCACCAGTGCCAATGGAAGCGTTTGCGGCCGAGGCCGACCCGCAACCGGCGAACGAGACCGATAGAGGCAAGCCGGAGGAGCCGTCCGCCTGCCAGCTTCGCGTGGCGGACAAGATCGCGGTGATCGAGCCGTTGCCATCGCTGGCAGGGCCGGGCGATTGCGGTGCGACAGACGTGGTTCGGCTCGAAGCGATCATCCAGCCCGACAAGTCGCGCGTGACGCTCAGTCCGCCTGCCACCATGCGCTGCACGATGGCGGAAGCGCTGGCGAATTGGGTGCGCGAGGACCTCACCGGGACGACAGCGCAGCTCGGCTCCGCGCCCCGCATGCTCGACAACTACGCGTCCTACGATTGCCGTGGCCGCAACAGGGTAGCGGGCGCCCGAATCAGCCAGCACGGTCTTGCCAACGCGATCGACGTGCGCGGCGTGCATCTGGCCAATGGCCGGTTTGCCTCGTTTACCGACCGCAAGCTCGATCGCGAGTTCCGCGAGGCGGTCCGGAAGAGCATCTGCGAGCGATTTACCACAGTTCTAGGTCCCGGCTCCGATGGCCATCACGAAGACCATATCCATATGGACCTTGCAGAACGGAGAGGCGGCTACCGCCTGTGTCAGTGGAATGTGCTCGATCCCGCGGGCGAAGTCCCGTTGCCGCGACCGCGGCCAAAAGAGGCGCCGTAAGTGGATTAACGCCGATATGCCACGGCCTTTCTCCGGTCGTGTGAACCGTCCCTTCATCGCCGTCCCGTAAATGCGCTGACATGAAACCCGTTCGCCCGTCTGATCTTCTGCTGCCCGACGCCCCGCGCCGGCCGCTGATCTCGCGGCGTTCGCTGCTGCTGGGCGGACTCGGCGTGGCAGCGGTGTCAGGCTCGGCCTTCGCCGGCTATGCTGGCGTCGAAGCGGCGGCGATGCTGGATGTCACGCGCTACAGGCTGCGCCCGCGAAACTGGCCGGCGGGTCAGAAGCTGACGATCTCGGTTATCGCCGATCTGCATGCCGGCGGTCCCAATATGGGCATCGAGCGCATCAGCCACATCGTCGAGACGTCGAATGCGCTGCGTCCCGATATCGTGCTGCTGCTCGGCGACTTTGTCGCCACCCACAAATTCGTGACCGAGCCGGTTCCGGCGCCGGTCTGGGCCGCGGAATTGTCGCGGCTGAAAGCCCCGCTCGGGGTGCATGCGATCCTCGGCAATCACGACTGGTGGTTCCATGAGTCCGAGATCCGCCTTGCGCTCAAACGCGTAGGCATTCCCGTGATGGAGAACGATGCGGTTCTGCTCGGCGAGCCGGGGGCGCGCTTCTGGCTTGCTGGAATCGGCGATCAGCTTGCGGTGCCACTGGGGCAGGGCCGCTTTCGCGGTGCCGACGATCTGCCGGCGACGCTTGCCAAGATCGGCAGCGACGAACCGGTGATCCTGATGGTGCACGAGCCCGATATTTTCACCAGGGTTCCGGACCGGGTGTCGCTGACGCTCGCGGGTCATACGCATGGCGGGCAGGTCCGGGTGCCGTTCGTGTGGCCGGCCTTCGTGCCCTCGCAATATGGCGCGCGCTTCGCCTACGGGCATATCGTGGAGGGCGGCCGCGATCTCATCGTGTCGGGTGGACTTGGCACCAGCGTGGTGCCGATGCGGGTCGGGGTGCCGCCCGAAATCGTGCATGTCGAACTGGGTTAGGTCGCGGGCCCGGGCACAAATGAAAACGGCGCCCGAAGGCGCCGCTCGCTCAACCTGAAGCCGTCGCCGGTCAGAACGGCAGGATACGATCCAGCCCGCGATGCGCCATCTGCGGGTTGTTCGGCGAATCGCCCTGCTTGGGGGCGAGCACGACGACGACCGTGTTTTCCTTGGTCCGGTTATAGAGGTCGATGACGTCCTCATTGGTCATGCGGATGCAGCCTGAGGACACCGCCGAGCCGATCATTTCCGGCTGATTGGTGCCGTGAATCCGGTACAGCGTGTCCTTGCCGCCGGCATAGAGATACAGGGCGCGCGCGCCGAGCGGATTATGCGGGCCGGGTCCGACCTGATTGGGGATGCTCGGTCCAAGCCGCTCCTTGATCGCCTGAGTCGGCGTCCAGGTTGGCCATTCCGCCTTGCGCTGAACCTTGGCAATGCCGGAAAAGGCCAGCGCCTCTTCACCGACCGTGATGCCGTAGCGGATCGCCTTGCCGTCAGGCAGCACGTAATAGAGGAAGCGCGAATCCGCATCGACCACGATCGAGCCGGGGGCCTCCTTGCGGTGGTAGTTCACGATATGGCGCCGATAAGGCTCCGGAATCGTCGCCGGCGCATAGGGCGCTTTGGCGAGCAACTCACGGTCGCGCGGCTTCAGGTTAGATTCCGACGCGGGTTCATAGGTCGCCGTGGTCGTGGTGTTGCAACCCGACAAACCGATCCCGATCAGGAGAAGCGCGATCAGGCGCATCACCACATCCCTTACTATTATGCCGCAGCGGCGAGATTCCCGAGCGACCATATCCGAAAAACGCGAGTCATCCAGCCTGCAGGCCAGGTTTGCCGGTCAGTCCTGTGAAAGTGTTGCCGGAAAGCCGCAAGCCTGTGACCGATACGCCCGCAGGGCGCTGCTGACGAGGATTGCACCAACTTCTTAAGCGACCGTTTACCGTGAGCGGCCCAGAACCGCCGGTGAAATCAGCCGACACGGCTTTGTGACGCTCTGCCGCCAAGTCTTACCATTATCCGCCCAATTCAGCCTCACTGGCTCCGCATCGGTCGGGCAGGGTCCAGGCTTGGGACGAAACAAAATGCCCTTGAGGAGGAAGTTTATGAACACCGCCAATTCGACTGGTGACCAGCGGGAGACCCGGCGGCCGGAAGCGGATCTCGACCGCCGCTACGGACGGATTGCGATCTCGGCAGTGGTTGCCGCGTTGCCCTATAACGGCGAGAGCAAGTCGACGACGCAGGCATCGAAGGACACGCGCAAGGATCGCGCGGCCTGAGGTCGATCGCGCCGGTGCGTGATTGCCATTTAGGACTTGCACGGACCAACGGTGCATGGCCATGACTCCGCCGCTGCGGCGATAGCCGTTTCTTGGAGGGGCCATGCTCACCGTCTTTGTCCCGCGTGGCACCGTGCTGGAGCCGCACCCGCTCGAGGCGGGCGAAGCGATCCCCGAGGCGGCAATCTGGCTCGACCTGATCAATCCGACGGTCGAGGAAGACAAGCTGGTCGAGCAGCGGGTAGGTGTCGCCGTGCCGACCCGCGAGGAGATGCAGGAAATCGAGATTTCCAGCCGTCTCTATGTCGAGAATGGCGCGCGCTATATGACCGCGACGCTGATGTCGCATTCCGATACCGCAACGCCGGTCACAACGCCGGTCTCTTTCATTCTTGCAGGCCAGCGCCTGGTGACGGTTCGATATGACGAGCCGCGCCCGTTCGCGATGACACGTCACAAGCTCGGGCGCGCCTGTCCGGGCAATGTGTCAGGGCAGACCGTCCTGCTGGAACTGCTGGACGCCGTGATCGATCGCGCCGCCGACATTCTGGAACGGGTTGGCGCGGAGGTCGACCAGGTGTCGCGCAAGGTGTTCGATCAGCGGCGCAGCCGCGGCGGATCCTCGCGGGTCTATCAGGGCATCCTGTTTTCGCTCGGCCGCAAGGGCGACCTGTGTTCGAAAGTGCGCGAAAGTCTGGTCTCGATCGGGCGTCTCGTCCTGTTTCTTGCACACGAAGACGAAGCGACGCGCTGGTCCAAGGAGATGCGCGTCCAGCTCAAGACGATGCAGCGCGACACCCAGTCGCTGTCGGACCACACCACCTATCTGACCAACAACATCACCTTCCTGCTTGATGCCATGCTCGGCCTTGTCAGCATCGAGCAGAACAACATCATCAAATTGTTTTCCGTGGTCGCGGTGGTGATGATGCCGCCGACGCTGGTCGCTTCGATCTACGGCATGAATTTCGAGTTCATGCCCGAACTCAAATCCGTCTACGGCTATCCGGTGGCGCTGATCGCGATGGTAGTGTCGGCCGTCGTGCCGTATCTTTTCTTCAAGTGGAAGAAATGGCTGTAGTCCAGCCTAGACGTGCTGGCCGCCATTGATGTGAATTTCGGCGCCGTGCACGTAGGACGACGTCTCCGTGCACAACACGTAAATGATCTTCGCCACCTCGTCGGGGGTGCCGAGCCGGTGCATCGGGATTTGCTGCTCGACGATCTTCTCGGTGCCGGGCGACAGGATCGATGTATCGATTTCGCCCGGTGCGATCGCATTCACGCGTATCCCGAGCGGACCGAAATCGGCGGCCATTTCGCGCGTCAGCGATGCCAGCGCCGCTTTCGAGGTGGCGTAGGCCGCGCCCGCAAACGGGTGCACACGCGAGCCCGCGATCGACGTCACGTTGACCACGGAGCCATGCGTGGCCTGCAATTCATTCCTCAGGCCGCGCGCGAGCATGATCGGGGCGAAGAAATTTACCTGAAAGACGTGCTGCCAGGTCTTGATGTCGGTCGCCAGCGCACTCAGCCGCGCGCCGCCGGTCGCCTTCGGTGAAATCGCCGCGTTGTTGACCAGCGCGTGCAATTGACCGTCCGGAAGCCGGCTCTTGATTTCGGCGATGGCTTCTTCGGTATTCTCGGGATTGGAGAGGTCGACCTGGATATGATCTTCGGGGCCCGCCTCCCACGGGCAATTCTCCGGAAAGGCGTTGCGCGAACAGGTGATGACACGCCAGCCGGCAGCCGAAAAGCGCTTCACCGTCGCATGCCCGATGCCCCGGCTGGCGCCGGTCAGCAGGAGCGTGCGGCGCGGGCCGTTATGGTCGGACTGGGGCATCTGACAATCCTGTTGGGACGCGCCGTGAATGGCATTCAGGGATAGAGGCGCGTCCTGGTCCAAGTCTCATGTATCTGGCTGCGCGTGAAGGCGATACGGTCGTGCAGGCGGAACGGCCGATCATGCCAGAATTCTATCGCCAGCGGGGCAATGCGAAAGCCCGACCAGAATGGCGGCCTTGGAATTGCTCCAAGCGGATAACGGGCGGTCACGCGCGCGACCGAGGCTTCGAACGCAAGACGGCTTTCCAGCGGTGACGATTGCTTGCTTGCCCAGGCGCCGATCTGCGCAAGACGCGGCCTTGTCGCGAAATAGGCATCGGCCTCGGCGTCGCTTACCTGTGCCACGTTGCCGCGAACGCGAACCTGACGGCGCAGCGACTTCCAGTGGAAGACCAGGGCGGCCTGCGGACGCTCCCGCAATTCGTGCGCCTTGGCGCTCTCGAGATTGGTGAAGAACACAAAGCCGGCCTCGTCAAAGCCCTTCAGCAGGACCATGCGCACGTCCGGAAAGCCGTCGGCGCCGGCGGTCGCAAGCGCCATCGCGTTGGGATCGTTCGGTTCCGAGCGGCTCGCTTCCTCCATCCAGGCTGAAAACAGCGCGAGTGGCTCTGAGGATTCGGTAAAATCACCGTTCCTTAACTGGTCCGGAAGTTCAATAGCGGGTGTGTCTGTCATGTCGTGGGGTACCGAGTGGCCGGCCCGTCTTCAGCCGTCCGATCCAAGGTATATAGGCGAGCATGGTCCGCTCGCCTATGCCGAATGCTGCTTTGCGGCAGTGCGCTTGCCGCTGCTTGCTTTGCCACAAGCGGATGCAGCACCGAGGTCAAACTGCCCAGCATGAGGGGCGACGACAAGCCGGTCCATACCGGTTCGATTTTGAGCCCGTCCTCACCGGAAGGCCCGGGGCTGCCACCGGCATCCGACCTCGTTTATGCCAAGGTCGCCGCCTCCGAAGTCATGAAAAGCGGCGCCGCGGATGCGAGCCTTCCCTGGCAGAACCCAGCCTCCGGCGCGCGCGGCACGGTCATGCCGGTCGCGTCGGCCTACGAGGTCGAGGGCGCGCTGTGCCGCGACTTCGTCGCGAGCTATGTTGCCGAAGGGGCGGAATCCTGGATGCAGGGCGAGGCGTGCCGCGCCTCCCGGGGTGAATGGGAGGTCCGCAAATTGAAGGCGTGGCGCCGTTCCTGACCTCTGGATGGGACCGCCGGTCACGGGGTTGCACGCCAGACCCGCTTCGACGCCCGTCGAATGTACCCTGATTAGCTCACCGACGTTGCGAAAATCGGACTACAGTCCCAAATACCCACGATATCACATGCCGGGCATCGGCCCGGATTTATTCTGAACACGAGCCGGGTCTTTGGCCCTGCCGAAAAGGAGTTACCGTCACATGCGCGACCCCTACGAGGTGTTGGGGGTGCCGCGGGGGGCTGCGGCTGGCCAGATCAAGTCAGCCTTTCGAAAGCTTGCCAAGAAGCACCATCCGGACGCCAACAAGGACGATCCGAAAGCCTCGGAGAAGTTCGCCGAGGCCAACTCGGCCTATGAAATTCTGGGCGACGAAGCCAAACGCAAACAGTTCGACGCAGGCGAGATCGATGCCGAAGGAAAGCCCCGGTTCCAGGGCTTCGAGGGCATGCATCCCGGCGGCGGCGGATTCCGCGCGGGCGCGGGCGGCGGTCCGGACATGCAATTCGAGACGTTCACGTTCGGCCCGCAGGGCGCGCAGCGCGCCGGTGGCGGCGGCTTCGGCGGTATCGACGACATCCTGAAGGAAATGATGGGCGGCCGTGCGCGCCGCGGCGGCGGCCGGACCTTCGAGCCGGAGGAATTCGCTCCGCCGCCCGGACGCGACGCGGCTGCATCCACCACCATCACGCTGTCCGATCTGGCGCATGGCGGATCGCGCCGGGTCTACCTGCCGACCGGCAAGGAAGTCGACGTCAAGATTCCAGCCGGTCTCTCCGACGGACAGCAGATCCGGCTGAAAGGGCAGGGCTTCTCGGACGGCGGCCCGGCCGGCGACGCGATTGTCACCGTGCATATCGCCAAGCATCCGTATTTCGAGCGCGAGGGGTCGAATATTCGGCTGGATCTGCCGATCACGCTGGACGAGGCGGTGCTCGGCGGCAAGGTCCGGGTCCCGACGCTGGATGGCGCGGTCGAGTTGAACATCCCCGCCAATACTAGCGGCGGCCGAACTTTCCGCCTGAAGGGCAAGGGACTGCCAGACAAGACCGGCAAGGGCGATCTGCTGGCCACCATTCGCATCGTGCTGCCTGAACAGAACGATTCCGATCTGCAGGCGTTGATGGAGAAGTGGCGGGAAACCCGAGCCGACGATCCGCGGAAGATTTTCGGCTGACGATCTGCGCGGACGTCGATCTCTTCGATCTCGCTCCTCAAACCCGCGGCGGCCGACAGATCGCTGCGCTGGATCCCGAGATCGGAAGGTCTGTCCTTGAGTACGGCGAAAGCGATCGGCATCGTGGCGGGTATCGCGCTTGCGCTCGCGCTGCTGGTCCTCATCGCGCAAATATTGCTGCTTGTTTTTGCCGGGATTTTGCTCGCGATCGTGCTCCGCTCGATCGCGAATGGAATTGATGCCGTCTTGGGCATCGGCAAGGGCTTGAGCCTGACTCTTGCCTTGAGCGCTGTCGTTCTGACGGTCGCCATGGGAAGTTGGCTCCTGTTGCCGGACATTGTCGCCCAAGGCCAGCAACTCGCCGATCAATTGCCGCGCGGATGGGATGCGTTGCGCCAGCGGCTCAGCGGGTTTTTTGGTAACATGGGCCTGATCGACCTCGCGTTCGATCGCGCCGCTTCGCCAAGTCATGGCGCCATGCAGGACATCGTTGGCGGTGTTTTCGGCGTGGTCTCGGGGACGCTCGGGATACTGGGAAGCGGATTGGTGATTCTGTTCACCGGCATATACCTCGCCGCCGATCCGCAGACCTATCGTGACGGGCTGATACGGCTCATCCCGCCGGCTCATCGCGATCGGGCGCAACGGCTCGTTGATGAGATCGACCGGGTGCTGCTGTGGTGGCTGATCGGCAAACTGATCGAGATGGCGCTAATCGGTGTGTTGACCTATCTTGGTTTGTGGGCGCTGGGGATGCCGCTAGCTCTGTCGCTCGCGATGATCGCCGCGCTCCTGACCTTCGTGCCGAATTTCGGACCGATCATCTCGGCCGCTCCGGCCGTGCTGATTGCGCTGGGCGATGGCCTGAACCAGGCTGCGCTGGTCATGTCGCTTTATGTCGCCGTACAGGCGGTCGAAAGCTATCTCATTACGCCACTCATCCAGCAGCGCACCATCTCGATGCCGCCGGCCCTGACGCTCGCGATGCAGCTTGTGGCCGCCGTGCTGCTCGGCATTCTGGGGCTGGCGCTGGCGACCCCTCTGACCGCCGCCGGTATTGTTCTGGTGCGCGAGCTTTACGTCAAAGACCTGCTAGAACGAGACCGCGCCTCAACCGCCACGCCGGCTGACCAAAGGCTCGACCGATGAGCGGTTCGGATGCGGAGGCGGTGCCCGGTTTTCGAGTTGCTCGAACGCCGACCGTGCCAGCTCCTTCAGCTTCATCTTGTCGGCGGGGCCGGCGACCACGTAGCCATAATCGCTGACCACCCAGCGGATCGCCGCGACATTGTCCGATGTGTAGTACCGGAAGGCGGACTGAGGCTGCTGCAGCTTCGAGATATAGAATGTGATGCGGTCGCCGCTGCCGTTTTCAAACATCAGCAGGGCAGCGGGCCCCGCTTCACCCGGCAGCAGGCGCCCGCCCAGGAGCTTCATGTCGAAAGCCGAGAAATCCGGGATGCGCACCGTGGTGCCGACTCGTCGCGACAGCCATGGCGTCAGGTGCGCTTCGCTCGCGCCGACTTCGACCGGGTGCCGGATTTCGCTGATGTAAAGCTTGTGCGCGGCGAGCGCACGCTGAGCGAGGTCGTCCGCTGGATCGCCGATTGCGGCAACGACTTCGGTCGTGCTCCGCGCCATCCAGCCGGCCACTCCACCGACAAGGAAGGCGAGTGCCGCGACGGCCGCTGCGATCGCACGCCAGTTGCGGCCGGATCGCATCAATGCCTCGATTTTCAGGCGGGACGGAATCGCCTCGTTCGCTGTGCCACTGAAGCGCGCGCGAATCGCGTCCGCCTGCAGGCGCCACGCGGCGATGCGGGCTGCATCGTCCGGATGCGAAGCTAGCCATTGTTCGACAGCATCGCTGCGATCGGCCGGCAATTCACCGTCCACATAGGCGTGCAGTTCGTCTTCGGTCACGGGTAGCGTCCGATCGACCATCGTTTAACCTCTACTTCACGCGGCGCAGCGCCGGGCGCTCGCCGTCGAGATAGGCCTTGATCTGCGCGCGCGCGCGCGCGAGCCGCGACATCACCGTGCCGATCGGCACGCCTTGGACGTCGGCGACCTCGCGGTAGGTGAGGCCTTCGAGCACCACCAGCAGCAACGCCTGTTTCTGGTCTTCCACCAGCAGATCCAGCGCTCGCGAGATATCGCGCCCACCGGCTTCGGGACCGGCCGAATCGGGTGCGTCATTGTCGTCGAGCGTGGCGGTCAGCGGGCGCCGCGCCAGCGAACGCAGCCGGTTGCGGTTGAGATTCGTCAGAATCGTGAACAGCCACGAGCGGATTTCACCGCCATGGAACAGGTGCTCCGAGCGCAATGCGCGGACCAGGGTGTCCTGGACCAGGTCGTCCGCGAGTTCCCCATCCCGGGTGAGAGCCCGCGCATAGCGCCGAAGTGCCGGAACATTGGCTTCCACATCCTGACGAAAGCTGCTCATCTTGGGTCGCGGCCCCTGTTATGGGTTCTGGCGCTATATGGGTTCTGGCACTCTGGCAGCTCTTGCAGGGCCGTCCTCCACGAGGCAAACACCCTTCGGACATTCAATATTCCGAAAATGTCGCCGCTTCCGAGGCCTGCCGGGCTTCTTGAAGGCCAGTATACCCTATGCCACAAGGTGGCGCATGGGTGCGGGGGATTTGATGTGGCCGCAGATTTTGCCTCGTTGTCGTCAAGGCGCGTCAAAAAGGAAAAGTAATGGCTGACGCTTCTGGCCTGATGCGCGGAAAGCGCGGGCTGATCATGGGGGTTGCCAACAACCGTTCCATCGCCTGGGGGATTGCCCGGGCCTGCCGCAATCATGGCGCCGACCTTGCCTTTACCTATCAGGGCGACGCGCTGAAAAAGCGGGTCGAGCCGCTGGCGGAGGAGGTCGATGGCATCGTCGTCGGCCATTGCGACGTGTCGGAGCCCAAGAGCATCGATGCGGTGTTCGACGCGGTCCGGTCGGCCTGGGGCTCGCTCGATTTCGTGGTGCACGCCATCGCCTTCTCCGACAAGGATCAGCTCGACGGCCGATACATCGACACCACCGAAGACAATTTCGTCAAGACGATGCTGATCTCCTGCTATTCGTTCACGGCGATCGCGCAGCGCGCCGAGAAGCTGATGACGAATGGCGGATCGATGCTGACGCTGACCTATTACGGCGCCGAGAAATGGATGCCGCATTACAATGTGATGGGTCTCGCCAAGGCCGCGCTGGAAAGTTCGGTGCGTTATCTCGCGGCCGATCTCGGCGTGAAGAATATTCGCGTCAACGCGATTTCCGCCGGTCCGATCAAGACGCTGGCCGCGTCAGGCATCGGCGACTTCCGCTACATCCTGAAATGGAACGAATATAATACGCCGCTGCGTCGCAATGTGACGCTCGACGAGGTCGGCGATGCCGCAGCCTATTTCCTGTCCGATCTGTCGCGCGGCGTCACCGGCGAGGTCCATCACGTCGATGCCGGCTATCATGTGGTCGGGATCAAGCATCCCGATGCGCCCGACCTCACCGTCGGCGAAGTGTAATTCCGTCCATTCGTCCCCGCTTGGTCGCGGGCGCACTGAAAAGCAAAACGGCCGGACCGCGAGGTCCGGCCGTTTTCGCGCGGTGAGCGCTGACGTCTGAAATCAGGCCGCGACCCGGTACAGGATCACGTTGTCGGCCTTCTTGGCCTTCTTCGCGGACTTCTTGCCCTTCTTCTTCGCGGCAGCGGAGAAGTCGACGACGTTGTTCAGCTCGGCCTTCTTGGCCTTCTTCGCCGACTTCTTGCCCTTCTTCTTCGCGGCAGCGGAGATGTCGGTGGCG
>NZ_JCABZI010000013.1:0-301523 GCF_059499825.1 Pseudorhodoplanes sp.
CCCCTCACCCGGCTCGCATCTTCGATGCTCGCCACCCTCTCCCCGCAAGCGGGGAAAGGGACGTTGCGGCGAGCGCGGATTGTTTGGGAACGGACTGATGTTCAAGCTCATCGATTATGCCATCAGCCACTCCCGGCTGACGATCGCGACACTGATCTTCCTCCTGGTCGCCGGGTTCGTGTCCTATCGCACGATCCCCAAGGAGGCCGAGCCGGACGTCAAGATTCCGATCATCTATACGCAGCTCACGCAGCGCGGCATCTCGCCGGAAGATGCGGAGCGGCTTTTGTTGCGCCCGGTCGAGACGCAACTCAAGTCGGTCGGCAACGTCAAAGAGATGCGCTCGACCTCCTATGAGGGTGGCGGCTATGTGCTGCTGGAATTCGAGGCCGGCTTCGATTCCAAATCGGCGCTCGCCGATGTGCGCGCCAAGGTCGATCAGGCCAAGCGCGACCTGCCGCGCGACGCCGACGAGCCTGTCGTAACCGAGGTCAATCTCTCGCTCTATCCGGTCCTCGTGGTCGCGTTGTCCGGCGATGTGCCGGAGCGCTCGATGCTGCGCATCGCCCGCAACGCCAAGAACATCATCGAACAGGTGCCGGGCGTGCTGTCGGCCGAATTACGCGGCACGCGCGACGAGGCGGTGGAGATCATCGTCGAGCCGATGCTGCTTAAGAGTTACGGTGTCTCACTCGATCAGCTGATTTCGACGGTCAACGCCTCCAACAGCCTGATCGCGGCCGGCGCGCTCGAGGGCGGCACCGGCCGGTTCGCCGTGAAAGTGCCGGGGCTGATCGAGAAGCCGCAGGACGTGCTGAAAGTACCGGTGGCGGCAACCGCGGGTGCGACGATCACCGTGGGTGACGTCGCGCAGGTCAAGCCGACCTTCAAGGATGCGACCTCGATCACGCGGGTCAACGGCCGCTCCGCCATGACCATCGAGGTCTCGAAACGCACCGGCGCGAACCTGATCGAAACCGTCGACGGCGTGAAGGCTGCGGTGGAGAAGATGAAGGGCACCTGGCCCAGCTCGGTCGAGGTCACCTTCACCCAGGACAAGTCGAAAGTGATCCGCCAGATGCTGGCGGACCTGCAGAATTCGGTTGCGACCGGCGTGTTGCTGGTTGCCGTCATCATCCTGTTCGCACTGGGCTTCCGGGCCTCGCTGTTCATCGGCATCGCAATTCCAGCGTCGTTCCTCGCGGGCGTGCTGGGGCTTCAGCTTGCGGGACTCACGATCAACATCGTGGTGCTGTTCTCGCTGATCCTTGCCGTCGGCATGCTGGTCGACGATGCCATCATCGTCTCCGAATTTGCCGAGCGCCGCATGTCGGAAGGCATGCCGCCGAAGGAGGCCTATTCGCTGGCGGCCCGGCGAATGTCAGGTCCGGTGATCGCTGCGACCGCGACCCGCGTCGCCGCATTCTCGCCGCTGTTGTTCTGGCCCGGTGTGGTCGGCGAATTCATGAAGTACATGCCGATCACGCTGATCGCGACGCTATCTGCGTCGCTGGTGGTGGCGCTGTTCTTCACGCCGACGCTCGGCGCGCTGCTCGGCAAAGCGTCGCTGATTCCGCATGACGAGCGGGTGTCCGATCGCGGGCCCTACATGCGCACGGTGAAATTCGCCCTGCGCTATCCGGGCGGCACGCTAGCCACCGCTTTCGCCCTGCTGGTGGTGGTGATCGTTGCCTATGGGAAATTCGGCAAGGGCGTCGAATTCTTCCCGAGTGTCGAGCCGGATTACGGCCAGGTCATCGTGCATGCGCGCGGCAACATCTCGCTCGACGAGAAGGACCGCATGCTGGCGGAAGTCGAAAAGCGCGTGCTCGCATTCAAGGGGCTTAAGACGGTCTATACCCGCGTCGGCGAGCAGCCGCGCGGCATGAGCGAGATCAGCGAAGACACCGTCGGCGTGATCCAGTTCGAGTTCGGCGACTGGCAGACTCGCGATCCCGCCAACAAGATCATGGATGCAATCCGGGCGAAGACCGCGGATATTCCGGGCATCCTGGTGGAGGTGACGGCGCCGCGTGCGGGGCCGCCGACCGGCAAGCCGGTCCAGGTGCAGATCGGCGCGCTCAACCCGGAGGTGCTGCCGGCCGTGGCCAAGAAAGTGGCCGGTATCCTGGCGCAGCACAAGGATATCCGCGATCTCGATGACGGCTTGCCGCTGCCCGGCATCGACTGGAAGATCGACGTCGACAAGGCCGAGGCTGCGAAATATCAGGCCAGTCCGAACACCGTCGGCACCGCCGTGCAGCTTGTGACCAACGGCGTGAAGGTCACCGAATATCGTCCGTCCGAAAGCGACAAGGCGGTCGATATTCTGGTGCGCTTCCCCAACGATCGGAGGAGCCTCGATCAGATCGACGAATTGCGGGTGCAGACGCAATCCGGCCAGGTGCCGATCGGTAATTTCGTCCAGCGTGTGCCGGTGCAGCGCGTCGGCTACATCAACCGGGTCGGCGGCAACCGCGTGATCACGGTGTCGTCGAACGTGGCGGAAGGCGTGCAGAGCGCCAAGGTGCAGCAGGAGATCGCCGCCGAACTGGCGAAAGCCGATCTCGGCGCGGGCGTTACCTTCCGCATGAAGGGCGAGGACGAGGAACGCGAGAAGGCCGGCGCCTTCCTGATGAAGGCGTTCGGCACCGCCATGTTCCTGATTTTCGCGATCCTGCTGGCGCAGTTCAATCGCGTGACTTCGGTTCTGCTGGTGCTCAGCGCGGTCATCCTGTCCACCATCGGCGTGCTACTGGGCCTGATGATCATGGGCCAGCCCTTCGGCGTGGTGATGACCGGCATCGGCGTCATCGCCAATGCCGGCGTGATCGTGAACAACAACATCGTGCTGATCGATACTTATGACCGGCTACGAAGCGAGGGCATGGCGGCGTATGAGGCGATCATGGAAACCTGCCGCGAGCGTGTGCGGCCGGTGCTGCTAACGGCGGTGACCGCGATTCTCGGCGTGCTGCCGATCGCATTCGGCGTCAATCTCGACTTCATCCTGCGCGAGGTCACGGTCGGCGCGCCGGCGACCCAATGGTGGATTTCGCTGTCGACCGCGATCGTGTTCGGCTTGAGCTTCGCCACCATCCTGACGCTGATCGTGACACCGGCGGCGCTGATGCTGATCGCGAATGGCGCGGAGTGGCGGATCGCCAGGCTGGCGAAGCTGCGCGCGTGGTGGAAGCGGCGGCGGAACAAGACCGCGGCAGCGGCTTGATACGACGAGGTCTCGTGTCCCGGATGCTGCGCAGCACAAGCATAGCGCAGTGATGCGCTGCTGATCCGGGACCCATTACAGAGACTTTATGGGTCCCGGTTCTGCAGCGCACCGTTTCACGCTGCGCTGCGCCCGGGACGCAAGAATTTACAACGTCGCTTCCACCGCGCGCCGCAATTCGTTCGAGACATGCGGGCGCACGCCGTAGAACGCCTCGAATGCCGGGACCGCCTGGTGCAGCAGCATGCCGAGCCCGTCGACGGCGATGTTGCCGCGTTTGCGTGACGCGGCGAGCAGCGGGGTCTCCAGCGGATTGTAGACAATGTCCGCAACCATCGCCGCCTTCGGCAGCGCGTCGAGCGAGAGATCGAGCGGCGGATAGCCGACCATTCCCTGGCTCGTGGTGTTGACGACAAGCGCGGCGCCGTCGAGCGCATCGTTGCGCTGCTCCCATGACACCACACGAATGCGCGATGCATCGATGCGTGCCAGGTCCTGCGCCCGTTCCAGCGTGCGATTGGCCACCCGGATGTCGTCGGCGCCATCATCGAGCAGGGCAACCACGACGGCCCGCGCGGCGCCGCCGGCTCCGAGAATGACGATCGGCCCGGCGCTCGCTTTGAAGTCTGATTGCACGTCGCGCAGGCTCGCCAGGAAACCATAGGCATCGGTGTTGAAGCCCGACAGCGTGCCGTCATCCTGGACGACGACGGTATTGACCGCGCCGATCCGCGCCGCCACCGGATCGACCCGGTCGATCAGTTCAAGCACGCCGCGCTTGTGCGGGATGGTGACATTGCAGCCGGAAAAGCCGAGCGCGCGCAAACCGCGGATCGCGTCAGCCAATAGGTCCGGCTGAACCGGCAGCGGCAGATACGTTCCGGCCACGCCGTACTGCTTCAGCCAGTGCCCATGCAGCACCGGTGAGCGCGATTGCGCGACAGGCCATCCGATCACGCCGGCCATTTTGAAGGGTTGCGGTGTTGCCATGATTGCAGATACGGAGCGTTCGATTGCGGTTGGTAGAGGTAACCTGCAAAGGTTACCCATGAAGTAACACGTCAGGCACCCCCGTCATGAGCAAATCGAACGTCATCCAGATCCGCATGGGCGGCTACGGCCCGGCCACCACCGGCTTCAGCAAGGCGCTGAAATTCATCGGCGACCGGCTGATCGCGGAATTCGGCGGCCGGATCGACGTCAAGTATGTCTGGAACATCATGGATTTCGGCTATCGCTCGGAGGACATCCTCTGGCTGGTCGAAAGCGGCGTTCTCTCGCTCGGGTATCAATCGTCGAGCTACCTGACCGATCGCGTGCCGGAGCTGGGCTTCGTCGATCTGCCGTTCCTGTTTTCCAGCAAGGAGCAGGCGCGCGGCGCTATGGACGGCGCGCTGGGCGCGAGGCTTGCGCAGGCGATCGAGGACAAGGTGAATTACCGCATCGTCGGCTGGTTCGAGAACGGCTTCCGTCATATCTCCAACCGCCTTCGTCCGGTGCGCAGTCCTGCCGATCTTGCCGGGATGACCATCCGCGTGTTGCCGAGTGAGATCCAGAAACGCACCTTCGCGCTGCTTGGTGCCGTCCCGCAGCGTCTTGATCTGACCGAGGCGCTGGAGATGATCGTCGCCGGCACCATCGATGCGCAGGAAAATCCGCTCGCCAACACAGTCACCTATGGCGCGCACAAGTATCATCCCTTCCACACGCTGACCGGCCACTTCTACATCTCGCGGCCGATCTTCATCTGCCGCGCGCAATTCGATTCATGGCCGATGCCGCTGCAGGACGCGATGCGACGCGCCGCGGCGGATGCCGTCACGTTCCAGCGCGATCTTGCGGTGCAGGAAGAGCTGGAGGCACGGCGCGCGATCGAGGCGCAAGGCTGCCGGATCGAGGAATTGACCGCGGCCGAACATGAGGCCTTCGCGCATGCGGTGAGGTCGATGATGGCTGAGGCCGGTGAGACCTATGGTCGCGACATGCTGAAACAGGTGGGCCGGTAAGGAATTTCTTTCACATCACGAAAGTCGACTTTACCATCTCGAAAATGCCTTGACTCCGCTGCCCACGCGCCGTTTTCTTTCAAGAACAATAACAAGCTGCCAGAGGGAAACGCCGTGTCCGATACCGCCGTCACCCCAATTCCGCTTGCCCCCGTCACGACAAACGGGAGCGCGAAGGCGTCCAACGGGAGCGTGAAGTCGCCGCATCGCGGCTCGATTCAATCCGTCGATCGCGCGCTGTCGCTGCTGGAATCACTGGCCGAAGCTGGCGGCGAAGCCTCGCTTACGGACCTGTCGCGGTGGACTCATCTCAACGTGTCGACCTGCCACCACCTGCTCTCGACGCTGGTCAACTGGGGCTATGTCGCGAAAGTGCCCGGCCGGCGGTCCTATGCACTGGGCGCGCGCGTGCTCTATCTCGGGCATGCCTGCCTGCGGCAGGTGGATCTTCCGCGCCGCTCGCAGGTCTATATGGACCGGATCAATCAGGCGACCGGCGAGAGTGTCCATCTCGCGGTGCTGCAGGCCGACAACATCATCACGCTGGTCAAGCGCGAAGCGCGGCATGCCGTGCGTGTCGATTCCGGCATGCTCGGACGGAGCGATGCACCGCATGCGACCGCGACCGGCAAGGCGATGATTGCCTGGCTGCCGGAAGACCAGATCCGGCGGATGCTGCCAGCAGACCTGAAGCGGTTCACGGACAATACCATCGTCGACTTCGACACCCTGATCGAAGAACTGCGGCACGTCCGCCGCAACGGCGTTGCGATCGACCGCGAGGAGTTTCAGCCCGGCGTGATCTGCATCGGCTCGGCGATTCGCGATCATGCGGGCGCTGTGGTCGGCGCCATTTCCGCATCGGCGCCGGCAATGCGCGCGACCGAAGAACATCTCGCGCTGATGAAAAGGGAAGTGATCGGCGCAACGAGCGCGCTGTCGGCCGAACTGGGCGAACCCGGCGCGATGCAGCCGATCGTCACGGACGCTTAGGACATTTTTTTCAACGGAGAGTGGGCGATGTACGCACCTGCAGGGGTGAAAACCAGCAAGGATTTCCCGATCCCAGACAACATGAAGGCCTGGGTGCTGGGTGATCCCGGCGAACTCAAGCTGATCGACAAGGCCGTGCCGGTGCCGAAGAAGGCCGAGGTGCTGGTGCGCATCGATGCGGTCGCGATCTGCGCGACCGATCTCGAGATCATCTATCACGGTCCGCCGGCGATGATTCAGGGCGGCATGCCGCACAACAAGAACTTCACGCCGGGCCATGAGTATATGGGCACGGTGGTCGCGCTCGGACCGGGCGTCGACGAATACAAGATCGGCCAGCGCATCACGGTCGAGATTCATGCCGGATGTGGGCAATGCAAGCGCTGCCGCGAGGGCATGTATACCTCGTGCCATAACTACGGCCTGAATTACGGTGAGGTGGACAAGGGCCATCGCGCCAACGGCTTCACCACCGACGGCGGCTTCTGCGAATACCAGGTCAATCACATCAACACCCTGGTCGCGATCCCCGACGACATGACCGACGAGGAGGCGACGCTGGTCGTGACTGCCGGCACCGCGATGTACGGCCTGACCGAACTCGGTGGACTGGTGGCGGGCGAAAGCGTGGTGGTGACCGGCCCCGGTCCGATCGGCCTGCTCGGGGTCGCGGTTGCGAAGGCGATGGGCGCACAGCCGGTCATCCTCACCGGTACGCGCGACAACCGTCTGCAGATCGGCAAGGAGCTCGGCGCCGATCACGTCGTCAATATCCGCAAGGTGAATGACGTGGTGCAGGCAGTAAAGGACCTCAACGGCGGCAAGGGCGTCGACTACGTGGTCGAATGCTCGGCGGCACCGAGCGCGATGAACGAGGCCATCAAGATGGTCAATCGCGGCGGCAAGGTCTGTCTCGCGGCGTTTCCGCATGGCGAGGCGCCGGTCGATATCGCGCATATCGTGCGTAACAACATCTACATCTACGGCATCCGCGGTGAAGGCAAGACCGCAACCCACCGCGCCGAAGCCTTCATGAAGCAGAAGCGTTTCGACGCCACCAAGATCCACACCCATACGTTCCCGCTGGAGGATCTGCCGACGGCGATCCGCTATGCCAAGGATCGCGTGGAAGATGCGATCAAGGTGGTGGTGAAGATGAAGCCCGGCGCCGCGCAGAAAATCGCGGCGGAGTAGAGAGTAGAGAGAGCCGTCATCCAGAGGTGCCCGACGCGTTTGCGTCGGGCCTCGAAGGGATGACGGGCCGTCGCCCTTCGAGGGAGAGCGTACCCGCTCTTCTTTCCCTCTCCCCGCCTGCGGGGAGAGGGTGGCGAGCGAAGCGAGCCGGGTGAGGGGCCGCTTCGACATGATGCGATGTGGTTGCCCCTCACCCCACCCCTCACTCCGTGAGAACGGGGAGCGGGAGAAACGGAGCAAGACGAACCCAATGCTTCTCTGCGACGAATATCTGACGGCGACCACGCTCGATGAGGCATTCCATCTGATGGAAACGCATCGCGGCCGCTATCGGCTCATTGCGGGGGCGACCGATCTGCTGCCCTGGGCGCGCGAAGGCCGCGCCGGCGACGTGCATATTCCGGTACTCATTGATGTCGCACGCATTCCCGAACTGCGAGAGCGTACAGTAACCGATGCGCTGGTCCGTCTCGGTGCCGCGACTCCGCTTCAGCGCTTTCTCGACGATCCGGTGCTTGGCCGCGTCATGCCGTCGATGCCGCGCTGCGCGATCTGGTTCGCCGACGATCAATTGCGCGAATCCGCGACCATCGGCGGCAACATCGTCAATGCCTCGCCCGCGGCCGACGGCGTCCCGCCATTGGTCGCGCAGGACGCGATCGTCGAACTGGCCAGCCGCCGCGGCGGCAAGATCGAAACCCGCCGCGTACCGATCCACGATTTCATCGCCGGTCCCGGCAGAACGACGCTCGCCGACGACGAAATCCTTACCGCGATCGAATGTGTTGCTCTGCCCGGCTATGGCGGCAGTTTCGAAAAGGTCGGCCATCGCCGCTCGCTGGTGATCTCCACCATATGCCTTGCCGCCATGGTGAAACTCGACGCGTCCGGCCGCAATTTCGAGGATGTCCGCCTTTGCATCGGCGGTATCGGTCCGGTGCCGGATCGCCTGCTTGAGGTGGAAGCGTTTCTGAAATCCGGTCCGCTCACGGCGAGCCGGCTCGAACGGGCGGCGGAGATGCCGGTATCGCTGGTGCGCTCGCGCTCGCGGCAGGAATACCGCCGCGACGTGGTCCGCGGTTTCATGCTGCGGGGCCTGTTCAACGCCGCGCAGCGCGCCGGGGCCGGTCCCGATGTGCTGACGCCCGATATGGAGGCTGCCTGTGCCTGAGCTTCGCATCGAAGCTGTCGTCAATGGCCGCAAGGTTACGCGGAGCGCGCAGCCCTATCAGCGGCTGCTCGATTTTCTGCGCGAGGACCTGCACCTCACCGGCACCAAGGATGGCTGCGGCGCCGGCGAATGTGGTGCTTGTTCGGTGTTTGTCGATGGCGTGCTGATGAAGTCCTGCCTGATGCCCGTCGGCAAGGCGCAGGGATCGAAGATCGACACCGTCGAGGGCCTGGCGCAGAAGGGCGAATTGTCGCTCCTCCAAAAGGCCTTCCACAAGACCGGCGCCAGCCAGTGCGGCTATTGCATTCCCGGCATGGTGATGGCGGCGACCGCGGCGCTGCGGGTCAATCCGTTCGCCGATCGTGAAGAGATCAAGGAGCGGCTCGGTGGCAATATCTGCCGCTGCACCGGCTACCAGAAGATTTTCGACGCTGTGGAACTGGCGCGCGACGTCCAGAACGGCCGGCTGCCGGTCACCGCGCTGGCCGAGACCGAGGTCGCCGACGGCAAGTTCATCGGCGCCAATGTTCGCCGCCTCGACGCGCCGGGCAAGGTCTCGGGCGCACTGAAATATGCCGGCGACATGACCATGCCGCACATGCTGCATCTGCAGGTGCTGCGCTCGCCGTATCCGCATGCGCTGATCGAATCGATCGATACCTCGGAAGCCGAAGCCATGGAGGGCGTCGAGGGTGTCATCACCGCCGCCGACGTGCCGGGCGAGGATGGCTTCGGCGTGTTCGTCCACGATCAGCCGGTGATGGCGCGCGGCAAGGTGCGCTATGTCGGCGAAGCCGTGGCTGCGGTCGCGGCGGAGGATGTCGTCACCGCGAAGCGCGCGCTGGCGAAGATCAAGGTGGTCTACAAGCCGCTGCCCGCGGTGTTCGATGCCTTCGCGGCGATGCAGCCGGGCGCGCCGGTGGTTCACGATTACGCGCAGGACAACGTCACCAAGCATATCCCGATCCGCAAGGGCGACATCGAGAAGGGTTTTGCGCAATCCGACCTCGTGGTCGAGCAGGATTACGAGACCCAGGCGATCGAGCACGCCTATCTGGAGCCGGAAGCGGGCCTCGGATATGTGGACCACGACGGTGTCGTCACCATCGTTTCGCCGAGCCAGAACATCACCCATCACCGCCACATGCTGGCGAAGATCATCAAGAAGCCGATCAGCAAGGTCCGCTTCATCATGTCGCCGGTCGGCGGCGGCTTCGGCGGCAAGGAAGACATGATCTATCAGGGCATGCTGGCCCTGATGGCGATGAAGACCGGGCGGCCGGTGCGGCTCGTGTTCACCCGCGAGGAATCGATCGCGGTGACCGCGAAGCGCCATCCGTCACGCACTACGCTCCGGATGGGCCTGACACGTGACGGTCGTATCCAGGCGGTGGCGCTGAAGATGATCTGCGACGGCGGTGCCTATGGCCTCTCGACCGAGGGCGTGATGCGCAAGGCGGCGATCC
This sequence comes from Pseudorhodoplanes sp., assembly GCF_059499825.1. Classification (NCBI taxonomy): domain Bacteria; kingdom Pseudomonadati; phylum Pseudomonadota; class Alphaproteobacteria; order Hyphomicrobiales; genus Pseudorhodoplanes; species Pseudorhodoplanes sp. The sequence continues at coordinate 10,060 of NZ_JCABZI010000013.1, forward strand.
TCGGCGCCGGCCCCTATGCGATTCCGAATTTGCAGGTCGATACCTACGGCATCTACACCAACAACACGCCCTCCGGCGCCTTCCGCTCTTTCGGTGCGCTGCAGACGCAATTCGCGACCGAGTCCCATCTCGATATCTGTGCCGAACGGCTCGGTCTCGACCCGTTCGAAATTCGGCGCATCAATGCAATGCGAGACGGCGCCGAAACCCATACCAAGCAGCAGCTCAAGTCCGTGAGCTATCTGCGTGTACTGGAAGCCGCCGAAAAAGGCTCGCGCTGGGAAAAGGGCGTGCCGGTCTCGCGCGGCGACACGCGTTCCGATCTCTCCGGTGATGGTGTGCGCGAGGCGTGCACGCTGGGCGCGCGATTTGCTGCCGACGGAAGCAAAGACGGCAAGCTGGAGGCAGCGGAATAATGGCACGCAAGCGCGGACGCGGCATGGCCGGCTGCTGGTACGGGATCGCCCGCACCGCGACGGTGGATCGTGCCGGAGCGTGGGTCGAAATCGATGACGGTGGCTCGGCCAAGGTCGTCACCGGTGTGACCGAAATCGGCGAAGGCATTCTCACGGTGCTGGCGCAGATCGCGGCACAAGAACTCGGCGTGCGGCCGGAGGACGTGACCATCGGCGACAACGACACCGCGCGCTCGCCGGAAGCGGCGCATGCCGGTGCCACGCGTCAGACCTACATGATCGGCAATGTGGTGGCGCTGGCCTCGCGCGAAGCCTTCGGCAAGCTGGCGCAGGTGATGGCGAATGAATGGGGCGTGCCGCCGGAGACGATCGAGGCCGCATCCGGCGAGATCTGGGCCGCGGGCACCAACCATCGCACGACAATGGACAAGGCGGTGCATCTGGCCAAAGGCCGCGGGGTGGTGCCGCTTGGCTCCGCGAGCTTCGGCACCGACACCACCGGGCTTCATCCGGTCGATGGCGCCGGCCGGCCGTGGCAGGCCTATGTGTTCGGCTGTCAGGTCGCGGAAGTCGAAGTCGACACCATCACCGGCGAAGTGCAGGTGCTCGGCATGTGGGCGGCGCATGACGTCGGCCGCGCGGTGAATCCGAAAGGCGTCGAAGGTCAGATCGAGGGCGGCATCGTCCAGGCACTCGGGCAGGCGCTGATGGAGGATTACAAGCTCGAGGGCGGCCACACCACGACGCCGGGCTTTGCCAAATACATCCTGCCGACCTCGCTCGATGTGCCGCACATCACCTCGATCATCGTCGAGGACCCCGATCCGATCGGGCCGCTGGGCGTGAAGGGTATCGGCGAGCCGGCCATGGTGCCGACCATCCCCGCGGTGATGAACGCGATCTATGACGCGGTCGGCGTGCGCATCACGTCCCTTCCCGCATCGCCGGAAAAAGTGCTGCTCGCCATTCGCGAGAAGGAACGCGCAGAACGCGAACGACGCATCCATTCGGAGGCCGCCGAATAATGCTCGACAGGCCCGCTTCCGCAGCGCAGGTGTTCGATGCCGATCTCTCGGCGATCCGGGCCTTGGCGCATGTGGTGCCGGGTCCGCTGCCGGTTGCCCTCAATGCGGTGAAGTTCGCAGCGTCGATCCGTCCGCGGAAATTCGTCATCGAAGGCGGGGACGAGACGCCGGTGACCATGCCGCGCACGGCCTGCCAGGTGGTCTATCCCGATGGCAGCGTGATGATCGATGCCGGCATGGACAAGGCCACGCATGACTCGTTCGGCGAAGGCGAGCCTTATGACGAGAACGCCTTCGCGCAGGTGATGGCCGCGCTGCGCGCCGCGCGCATGATCGTGCTGACGCATTATCACGCCGACCATGTCGGCGGCGTCGTGACTGCGGATGATGTCGATGCGCTTGCGCACAAGACCATCGCGAGCGCCGAGACGCTGTCGCTGATGATGAACCAGCCGCATCGCCCGCATCTGAAATTACCCGAACGCCGCGCCGAGCAATTCATCTGCCTGAGCTACGGCCGCTATCATCCGGTTGCGCCCGGCATGGTGCTGATCAAGGCACCGGGCCATTCGCCCGATATGCAGATGATTTACCTCCGCCTGCAGAGCGGGCGGGAATACCTGCATTCGATCGATGCGGCCTGGAATGAGGCAAACATTCGTCATGTGAAAGGAAAGGCCGCGCCATGGGTAAAGGAGGATGGGCCGGCCGTCATTGCGCAATTGCGGTGGCTTAATCAGCTCATGCAAGACGAACCCGATCTCCACATTTTAGTCACGCATGACGGCGAGCTTCTCGATCGATTGGTCGGTGGCGGTGCGGTCGGCGGGAGTCTCAGGGTCTGACCCGAACGAAGGTCCGACAAGGACCGCACCATAACGATGAAGGGGAGAATGATGACGGCAAGATACGCTTCCAAGGCAATCCTCGCATTCGCGGCGGCTTTGATGCTGCCGGCACTCGGGCACGCGCAAAGTTATCCGACGCGCCCGATCACGGTGGTCGTGCCGTTTCCCGCCGGCGGTCCTAGCGACGTCGTTGCGCGCATCGTCGCCGATGGCATGTCGAAACATCTCGGCCAGACCATGGTGATCGAGAATGTCGGCGGCGCCGGCGGCACGCTTGGCTCCGGCCGCGTCGCGAGCGCGGAGGCCGACGGCTACACGCTGCTCGCGGGATCGATGGGTTCGCATGTCGCGGCGCCGGTTCTGACCCCGAATGTCCGCTACGATTCCGAACGCGACTTCATCCCGATCGGCATCACCGCGGATGCGCCGGCGGTGATCGTGGCGCGCAAGGATTTTCCGGCCAACAACATGAAGGAATTCGTGGCCTACGTGAAGGCGAACGGCGACAAGGTGAAACAGGCGCATGGCGGCGTCGGCTCCTCGTCGCATATGGCGTGTCTCCTGTTCAACGCCGAAGCCGGACTGAAGCCGACGCCGGTCGCGTACAAGGGCACCGGACCTGCGATGAACGATCTGCTCGGCGGCCATGTCGATTTCCTCTGCGAGCAGTCGGTCAGCGTTGCCAGTCAGGTGCGCGGCGGATCCGTCAAGGCTTTCGGTGTCTCGAGCATGGGCAAGATCGAGGCGTTGCCGCAGGTGCCGGCCGCGAAGGACGGCGGCGTGAATTTCCAGATGAGCGTCTGGTCCGGCATTTTCGCGCCCAAGGGCACGTCGAAGGAAGCAATCGGCAAACTCGCGTCTGCGCTCGACAAGGCGCTCGACGATCCGAGCGTGGTCAAGCGGCTGACCGAACTCGGCGGCTCGATTCCGGTCAAGACCGAGCGCGATCCGACGAAGTTCGACAAGCTGGTGAAAGCGGAAATCGTACGCTGGAAGCCGATCCTGGAGAAGGCGGCTCCCCCGGCAGCAAAGAGCAACTAAGTACACTTATCTTGTAAGGCGGGTTAGCAAAGCGTAATCCGCAACACTCGTGCAGGAGCGGCGGGTTACGCCTCCGGCTAACCCGCCCTACGCTTTAACGGTTAGAATGTCTCATGCTTACACGACCCTCCGAAGGCGAACAGCGCGACGCGATGCGCGTGCGTGCGCGTGCCATCAATGAATCAGGCTCGCTCGCGGAGGCGCTGGCGAGCGGCGCGCTGCCGAAGCTCGTCGACGCCACGCTGTCGGAAGCGCTGGTGCTCGGCCTGCTGAAGCAGGGCGTCTCGAAATATTTCGCGATCTTCGGTCACGGCTCGACCGATCTCGGCGACGTGCTGCGTATCTATGAGGAGGAGGGCGTCACCCGCACCTTCAATTTCCGCAACGAGGTCGAGATGGCGCATGCCGCGACCGCATTGCGCTGGCAATACGGCGAAACACCCGCGGTCGTGACCTCGATCGGGCCCGGTGCGCTTCAGGCTTTGGCCGGTTCGCTCGCGGCCGCATCGAACGGGGTCGGCGTCTACCACATCTACGGCGACGAGACGACCTTCGGCGAAGGCTATAACATGCAGCAGGTGCCTAAGGAGGAGCAGAGCCTGTTCGGCCGCATGACGGCGCTGATGGGCGGCTCCTACGTACTGCATACCCCGGAAGCGTTGCGCGATGCGCTGCGCCGCGGCTCCCTTGCGGTCAATCATCCCTATCGCGCGGGGCCGTTCTATCTGCTGCTGCCACTCAACACGCAGCCACAGCGCGCGACGCTCAATCTCGCGGCCCTGCCGGACCGCCCCGATCTGCCAAAGCTCGCACCGGTCGACGACAAGGCGTATGCACAGGCCGCGCGGCTGATCGCGCAGGCGAAAAGCATCGCGATCAAGGCCGGTGGCGGCACCCGCGGCCATGATGCGGCCGTGCGCAGGCTTGCCGAGAGGGCGGGCGCGGCCGTGGTGTTGTCGCCCGGCTCGACCGGCGTTCTGCCGGACGCGCATCCGCAGAACATGCATGTCGGCGGCTCGAAAGGGTCGATCAGCGGCAATTTCGCGATGGCCCATGCCGAGCTTGTCATCGTGATTGGCTCGCGCGGCGTCTGCCAGGCCGATTGCTCCGGCATCGGCTACAAGGCGGCAAAGCACGTCATCAACATCAACGGCGATCTTGCCGATGCGCTGCATTACAACAACACGACCGCGCTTGCGGGCGATATCGGCGCGGTGATCGAGCGGCTGTGCGTGCATCTCGACGGCGCCAGCGCCAACAAGGGCGAATGGTTGAAGGCTTGCGCGGCGAAGAAAGCGGAATGGACCGCATTCAAGACAGCGCGGTTCGATGCGGCACCGGCCTTCGATCCGGTCTGGCAACGTGCGGTTCTCTATCAGCCCGCGGCGATCAAGGTGGTGGCGGATTTTGCCAAGGCGATCGGCGCGGCGAAATATTTCGATGCCGGCGACGTGCAGGCCAACGGCTTCCAGATCGTGGAGGACGACCGCACCGGCGATACCTTCACCGAGACCGGTGCGTCGTATATGGGCTTCGCGGTGAGCGGGCTCTTGGCCTCCGCGATGGCCGGCGCGCCGCGTTATGGCATCGCTTTCACCGGCGACGGCTCGTTCATGATGAACCCGCAGGCGCTGATAGACGGTGTCGAGCACAAGCTGCGCGGCACCATTGTGATTTTCGACAATCGACGCATGGCCGCGATCACCGGCTTGCAGCTCGCACAATACGGACGGGAATTCCGCACCAACGATACCGTGCCGGTCGATTATGTGCAGCTTGCTGGCGCGGTGCGGGGCGTGCGCGCATTGCAGGGCGGGTTCAGTGCGGATGAGTTGCGCGCGGCGCTGAAACAGGCGCATGCGCATGACGGCCTTTCGGTCGTGCATGTGCCGGTCTATGCCGGACCGGACGAACTCGCAGGCCTCGGCGCGTGGGGACAATGGAATGTCGGCAATTGGTGCGACGATGTCCAGCGCGAGTGGATCGGGCAGGATATTTGAAGCTCTTCCTTCACCTCCCCCTGAAAGGGGGAGGTCGATCGCCGAAGGCGAGCGGGTGGGGGTCTCATTGTGAGCCAATGCGTGTAGCTCGACCCCTCCCCGCCTCACTTCGTTCGGCGACCCTCCCCTTTCAGGGGAGGGATAAGAAAGTGTCACACGTGCTTGTAGGCCCGCGCGTGATAGACCAGCGCCTTCTCGGCATTGGCGAGCCGGATCGCCGCGACCTCACCGAAATAGATGTCATGGGTCGCGACCGATTTCATTTCCAGCACCCGGCAATCGAGTGCGGCGATCGCCTGGGTCAGCGCCGGTGCGCCGGTTTCGAGCGCAGTCCAGTCGCCGAACTTGAAGCGGTCGGCCATGAAATGGCCCTGCCGGCCCGCGAACACATTCGCGAGGTCCTCGTCGCTGGAAGCCAGCGTGTTGACGCAGAACACCTTGTTCTCGCGCATGATCGGGGTGATCTGGCTCTTGCGATTGAGACAGACCAGGATGGTCGGCGGTGAGTCCGAGACCGACGCGACCGCGGTGGCGGTGAAGCCCGCCTTCCCCGCGCTGCCGTTGGTGGTGATGATGTGAACCGCGGCTCCCAGCCGGCTCATGGCTTCCCGGAACTGGTCCGGGTCTGCCACGACGCCCTCGTAGGGTTCTACGCCCCAGATGGTCAGGGGTGAATTATCGATCCAGCTCATGCCGCTCCAGTCGGCGAAGCCACAAATCCTACAGGCCGAGGATCCGCTTCGTATTGCCGCCCACGATTTTGCCCACCGTAGCAGAATCGAAAGCGCCAATGGAAGTCACATGACCGACCGGATCGTAGTCGGCCATGTCGAAGGGATAGTCGGTCCCCATCACCACATGATCCGCGCCAAAGGTCTCTACCAGCGCCTTTAACTGCCCCTCGGAGAACACGACGGTGTCGACATATATCTGCTTCAGATAGCTGGTCGGCGGTTTTGGCAGGTCTGCATGCGCGTCCGATCGCGCGCCCCAGACATGGTCGATGCGGCCGTAATAGCCGCCGAGATAGCCGCCGCCATGTACGGCCAGAAGTTTCAACTGCGGGTGGCGCTCCAGCACTCCGTCGAAAATCAGGTAGTGCAGCGCGATCGTGGTCTCGAGCGGATTGCCGATCACGTTGTTGAAATAGAAGCGCTTCAGCCGTTCGCCATGGGTGAAGCCGTTGGGATGGATGACGACCAGCAGCCCGAGTTCCTCCGCCTTTTTCCAGAACGGCGCGGCCACGGGATCGGACAATTCCTTGCCGTCGATATTGGTCAGGATCTGCACGCCCCTGAACCCGAGCTTGGCGATCCGCTCCAGCTCTTTCGCGGCTTCGTCGCCATGAGGCAGCGGCACGGTGCCGAACGGGATCAGCCGGTCGGGCTGCTTCGCGCAGTACTCGGCGATGCCGTCATTGACGAGCTGCGCCGCCTTGACGCCGAGGTCGGCCGGCAGCGTGTAATAGCATTGACCGGGCGGCGGCTTGATCACCTGCATGTCGATGCCCATGGCATCGAGATTGCGCAGCCGCGGCTCCAGTTCGACCATGCGGGATTTCAGGTCGCCGTCCTGCTTGGCGTTTACCGCGGCGGTTTCCGGTGACTGGAAGGTATGCAGTCCGGGACTGATGCGCGCATTTTGCTGCGCAACATAGGCGCCGGCCGCCGTCACCGCGACATGCGAGTGGATGTCGATGGTGACGCTCTGCGGCCGGGCTTCGCGGCCGGGCTTGCCGTGTTTGCGCGCTGCGGTCGGCTCGTACTTGTTCCAGGCTGTCATATGCGAACTTCCATGTCGTGAAATTTCGGGCTTACCGGCTTGGCAAGCGGCGGCGAATGACGACACAGACCGAAGCTTTTGCCAAGTGCGATCGGGACGCGCTAACAATGTTGGAAGCTTCCGGGAGCGGAGCAGGGAGGGTCACGCATGCGCGTCGGGGTAGCAGGACTCGGCAAAATGGGCGCCGCGATCGCCGCAAGGCTGATGGAATGCGGACATGAGGTGATCGTCTGGAATCGCTCGGCCGACAAGGCGAAACCGCTGGCCGATGCCGGTGCCATCGTGGCGTCGTCGCCGGCCGATCTCGCTGCGCAGGCGGAGGCGATTGTCACCATTCTCACCGACGCCGGTGCGATCGATGCGGTGTATCGCGGCGCTTCCGGTCTGCTGTCGGGCGACGTGACCGGCAAGCTTTTCATCGAGATGAGCACGGTGCAGCCGGAGACCGAGGTCGCGCTCGCGGACATTGTGCGCGGCAAGGGTGCGGCCTTTGTCGAATGTCCGGTCGGCGGCACCACGGGGCCGGCGCGGCAGGGCAAGCTGTTCGGCTTTGCTGGCGGCAGCGATGCGGATGTGGCGCGGGCCAGGCCGCTACTCGATCAACTGTGCCGGCGGGTCGAACACGTCGGCGAGGTCGGGGCGGGCGCGGGGATGAAGCTCGCGATCAACCTGCCGCTGATGATCTACTGGCAGGCGCTCGGCGAGGCATTGGCGCTCAGCCGTCACCTCAAGCTCGATCCCGCCCGCGTGATGGACATCATCGCCGACACCTCCGGCGCCTCGACTGCTGTGAAGAACCGTGGACCCAATATCGCGGCGTGGCTCAGCGGCGGCGATTTCGGTGCGGTCACCTTCAATCTCGACGACGCGCGCAAAGACATCCGCACCATGATCGCGCAGGGCAAGGCATGCGGCGTCGAGCTGCCGCTGATCGAGCGCACGCTGGCCTGCTTCGATGAAGCCAGCGCGGCGGGCTACGGACAGGGCGACGGGTCGGGGCAGGCGGTGTACTGGTCGCGGCGCGGCAAGGAGTGAAGGAGCAGACATGGGCAATCTGACGCTGGCGCAGGCCTCGACCATTCTCGATACGGCGCTGAAGACCGCGCGCGACAAGACCTTCCAGCCGCTTTCGGTTGCCGTGCTGGATGCCGGCGGCCATCTCGTGGCGTTCAAGCGCGAGGACAAGTCCGGCATCCTGCGGTTCGATATTGCGTTCGGAAAGGCCTGGGGTGCGCTCGGCATGGGGCTCGGCTCGCGCACCTTGTTCGAGCGCGCCGAGAAGACGCCGATGTTTTTCACCACGCTGGCCGCGGCGAGCGGCGGGCGCGTCGTCACCAATCCGGGCGGCGTGCTGATCCGCGACGCGGCCGGCGATGTCGTCGGTGCGGTGGGAATTTCCGGCGACACCTCGGACAATGACGAACTCTGCGCGATCGCCGGGATCGCTGCTGCGGGTCTTAAGGCCGATCCGGGTGGCAGCAAGACATGAGTCTGTTTCTTTCCCTCCCCCAAGAGCGAAGCGAGAGGCGGGGAGGGTGGCGAGCGCGTAGCGCGAGCCGGGTGGGGGGCTTTCATCGTTTGAAGGACAAGCGCCCCCACCCCCGACCCCTCCCCACCGCTTCGCGGGGGGAGGGGAGCAGACAGCGCGAGTGGAGGCAAACATGCAATTCTTCTCTTACTGGCGTTCGCTCGCATCGTTCCGCGTGCGGATCGCGCTCAACATCAAGGGGCTGTCGCCCGAGGTGATCAATGTCGACCTGATGAAGGGCGAGCAGCGCAACGAAGCGTATCGCAAGGTCAACCCGCAGATGCTGCTGCCGGCGCTGGTCACCGATGAGGGCACAGTGCTGTTCCAGTCGATGGCGATCATGGAATATCTGGATGACGTGCATCCGCATCCGAACCTGATCCCGTCGGAAGCGCTGGCGCGTGCGCGGGTGCGAGCGTTGTCCGGCATCGTTGCCTCCGACGCGCATCCGATGGTGGTGCCGCGGGTGCGCGATTATCTCGAACACGAATTGAAGCTCGACGAGCCTGCGCGCATGAAATGGATCCATCACTGGCTGGGCGAAGGCATGAAGGCGCTGGAGACCAATCTCGCGACCAGCAAGGAGACCGGCACCTTTTGCCAGGGTGACAGCGTGACGATGGCGGATATTTGCCTGGTCAGCCACGCCACCGGCTGCAACTTCTTCAAATACGATCTCGCGCCTTATCCGACGGTCCGGCGGATCGTCGAGACCTGCATGAAGGAAGACGCGTTCGCCAAGGCGCATCCGTTGAAGCAGCCCGGCGCACCGGCAGCGGTGTAAATTCGTTTTCTTTACCTCCCCCTTAAAGGGGGAGGTCGACTGCCTTCGCGTGCGAAGGCAGTCGGGTGGGGGTCAAATTCATTCGTCCGACAAGTGACCCCCACCCCAACCCTCCCCCTTTCAGGGGGAGGGAGCTCGACCGAGCGCGCCGCTATCGTTTTGCTTCATTGTGCAACAACCCCTTCAGTCTCTTCCCCATCTCCGCCAGGTCGACCTCGAACCGCTCCAGGAACAGCCGCGCCGGCGTCGACAGCGTGCGGCGTGCGGGCGTGATGACAATGAACTCCGCATACAGTGGCGGATCGATCGGGTTGATGGTGAACTCGCCCTTGCCGATGTCGTTCACGCAGATCAGGCCGGGCAGCACGGTGACAAAATCGGTGCGCGCGACGAAATCGAACGTCGCCATCATCGCGTCCATCTCGATCATGGTTTCGATCGCCACGTTATGGCTCTGGACATAGATTTCGAGATTGCGCCGCCGGATGTTGTCGGGGCCCGGCGCCACGATCTTCAGCGGCGCGCAATCCGACAGCCGCACCGGTGCGAGCGGCTTGAACGGGCTGCCGCGTCCTGAAATCAGCACCTCGCGGTCGCGCAGGATCAGCCGCGACTTCAATCCGGTTCGCCCCTCGAAGGCCGGCACGATCGCGAAATCGAGCTGGTCGCTCAGCACCTGATCGGTCAGCATGCCGCTATAGGCTTCGACGACACGCACCTGCACATCCGGGTGCGCCAGCACGAAATGCTCCAGCGTCGGGGCCAGCGCCGCTCGGGTGAAGGTCGGCATCAATCCGATGCGCAGCGTTCCGCTCACAATGTCGGCGCGGCCGCGTGCTTCCTCCTTCGCCAGTTCCAGCATCCCGATCGCGTCGATGCAGCGGCGGTAATAGCGCTGGCCGGCCGGGGTCGGGGTCACGCCGGTTGCCGAGCGGTCGAAAAGCCGCACGCCCAGCAGCTTCTCCACCGCCGAAACATGCTGGGACAGGCCTGATTGCGTGGCGTTCTCCCGCGCGGCGGCGCGGGTGAAGGAGCCTTCCTCGCAGACTGCGATGATGGCCTGGATCTGGCGGAGCGTGACCGGGGACGGCATCAGGAAACCTAATGGCTTGCGTCAGGCCATATTATTTCATTTGGAGCCGCGGCGCAGCTAGATTTGCGCGCACCGGAGGAGACCGCCGATGAAGCTCGGGTTTTTCACGATGCCGATCCATGCGCTCGGCAAGGACTGGCGAACATCGCTGCGCGAGGACCGCGAGGCCTTCATTCTGGCCGACGAACTGGGTTTCTCCGAGGCTTACGTCGGCGAACACGCGACCGATCAGGCCGAGAACATCACCTCCTGCACGATCTTCATTGCCTCGCTCATTCACAGCACCAAACAGATCAAGCTCGGCACCGGCACCGTCAACATGCCGAACAGCCATCCCGCCGCGGTCGCCGCCGAGATCGCGATGCTCGACCACATGCTTGACGGCCGCTTCATCTTCGGCATCTCGCCGGGCGGCCTTCTCTCCGACGCCGAAGTTTTCGGCAATCTCGACGCCAACCGCAACGAGATGTTCCTCGAGTGCATCAACCAGGTGCTGGCGATCTGGGCCGGCGAGCCGCCGTATAATCTGCGCGGCAAATACTGGACGGTCGTCAGCGAGCGTCATTTCCTGCCCAAGATCGGACAGGGATTTCTGCCGAAGCCGCTGCAGCGTCCGCACCCGCCGATCGTGGTAACGGCGGTTGCGCCGTTCTCCAAGGGCGTCACCGAAGCCGCGGCTCGCGGCTGGGAGCCGATCTCGGCGAACTTCCTGATGCCGCAATGGGTGAAGAGCCACTGGCCGAAATATGCCGAAGGCTGTGAGCGCGCCGGGCGTCCGGCCGACCCGGCAAACTGGCGCGTGGCCAAGAGCATCCTTGTCGCGGATGACGACAAGACCGCGCGCGCCTACGCGACCGATCCAAACTCGCCGTATCGCTTCTACTATCAGCAGCTCTTCACCAAGCTGAAGGCGAACGGGCGGATCGAGCTGTTCAAGACCCACCGCGATCAGCCGGACGACGAGGTCACGCTCGACAAGATCGTGGATCAGCTCATCATCTACGGCTCGCCCAACAAGGTCGCCGACGAGATCCTGGCTTTCCGCGACAAGGTCGGCGATTTCGGGACGCTGCTCTATGCCGGCAAGGATTGGGCCGATCCCGCCCTCGGCAAGCGTTCGATGACGCTGCTGGCCGAGAAGGTGATGCCGAAGGTCAATGCCGCGATCGGTGCGAAGGCTCAGGCGGCGGAGTAATGGCGCGACCTTTCCTTTCTTTCCCTCCCCCCGCGAAGCGGTGGGGAGGGTCGGTTCGCGTCGCGTAGCGAGGCGAACCGGGGTGGGGGGTAATTTCGATGCACGCTTGTTTCGCCCCCCACCCCCGACCCCTCCCCACCACTCGCTGCGCTCGCGGGGGGAGGGGAGCAGCGACGTTAAGCCACCACCGGCGTCTTCAGCGGGCGTTTCTCCAGCCCGGCCGCCAGATTGTCGATCATCAGCTGACCCATCTCAAGGCGCGTCTCGATCGCGGCCGTGCCATGATGCGGCTGAAGGATGACATTCGGGAAATCGAGAAACCGCTTGTCGAAATTGGGCGAGTTCTCGAACACATCCAGCGCCGCCCAGCCCAGCCGCTTGTTGGCGAGCGCATCGAATAGCGCTTCCTCATCCACCACGGAACCGCGCGCGACATTGATCAGCGTGCCTTGCGGCCCGAGCGCATCGATCACGGCGCCCGACACAAGATGCCGCGTCTCCGGACCGCCCTTGCAGGCGACCATCAGGTAATCGCTCTGCCGCGCCAGTTCCACGACATCGCCGACATACTGATAGGGCACATCCTTCTTTTCGCGCGTGCCGAAATAGAGAACCTGCATACGGAAAGCGACGGCGCGATCCGCGATGGCGCGGCCAATGCCGCCAAGCCCGATCACGCCGCAGGTTTTGTTGGCGACGCTCCGGCCCAGCGGGATCGGTCCCTTTTCGGCCCATTGTCCGCTTCGTGCATAATGGTCGGCGAAAATAATCTGCCGAGCCGAGGCGAGCATCATGCCGATGGCGAGATCGGCCACTTCCGGCCCGATGATGTCCGGCGTGTTGCCAAGCGGGATGCCGCGGTCCTGAATTGCTTTCACATCCACTAAATCGAGCCCGACGCCGAACACCGACACCGCCTGGAGCTTCGGCAGCCTGTCGAGCATCGCACGGCTGATGCCGCGATTGGCCTCGGTTGCAACACCAACGATGCGCGCGGCGACATCGGACGGAATCTCGTCGGGCAGCGGCATCTTGAAATAGTGATGGACGTTGTAGCGCCGGTTGAGCTCGGCGACGGTGTCGTCCGGGAATTTTCCGAAATACAGGATGTCCGGCTTCATTCTTGTATGCCTTGAATCGATTGATGTGACGCGCCTTGCGACTCTTGTCTCACAGTTCGAACACCTGCTTCGGTGTCTTGTGCAGGCACTCGCCCGGACCGTCCTTGCCGACCAGATAATTGTCGCAGATGACCGCGAACAGCGCCGGCGATTCATAGCCCGGATGCACCGCAAGATTCATCCCGGCCTGTATGGTCATGGTCTCGTCGGCGCGGATCAGCGGCCGCTCGACCAGATCGTAGCCCTGGCCATGAGCATAGAGCCGCTTCTCGGCGCCGAAGCCGCGCGCGGTCATGAACGCATCATGCGAGGCGGCGATGTCGCGCGCCGGCACGCCCGGCTTGATCTTCGACAGCGTGTGGACCTGCGCCTCTTTCACGGTCTCGAACCCGTCGATGACTTCGTTCGAGGCCTTGCCGAACACCATGGTTCGCGCGATCTCGGTATACATGCCGCCGGGGCCGGCATTCTCGATCAGCAGCGAGAAATGCTCGCCGTCCTTCAGCACGCGGCCCTGCAGATACCGGTCGACGAAGTTCGAGGCTTCGCCAAGCGGTGCCGACGATCCGAGAAACAGCCCCTGTTCGGAACCGAGCAGCCGGCCTTCATATTGCGCCAGCGCGGTGACGTCGTTGTCGCGCATGCCGGGTTTGATCTTCTTAGCTACGCGCGCGAAGATCTCGTCCTGCATCTCGGCGCAGCGCCGGACCAGGATCATTTCCTCCTCGCTCTTGATCGCCTTGATCGCGTCGATCTCCTCGGTCGCGTCGACGATCTCGGTCTTGCCGGCAAGTCCCTGCTCGATCTGCGTCACGAAACGAAACGGCATCGCGCCGCGGCCGAGGATGCCGATGCGCTTGTAGGCGCGGCGCTTCAACTCGCCGAGCGCAAGCTCGCCCTGGTAGCCGTCGGTATAGGCGATGGAGGTGAAGGCCGGCGTGGTGAGCAGGTCGCCGACGCCCCGGTGAATCTTGTGCGCGCCGCCGAACGAGCGGGTTGCGCCGGACGGTCCCATATCGACCACGGTCATCGGGTCGTCGGCATGGAAGATCACCGTTCGCGGATAGCCGTTATAGGCCGGAAAATCCGTGAACCATTTCACGTAGCCGCCGAGCCAGTCGTTGTTGTTCTGCATCAGCAGCGCATCGAGACCGCGCTCGCGCATCATCGCGCGGGCGGCTTTCCAGCGACGCTCGAGTTCGGCATCGGAAATCGGATTCAGCCTGCGGTCGCTCATGGCGGCTCCTTAATCGTTCCCTCGGGCGATACGCCTCTATCGCACTTCTTGTCGTCCCCTGGAGTAAAGCGACCGGGCGTAACCGTCCAGTGGTTCATCTGGACCACCATGCGGTACAGGCCACCGTTCTCCCGGAGCCCCCGCGCGGCCCGTGCCTGGACGTCCCGTGAGCGGTCGCGCCTTGGGCCAATTGAACGCAGGTGTTCAGGATCGTGGCTCAATAACTGGGCTTCGTGTCGGCGTCGTCGCTGCGGCCGCCTGAGCGCAAACGGTTTGGCCGTCTCCGGCCGCAGCCACATGCTGTGTTTTGCATAATTGACTCTCGGTTCGGCAGCGTGTTGCCATGGTCTCAAAGCCGGGTTTCTGGCTCTGTTTTCCAACCGGAGGGTTCTATGAAGTTCAAGCTCATCCTGGCCGCGGCCGGCCTTGCCATGCTGGCTGCGCCCGCGTCCGCCCAGACCAAGGTCAATATCGGCATTTCCGGTTGGACCGGCTTTGCGCCGCTGACGCTCGCCAAGGAGGCCGGGATCTTCGCGAAGAACGGCCTCGACGTCACCATCAAGAAGATCCCGCAGGCCAGCCGCCATCTGGCGATCGCCTCCGGCGATATCCAGTGCGCGGCGACGACCGTCGAGACCTGGATTGTCTGGAACGCAAACGGCGTGCCGACCACGCAGCTGTTCCAGCTCGACAAGTCCTACGGCGCCGACGGCATGGTCGTGCGCAATGACGTCAAGTCGATCAAGGACATCAAGGGCAAGACGGTCGCGGCCTCGGCGCCCGGCACGGCGCCTTATTTCACGCTGGCGTGGTTCCTGAAGAAGAACGGCCTGTCGGTGAAGGACGTCAAGGTGGTGAACATGGAGCCTGGGCCGGCCGCGCAGGCCTTCATTGCCGGTCAGAATGACGTGGCCATGACCTACGAGCCGTATCTCTCGGCGGTGCGCGACAAGCCCGAAGCCGGCAAGATCATCGCCACCACGCTCGACTACCCGATGGTGATGGACACCTTCGGCTGCACCCCGGACTTCATCGCCAAGAACGAAGGCGCGGTGAAGGCGCTGGTGAAGAGCTATTTCGAAGCGCTCGACATGATCAAGAAGGACGAGAAGAAGGCCTATGAGATCATGGGCGCGGACGTGAAGCAGGATGCCGAGAAATTCGGGAATTCCGCCAAGTATCTGCGCTGGCAGGACCAGGCTGCCAACAAGGCGTTCTTCGCGGGTGATTTCAACACCTTCTCCAAGGAAGCCGCCGACCTGCTGCTGGAGATCGGCGTGATCAAGCAAATCCCCGATCTGTCGAAGCTCGCCGATCCGCGTTTCGTGCAGTAATTTTTCTTTTCCCTCTCCCCGTGAAACGGGGAGAGGGTGCCGAGCGAGCGTTTTGCGAGTGAGGCGGGTGAGGGGCTCTACCCAAATGCAGATTGCCCCTCACCCGTCTCGCATCTCGCTTCACTCGATGCTCGCCACCCTCTCCCCGTAAGAACGGGGAGAGGGAAAGAAGATCCTCATGCGCCCCCTCGCACCGATATCGAATACCGCCCGCATTCTGCTGGGTGTGTCGTTCTTCGTCCTGTTCGTCGCGGCCTGGGCGTTCGCGACCCATGGCGGCTACGTGTCGCGCACCTTCCTCGCCGATCCGATCACGATGGTGCGGGATGGCTGGGATCTTCTCGTCAAGTACAATTTTGCCTTCGACATCGGCATGACCATCTGGCGCGTGGTCGGCGGCTTCGTGATCGCGGCCTTGGTCGCGGTCCCGCTCGGCATCCTGATGGGGGCGTACAAGCCGATCGAGGCGTTCCTCGAACCGTTCGTGTCGTTCGCGCGCTATCTCCCGGCATCCGCCTTCATTCCGCTGCTGATCCTGTGGGCCGGCATCGGCGAAATGCAGAAACTGCTCGTCATCTTCATCGGCTGTGTGTTTCAGATCATCCTGATGGTCGCGGTCACCGTTGCGAGTACGCGGCGGGATCTGGTCGAGGCGGCGCTCACGCTCGGCGCCCGCGACCGGGGCATCCTCGGTCGAGTGCTGATCCCGTCCTCGGCGCCGGACATTGCCGAAATTCTCCGGCTCGTGCTGGGCTGGGCCTGGACATACGTGATCGTCGCAGAGCTGATTGGCTCGTCGTCCGGCATCGGTCACATGATCATCGACAGCCAGGCCTTGCTCGCGACCGGCCAGATCATCTTCGGCATCATCGTGATCGGCATTATTGGATTGATCTCGGATTATCTGTTCAAGGCCGCCAATCGCTGGCTCTTTCCGTGGAGCCAGATATGACCAAGCTCCGCATCGAAAACGTATCCCGCGTGTTTCCCGGCCTGCATGGTGGGCCGCCGACGCGCGCGCTGGAGCCGACCAATCTCGACGTCGCCGACAACGACTTCGTCACCATCCTCGGGCCATCCGGCTGCGGCAAGTCGACCTTGCTGCGTCTGGTCGCCGGGCTCGATACGCCGACGACCGGCACGATCCTGCTGGATGGCAAGCCCGTGACGCGGCCGGGACCCGACCGTGGCATGGTGTTTCAGTCCTACACGCTGTTTCCATGGCTGACGATTTCGGAGAATGTCGGCTTCGGTCTGCGCGAGAAGGGTGTGCCGGCCGGCGAGCGTAACGCGATCGTTGGAGAGTGGCTGGAGCGGGTCGGCCTGCAGAGTTTCGCGCGGCATTATCCCAAGCAGCTCTCCGGTGGCATGCAGCAGCGCACCGCGATCGCGCGCGCGCTGGCCAACGGCCCGGAAATCCTCCTGCTCGACGAGCCGTTCGGTGCGCTCGACAATCAGACGCGCGCGCTGATGCAGGAATTGCTGCTCGGCATCTGGGAGCGCGAGCGCAAGACCGTGTTGTTCGTCACCCACGATATCGAGGAATCGATCTTCCTCGCCTCGCGCGTGCTGGTGATGTCTGCGCGGCCCGGCCGCATCAAGGCTGACCTGGAGGTGACGCTGCCGCATCCGCGCCACTACACGATCAAGACCTCACCGGAGTTTTCCGAACTGAAGGCGCGGTTGACGGAAGAAATCCGCGCCGAGGCCGTGCTGGCGGCCGAGGTGCATTGACGTAAGGCGTCGCCCATGAAGGCAGGTAGCCCGGATGAGCGTCAGCGAGATCCGGGACCGCGGGCGGATCTCGATGCGCTCATGCGGGCTACCGGCTACTTCGTCGCCTTGACCGCAACCAAAGTGCCGCCCTTCGCATCCTTCAGGATCAACGCGCCGTCGGCGCGGATGTCGAAGCTGCGCGTCGCCTCCAGTTGACGAATGATCGCCTGCTCCTGCTGCATGACCTGATCGGGGCAGCCCATCATGGTGGTGGCGAGTTGCTCGATCGTCAGGGCCTCACCGGTGAGCTTGAAGCCGCCGCGAAACCGGTTGCAGGACCCGCTTCCGGCCACGGCATTGTCGTCGAGAAAGGCGATGGTCGGAGCGGTGCTGCCCATGACGGCGGCCGATCCGACCTCGGTGATGTTCCATTCCCCCGTTCCGAGCAGCGCGCGCGGCGTCCCGCCGCAGCCATTCAGCACGCCGTTCAGTCCGGTGATGGTGACGCGATCCGGATACGGCATGCCGCTCATGGTGTCGCGGCAGATCTGGTGCTCGATCGCGATCCGGACCGGCTTGCCGTTGAGTGTGACGTCGTAGAGCTCGCTCTGGGCATAGCCATGGTTCGGGTTGGCGGCCTCGAAGCGCTCGCCGGCCATCGTGGCGAGCGCGATGGTCCGGTCGGTGATGGTCAGGCTCCAGCCTGGCTCCTGTCCGCGCGCGGTATAGCTGGCGGACTGCGACGCGGCCGGGAGCGGAGCCAATGCCACGGCAGCGCACAGGAGTGCCCGGCCGATCGGAAATAATGTCGTAATGTCCATTGTAATGCGAAGTCTTGCCCGTTGAGAATCGACGATAGCACCTATCGCCGCGGATACGGCTGAATCAAGGGGTCGTACGGCTCACGCCATCCACTTCCTCATCAGATGCTGGCCGATCAGCACGATGGCGATCAGCAGCAGCCCCAGTACGATCACCAGCGCCATATATTCCTGCGCAACCGCGACAATGACAGCGGTCGCGAGCAGCAGCAGGCCGACCAGCGCGAAGCTCCATTCCAGATGGATGCCGGCGAGCAGGCAGCCGAGCGCGAGGATCAGCATCGAACTCAGGCTCGTGGTGATCGACGTTTGCTCGCCGCTCCGGCGGAAAAAGCTGAAGTCGATCGCGATCGTCACGCCGACGGCGAGCCAGTGCAGCACCTGACGGATTACCGTCCGGTCCAGCGTTCCGGTGCGCATCCAGGCTGCCAGCGTACAGATGACGCCGAAGATCGGTACCAGCCAGAGCCAGTATCGTTCAGCCCATGACACATTCGCGAGTGTCGCTCCGGCGCCGATCAAGGCCAGCACAATCATCGCGACCGCGAACATCGCCGCGATGGTGATGGGCACGCCGGCGATGGTGGCGGTGCGCTCGGGGGCGGTCTCCGGGAAACGGGAAGGCAGGTCGTCGGTCACTTGTCGCCTCTCTGCTGCACGCCAGTATGGACCGGCGCATTCTCTCTTCGGTAGTCCCCGCGAGGCGGGGACCGATATACCAGAGCGGTGGTTACGGGCCTCCGCTTTCGCGGGGGTGACCACTCAGAGACTCGGCAGGTTCAATCCCTGCTGCTTCGCCCAGTCGATCGCCTCGTCATAGCCCGCATCGGCGTGGCGCATCACGCCGCTCGCCGGATCGTTCCACAACACGCGCTCGAGCCGCCGTGTCGCTTCCGGCGTGCCGTCGCAGACGATCACCATGCCGGCATGCTGCGAATAGCCGATGCCGACACCGCCGCCGTGATGGATCGACACCCATGTCGCACCGCTGGCGCAATTCAGCAGTGCGTTGAGCAGCGGCCAGTCCGACACCGCGTCCGAGCCATCCTTCATCGCCTCGGTCTCGCGGTTGGGAGAGGCGACCGACCCGGAATCGAGATGGTCGCGCCCGATCACCAGCGGGCCTTTGAGTTCGCCCTTCGCCACCATCTCGTTGAAGGCCATGCCGATGCGATGGCGGTCGCCCAGCCCCACCCAGCAGATGCGCGCCGGCAGGCCCTGGAAGTGAATGCGCTGCCGCGCCATGTCGAGCCAGTGATGCAGATGCGTGTCGTGCGGCATCAGCTCCTTCACCTTGGCGTCGGTCTTGTAGATGTCTTCCGGATCGCCCGAGAGCGCCGCCCAGCGGAACGGCCCCACGCCGCGGCAGAACAGCGGACGAATGTAAGCCGGCACGAAGCCCGGAAAATCGAACGCATCCTTGACGCCCATATCGAGCGCGCGCTGGCGGATGTTGTTGCCGTAATCGAGCGTCGGGATGCCCTGCTTCCAGAAATCCAGCATCGCGCGCACATGCACGGCCATGCTTTCCTTGGCGGCCTTCTCCACCGCCTTCGGATCGCGCTCGCGCTTCTCCTGCCATTCGTTGAGAGACCAGCCAGCCGGGAGATAGCCGTTGATCGGATCATGCGCCGAGGTCTGGTCGGTGACCACGTCCGGCTTCACGCCGCGTCGCACCAGCTCGGGATAGATCTCGGCGGCATTGCCGAGCAGCGCGACCGAGATCGCCTTCTTCTCCTTGCCGGCGCGTTCGAGAATGGTCAGCGCCTCGTCGAGATCTTTCGCCTGCATGTCGACGTAACCGGTGCGCAGCCGCATCTCGATCCGCGACGGCTGGCATTCGATCGCCAGCATCGAGGCGCCGGCCATGGTGGCGGCCAGCGGCTGTGCGCCGCCCATGCCGCCGAGGCCGGCGGTGAGGATCCATTTGCCCGCGAGGCTGCCGCCGAAATGCTGGCGACCCACTTCGACGAAGGTTTCGTAGGTGCCCTGCACGATGCCCTGCGAGCCGATATAGATCCACGAGCCCGCAGTCATCTGGCCGTACATCATCAGGCCCTTGCGATCGAGCTCGTTGAAATAATCGAGCGTCGCCCAGTGCGGCACGATGTTGGAGTTGGCGATCAGCACGCGCGGCGCATCGGCGTGGGTGCGGAACACGCCGACCGGCTTGCCGGATTGCACCAACAGGGTCTCGTCGCCCTCCAGCTTCTTGAGCGACGAGACGATGCGGTCATAGCTCTCCCAGTCGCGCGCGGCGCGGCCGATGCCGCCATAGACCACCAGCTCGTGCGGTTTCTCGGCGACATCCGGATCGAGATTGTTCATGAGCATGCGCAGCGGCGCTTCGGTCTGCCAGCTCTTGCAGGACATCACCGGCCCGCGGGGGGCGCGGATGATGCGGTCGTTGTCGAGGCGTTTGTTCATGGATGAGCCTTCAGTCGTCGAGTGCAGGCAGTGTGGCCGGTCGCACCGTGTCGATCAATGCACCGGATGTCACCAGCTCGGTCGCAGTTTCGATATCCGGCGCCATCTTGCGGTCGGCATCGAGCTTCGGAACATGGCGGCGCAACAGCACGCGTGCGCGCTCCAGCGCCGGACTGGATGTCAGCGGCACGTGGAAGTCGCAGCCCTGCGCCGCGGTCAGCAGTTCAATCCCCGCGATATGCGCCGCGTTCTGCGCCATGCCGATCAGACGCCGCGCGCCATGCGCCGCCATCGAGACGTGGTCCTCCTGGTTGGCCGAAGTCGGGATCGAGTCGACGCTCGCCGGATACGCCTTCTGCTTGTTCTCGGACACCAGCGCCGCCGCCGTCACCTGCGCGATCATGAAGCCCGAATTCAGTCCGGGTTGCGGGGTGAGAAATGCGGGCAGCCCGGACAGCACCGGATCGGTCAGCATGGCGATGCGGCGTTCGGCCAGCGAGCCGATTTCGCAGACCGCGAGCGCCAGCATGTCGGCGGCGAACGCCACCGGTTCGGCGTGGAAATTGCCGCCCGAAATGACGTCGCCGGTATCGGTCATGACCAGCGGATTGTCCGACACGCCGTTGGCTTCCGTCACCAGCGTCGCCGCCGCCTGCCGCATCACGTCGAGCGCGGCGCCCATCACCTGCGGCTGGCAGCGCAGGCAATACGGATCCTGGATGCGGTCGTCGATATTGCGATGCGAGGCGCGGATGCCGCTTCCGTCCATCAGCGTGCGCAGAGCGGCCGCGACATCGATCTGTCCGCGATGGCCGCGCAACGCCTGGATGCGCGCATCGAACGGCGTATCCGAGCCGCGCGCCGCGTCGGTCGACAGCGCACCGGTGATCAGCGCGCTCTGGAACACCCGCTCGATGTCGAACAATGCTGCCAGCGCATGCGCGGTGGAGAATTGCGTGCCGTTGAGCAGCGCCAGCCCCTCCTTCGGGCCGAGCACCACCGGCTCCAGTCCCGCGCGGCCGAGCGCGTAGACCGCGGGCATGCGCTCGCCGCCGTAGAAGGCGTCGCCTTCGCCGATCATCGTGGCGGCGAGATGCGCCAGCGGTGCCAGATCGCCGGACGCGCCGACCGATCCTTGCGCCGGGATCGCCGGGATCACGTTGCCGGAAAGCATGCCGTGCAGCAGCTGCATCGTCTCCCGCCGCACGCCGGATGCGCCGCGGCCAAGACTGACGAGCTTCAGCGCCATCATCAGCCGCGCGATGCGGGACGGCACAAGATCGCCGACGCCGGCCGCATGTGAGAGCACCAGATTGCGCTGCAGCGTTTCGAGGTCGCGGTCGGCGATCCGCACATTGGCCAGCTTGCCGAAGCCGGTATTGATGCCGTAGACGGCGTCGCCCTTCTTGACGATCGCGGCGACGATTGCTGCGCCTTTGTCGACACGCGCATAGACCTCGGAGGAAAGCGAAAGGCTCGCACCGCGTGCGAGGGCGCGCCATGCGGACAACGGCAGAGCGTCGCCGGTGAATGTGATGTCTGTCATTTATTGTCCGTTCCGCACCCGCGTATGCAGCGGGTTGAGCCCCAGCCGGTAAACCAGTTCGGCAGGGCGCTCGATATCCCAGATCGCCAGGTCGCAGGCTTTGCCGGTTTCAATGGTGCCGATCTCATTCAGCTTGCCGAGCGCGCGCGCCGCTTCACGGGTGACTCCGGCAATCGCCTCCTCCACGGTGAGGCGGAACAGCGTCGAAGCCATGTTCATGGTGAGCAGCAGCGAGGTGATCGGCGAGGTGCCGGGATTGCAATCGGTTGCAATCGCGATCGGCACCTTGTGACGCCGGAAGGCCTCCACCGGCGGCAACTGCTTCTCGCGCAGCACATAGAACGCGCCGGGCAGCAGCACCGCGACCGTGCCGGCCTGCGCCATCGCGGCAACGCCGGTCTCGTCGGTGTATTCGAGATGATCGGCCGACAGCGCGTCGTAGCGGGCCGCCAGCGCGGCGCCATGCAGGTTCGAGAGCTGGTCGGCATGCAGCTTGACACGCAGTCCGCTCGCCTTTGCCGCCTCGAAGACGCGGGCAGTCTGTTCGGGAGAGAAGGCGATGCCTTCGCAGAAGGCGTCGACGGTATCAGCGAGGCCGGCCTGCTTGATCTGCGGGATCATGGCACAGACCTTCGCGATAAAGGCATCCTTGTCGTGTGCTTCGGGCGGCATGGCATGCGCGCCGAGAAAGGTCGTTGTCACCCCGACATCGCGCTCGCGGCCGAGCCGGCGCGCCGCGCGCAGCATCTTGGTCTCGGTCACAAGGTCGAGGCCGTAGCCGGACTTGATCTCGATGGTGGTGACGCCTTCCGCCAGAAGCGCATCGAGGCGCTTGAGCGATTGCGCGACAAGTTGATCCTCGGACGCCGCGCGCGTGGCCTTCACGGTGGAGACGATGCCACCTCCGGCACGGGCGATCTCCTCGTAGCTCGCGCCCTTGAGCCGCAGCTCGAATTCATGGGCGCGGTCGCCGCCATAGACAATGTGGGTGTGGCAATCGATCAGGCCGGGCGTGATCCAGCGGCCGTCGAGCTTGACTGTCTTTGCCGCGTCCCAGCCGGTCGGCAGTCCGCTTTCGGGCCCGACAAAGGCGATCCGCCCGTCCCTGGACGCGACCGCGCCGCTCACCTCGCCGAGGCAGGCGGCCTGCGGGGCGAGGGTGGCAATCCGGGCGTCGCGCCAGATTGTGTCGAAACGCATACGTTATCCTGTGGCCTATCCGGGGCCGCTCATTTCGCGCGCGGCCCGAAATGACGATATAGATGTCCGATACGGCATGTCGAGCGAGACCGGTTTTGCGCGCATATCAATTCAAAAAAGCCCTTCTTCCGTCCGGCTGGGCGGATGATGTCGGCGTTGAGGTCGACGACGGCGGGTTGATCGCGCGGGTTACGCCCGGCAGCGCGCCGGATGGTGCGGAGCGGGTGGCGGGCATCGCCCTTCCCGGGATGCCGAACCTGCATTGCCACGCGTTCCAGAAGGGCATGGCCGGTCTCGGCGAGCGGCGCGGCCCCGCCGGCGACAGCTTCTGGACCTGGCGGGAGGTGATGTACCGGTTCCTGGCCCAGCTCACGCCGGACGATGTCGAGGCGATCGCGGCTTATGCCTATCTGGAAATGCTGGAGGCCGGGTTCACCACGGTCGGCGAATTCCATTATCTCCATCACGATCCGGCCGGCCAGCCGTATGGGGATATCGGTGAGATGGCCGCGCGGATTGCCGCGGCGAGCGCTTTCACCGGAATTGGCCTGACCCTGCTGCCAACGCTTTATACCTACGGTGGCTTCGGCGGTGCCGCTCCAAATGCAGGACAGATCCGCTTCATCAATCCGACCGACCGCTTCGTCACCCTGATGGCTCGCTCGCGCGACATCGTTGCGACGCTGCCCGGTGCCGCCATCGGCATTTCGCCGCATTCGCTGCGCGCGGTGTCGCCGGAGCAATTGCGCGAGGTTGCCGCGATCTTCCCTGACGGTCCGGTTCATATTCATGCCGCCGAGCAGACCAAGGAGGTCGACGATTGCGTCGCCAGTCTCGGTGCGCGGCCGGTGCAATGGCTGCTCGACGAGATGGGGATCGACCAGCGCTGGTGCCTGATCCATGCCACGCACATGACCGACGACGAGACGCAGCGTCTTGCCAAGTCAGGGGCGGTCGCGGGCCTGTGTCCTTTGACGGAGGGCAGCCTTGGTGACGGCATCTTCAATGCCGAGACGTTTCTCGCGAGCGATGGCCGCTTCGGCATCGGCACGGATTCCAATATTCAGATCGATGCCCCGGCGGAGTTGCGCCAACTCGAATATTCGCAGCGTCTGAAGGCGCGCGCCCGCAATGTGATGACCGCCAAGGAGGGGGATTCGACCGGCCGCTCGCTATACACGCGGGCGTTGACGGGCGGTGCACAGGCGCTGGCGCAGCCGATCGGCGCGCTGGCGGCGGGACATCGCGCGGACATCGTGGTGCTGGATGCGGATCACCCCGATCTCGCGGGTGCGTCGAGCGACGACATGGTTATCGACATCCTGATCTTTTCTGCAGGCCGCGATCTGATCCAAACCGTGCTCGCGGGCGGCAAAGTCGTGGTTCGCGAAGGGCGCCATCACGCACGGGATGCGATTGCACAAAAATACCGCAGCACGGTGTCACGTCTGGCGAAAGGCTGATGCCGGTTCGGTGAACCCCGTCACATGGCTGTCATTGCGCAACCCTAGCTGAGTGCTAGCCTCGTCCTCGCTCCTTGGAGGGTCGTGATCCATGCGCTCCATAATCCTTGCCACGGTTGCAATCGTCACAAGTCTTGCTGCCGCCGCTGCGGCTCCTGCTCACGCGCTCGACAAGCGCTTTACCGATGCCGATGGCGATCTTGTCGCCGACGCACCGAAGGACCCGAAACACTTCGTCGATCCGCCGGTTCTGGTGTTCTCCTACACGCCGGTCGAAGACCCCGCGGTCTACGCCAAGGTCTGGGACGGCTTCGTCAAGCATCTCGAGACCGTGACCGGCAAGAAGGTGCAGTTCTTCCCGGTTCAGTCCAACGCCGCGCAACTCGAGGCGATGCGCGCCGGTCGCCTGCATGTTTCCGGGTTCAATACCGGGTCGAATCCGCTGGCGGTGAATTGCGCGGGCTTCGTGCCGTTCGCGATGATGGCGTCGCGCGACAACGCCTATGGCTATGAGATGGAGATCATCACCTTTGCCGGCAGCGGCGTGCGCAAGGTCGAGGACATCAAGGGCAAGAAGATGGCCTTCACTTCACAGACCTCGAATTCCGGCTTCAAGGCGCCGTCGGCGTTGCTGAAGGAAAAATTCGGGCTCGAGGCCGGCAAGGACTACGAGCCGGTGTTTTCCGGCAAGCACGACAATTCGATCGTCGGTGTCGCGAACAGGGATTATCCGGCCGCGGCCGTCGCCAACTCCGTCATGAATCGCATGATGGCGCGGGGCGTGGTCAATAAGGATCAGATCGTCACCATCTACAAGTCGCAGACTTTTCCGACCACGGGCTACGGCTATGTCTACAACCTGAAGCCGGAACTGGCCGCCAAGGTGAAGGAGGCCTTCTTCAGCTTCAAATGGGACGGATCCGACTTGCTGAAGGAGTTCGAGAGTTCCGAGCCGCCGCAGCAGAAATTCATGCCGATTACCTACAAGGACCACTGGCAGGTGGTGCGCGACATCGATGGTGCGATGGGCGTCAAATACGATTGCAAAGGCTGACGGCAAGGGGCCGGGCTGGCACGACGCAATCGCGGTTTCAAGATGGAATCGGGCTCTTGCGGCGTGTCACAAATCTGTAATGATCGGTACCTAGCTGAGCACGTTCATTCAGGCTGGCGGGGACCGCTTCGGGCGTAACCTCGGTTCCGCCGAGCGGCTCAGCGATGGGAGGTCAAACCATGCGTTTCCGTATTCTCGGCGGCATCGTCGCCGCATTGATGCTGGCGGCCATGCCGGCATCCGTCTCTGCCATGGATCAGCGCTTTACCGATGCCGACGGCGACATGGTTGCCGACGCGCCGAAAGACCCGAAACAATGGGTCGATCCGTCGGTGCTGGTATTCTCCTACACGCCGGTCGAGGATCCGGCGATGTATGCCAAGGTCTGGGACGGCTTCATCAAGCATCTCGAGAAGACCACCGGCAAGCGCGTTCAGTTTTTTCCGGTCCAGTCCAATGCTGCGCAACTCGAGGCCATGCGCGCCGGCCGTCTGCATGTTGCGGGATTCAACAGCGGTGCGGTTCCGCTTGCGGTCAATTGCGCGGGTTTCGTGCCGTTCACGCTGATGGCGTCGAAAGACGGCCAATACGGGTACGAGATGGAGGTCATCACCTTTCCCGGCAGCGGTGTGACCAAGATGGAAGACATCAAGGGCAAGAAGATGGCCTTCACGGCGCAGACGTCGAATTCCGGGTTCCGCGTGCCGTCGGCCTTGCTGAAGAACACCTATGGCCTGGAAGCCGGCAAGGACTATGAGCCGGTGTTTTCCGGCAAGCACGACAATTCTGTAATTGGCGTAGCGAACAAGGACTATCCCGCTGCGGCTGTGGCGAACGAGGTCATGCACCGCATCATCGATCGCGGCGTGGTGAAGAAGGATCAGATCGTCACCATTTACAAGTCGAAGACCTATCCCACCACCGGTTACGGCATGGCCTATAACCTCAAGCCCGAGCTTGCGGCCAAGGTGAAGGAAGCCTTCTTTACCTACCCGTGGGAGGGCTCCGAGCTTGCCAAGGAATTCGCGTCCACGACGCCGCCGATGCAGAAATTCCTCCCGATCACCTACAAGGAGCATTGGCTGCCGATCCGCGAGAGCGACGAGGCGGTCGGCGTGAAATACGACTGCAAGGGCTAGTTGAAGCTCATGCTGCGCATCGAGGGGCTGGTCAAACGCTACAAGACCGGTGACATGGCGCTGAAGGGCGTCGATCTGGTGGTTCCGGCCGGTCAGGTGATCGGTCTGATTGGCCCCTCCGGTGCGGGCAAGTCGACGCTCATCCGCTGCATCAACCGGCTGGTCGAACCGACGAACGGCCAGATCTTTCTCGGCGAACGGCAGATCACTGGCCTCGGTCGGGCAGAACTTCGCAGAATGCGCCGCCGCATGGGCATGATCTTCCAGGAATTCGCGCTGGTCGAACGCCTCACGGTTATGGAAAACGTGCTCTCGGGGCGGCTCGGATACGTGCCGTTCTGGCGGAGTTTCCTGCGCCGCTATCCGCCGCAGGATGTGCGCAACGCGTTCGCGACGCTGGATCGCGTTGGTCTGCTTGACCATGTCGACAAACGTGCGGATGCTCTGTCCGGCGGCCAGCGCCAGCGCGTCGGGATTGCGCGCGCGCTGCAGCAGGATCCCGAACTGCTGCTGATCGACGAGCCGACCGCGAGCCTCGATCCCAAAACCTCGCGCCAGATCATGCGGCTGATCGGCGAAATTTGCGCCGAACGCAATCTCGCCGCGGTGGTCAACATTCACGACGTGGCGCTGGCGCAGATGTTCCTGCCGCGCATCGTCGGCCTCCGCTCAGGCTCCATCGTCTATGACGGTCCGGCGGATGGACTGACGCCGGACGTTCTCACCACGATCTACGGCGAGGAGGACTGGACCGCGACCGCGGCGCAGGATGAGGATGACGACGTCGGTCCCGTGTCCGTCAAGCTGCCCGTCGCGGTCTGAGTGGCGATGACCGATCTCACAAATGCGGCGCGTTATCCGTCGGTCTGGCGGAAGCCGCCATTCATCGCCAATGGCGTGTTGCGCTGGGCGATCTATGGCGGTGCATTGCTGTATGTCGTTATCTCGATTGGCGCGATCGATGTGAACTGGGCGCGGCTGTCGGAAGGCGCGGTGCGCGGGGCGCGTCTTCTGTCAGGTTTCCTCCAGCCGAATTTCACCAGCCGTTGGAGCGACATTGCCCAAGGGATGCAGGAAAGCCTGACCATGACCGTGACGTCCACGGTGGCCGGCATCCTGATCTCGATCCCGATCGGAATCGGGGCGGCGCGCAACCTGTCGCCTATGCCGGTCTATCTCGCATGCCGCGCAATCATCGCGGTCTCGCGCAGCTTCCAGGAAGTCATCATCGCGATCCTGTTCGTTGCGATGGTGGGATTCGGGCCATTCGCCGGATTTCTGACGCTCTCATTCGCGACCATCGGTTTTCTGGCCAAGCTCCTGGCGGAGGATATCGAGGACATTGACCCATCGCAGGCCGAAGCGATTCGCGCCACGGGCGCGTCCTGGGCGCAAGTCGTCAATTATGCGGTGCAGCCGCAGGTCATGCCGCGGCTGATCGGACTGTCGCTCTATCGCATCGACATCAACTTCCGCGAATCCGCGGTGGTCGGCATCGTCGGTGCAGGCGGCATCGGCGCCACGCTCAACACCTCGCTCAGCCGTTACGAATACGACACCGCGGCCGCCATCCTGATCATCATCATCGCGATCGTGATGGCCTGCGAGTATTCTTCCGGCCTCATTCGCAAGGCGATCCAGTAATGCCGGTCACCCGCGACAGCGCAGGGCTTCCGGAATGGCGTCGCACCACGCCGTGGCAGGATCTTGTGCGATGGTTCGGCTGGCTGCTGCTGGTCGCGCTGTTTGTGTTCTGCTGGCAGGTGATGACCAGGGATACGATCTGGGCCTTCGTTCTCGATGCACCAAAGCAGGCGGCCGATATCGGGTCGCGCATGGTTCCGCCGCGCTGGTCCTACCTGAACGAATTGTGGAGGCCGCTCTGGGATACGCTGGCGATCGCGACCCTCGGCACCTTGCTGGCGATTCTGGTTGCGGTGCCGGTTGCTTTCATGGCGGCGCGCAACACAACGCCGAGCGCATTGCTTGTGCGCCCGGTTGCGCTCCTGATCATCGTGTCGTCGCGCTCGATCAATTCCCTCATCTGGGCACTACTGTTGGTAACGGTGCTCGGCCCCGGTGTACTCGCCGGGATTGTCGCGATCGGTCTGCGCTCGATCGGATTCATCGCGAAGCTTCTGTATGAAGCGATCGAGGAGATCGACGTGTCGCAGGTCGAGGCGATCGAGGCGACCGGGGCATCGCCTGCCCAAGTCATGGATTACGGGATCGTGCCGCAGATCATGCCGGCCTTCGCCGGCATCAGCGTGTTTCGCTGGGATATAAACATCCGCGAGTCGTCCGTGGTGGGACTTGTGGGCGCCGGCGGAATCGGACTCAACCTCGAGGCGTCGCTGTCCACACTGGCCTGGACACAGGTGAGCCTTTTGCTGCTGGTGATCCTCGCGACCGTGCTGGTCAGCGAATGGGTCTCCGCCAAGGTCCGGCATGCGATGATCTGATGGATCGCTCCCGCGACGCTGTGCCGCCGGCTCTCGTCTGAACCTTCCACGCCAGCGCACGTTGGCGTCCGCTTTTTGGCGGAGGTGGTGTGGCGGGAAGAGCTGCTCTCTGGATTGCTATCTATCTTGCTCTCGTGCTGGCACCGCTCGCGATTCTCATCGTGGGACGCATGCCGCCGGGAAAGGCCTTTCTTTGGGATTTTTCCATGGCGCTGGGCTTTGCCGGCATTGCCATGATTGCGGTCCAGTTTCTCCTCACCTCCCGGTACAGACGCGCCAGCGCGCCGTTCGGGCTGGATATCATCTATCTGTTTCACCGTTATCTTGCGCTTATCGCCGTCACGCTTGTCCTCGCCCATTTTCTGATCCTCTGGTTCTTTTACCAGGACGCGCTGGGTGAGCTCGACCCGCGCAAAGCACGTTTCGAGTTGACGCTCGGCCGGGCAGCGCTTGTGCTGTTCTTGCTGGCGATCCTAACCTCGGAATTTCGCAAGCTTCTTCGGATCGAATACGGGTTGTGGCGTTACGCGCATGTGGTCTTTGCTACGCTTGGGTTCGCTGCGGCGGTCGGCCATATCGTTGGCGTCGGCTACTACACCGAAGCGCCCGGCAAGCGGACACTGTGGCTGGCCGTCACCCTGATCTTTCTGCTGTCCGTCGTATGGATGCGCGTCCTTAAGCCGCTGAGCCAATTGCGCAAACCCTATCGCGTTGTCGAGGTGCGCCCTGAGCGCAGTAACACCTGGACTCTCGCGCTGGAGCCGGACGGGCATAAAGGGCTGAAGCGCTTTCAGCCCGGCCAGTTCGCCTGGCTGACTTTGCGGAGCTCCCCTTTCAGCCTGCGGGAGCATCCTTTCACCATTGCTTCGTCGCCCGAGATGCTGCCGCGCATCGAATTCGGCATCAAAGAGCTTGGCGATTTCACTGGTAGCATCGGAAGCGTGAAGACGGGCGAACCTGTCTATCTCGATGCGCCGCACGGCATGTTCTCGATTGATCGCAACCCCGATGCTCCGGGCTTTGTCGGCATTGTCGGCGGGATCGGCATCACACCGTTGATGAGCATGATGCGCAGCATGGCCGAGCGGGGGGGCAAGCGGCCGATCTTTTTGTTCTACGCCAACAAGGCCTGGGACGGGATCGTTTATGGTGAGGAGATTGAAAGGCTTCAGCATCGTCTTGAATTGACGCTCATCCATGTGTTGGAGAAGCCGCCGCCCGGATGGACCGGTGAGGAAGGCTTTGTCGATCGCGACGTGCTGGCGCGACATCTTCCGGAGGCGGATATGCGTGATCTGCACTATTTTCTGTGCGGACCGCCGCCGATGACCAAAGCCGCAGAACAGGCCTTACGTGAACTCGGCGTGCCGGTCTGGCGGATCCAGACCGAAATCTTCGAGCTGGTCTAGGAGCTGGTATGCGCAGAATGACCGCCTTGCTGCTTGCCCTCGCGACCGGCGCCATTGTTGTCGCGATGGCGGCAGCTTTCGCGTGGCTACAGTCGTCCGGCTTTCTGGTCTAGGAGAGACCCATCGCGTCCGTTCGCGAAACTGTCACTCCCGACGGTAATTGTTCAGTCCTGGCCGGTAGGATTTCTCTTCCAGAAACTGATCCATGCCCTTCTTGCGGCCCTGCTCGGGGTCGGTCGAATAGGTCGCCTGCGCCTTGGCGTAGAGATACTCTTCCGCCTCATCCCAAGACATCGATTTAAGTCTTCGGGCGGCGTCCTTGACGGCCCACAGGACGTGTGGATTTTTCTGCATCAGCTTGCGCGCCAGTGCCTGCGTATGTTCGCGCAATTGCGCTCGTGGCACGCTATCATTGACCAGGCGCATTGCGCTGGCTCTCTGTCCGTCGAAGGTATCGCCCGTCATCATGTAATAGGCCGCATCGGCCGGGCTGACCTTCTCGGCAAAGGCCTTTGCAACATTGCCTGCCGGAATGATGCCCCAGTTGATTTCTGATAATCCAAACACGGCTTCGTCGGCGCAAATGGCAAGATCGCAAGAGACAAGCGGCGTGAACGCGCCGCCGAAGCACCATCCGTTCACCATCGCAATGGTTGGCTTGGGGAAGGTCTGGAGGCGCCGCCACTGCCACGCCATCGAGTCGCGCCGCACCCGCATCACCTCGACCGGCGTCGCCTTGTCGACCTCCTTGAAATATTCTTTCAGATCCATCCCCGACGAGAACGACTCTCCTGCACCGGTCAGCACCATCACCTTGCAGCGATCGTCGAGTTCGAGCGCGTCGAGGACCTGAAGCATTTCGCGGTTAAGAGTTGGGCTAAGCGCGTTCTTCTTCTCCGGGCGATTCAGCGTCACCCAGGCGATGCCGTCGTCGTGATCGATCTTGACGGTCTGCCAAGTCTGGTCCGCGCGGCTTGCTGCTGCCGGTTCAAGATGTGCCATTGATAGTCCTGACGTGAGGGTTGTTATCGTTTTTCCAGACCGGCCTTTTCCGCGACTTCTTTCCACAACTTGACCTGGTTGCGAACCTTGTCGGTCACCTCGGCGGGCGTGCTTGAGACGGGTACGCTGCCGAGACTTTTCAGTTTTTCGGAGACCGTCGGCACTGCGATGGCGCGGCGGATTTCGGCATTCAGCTTGTCGACGATCGGCTTGGCGACGCCTTTCGTTGTCGCGATTCCGGTCCAGGCTAGCACCTCGAACCCGGGCGCGCCGCTTTCCGCAACGGTGGGAACATTCGGCAGCGACGGCCAGCGCTCTTTACCGGAGACGGCGAGCGCGCGGAATTTTCCTGCCTCGATCTGCCCGAATATGGCAGTTCCTGGCGCGATGATGAAATCGACGTTGTTCGACAGCAGCGCCGTCACCGATCCGGCGTCGCCGCGATACGGGACGTGGACGAACTTGCTGTTGAACGATACGCCGAACAATTCAGAGCACATATGCTGACCGGTGCCGACGCCGGCAGTTCCGACCGTCAGCGTTCCCGGCTTCTCACGCGCTTCCTTCACCAGATCGGCAACCGATTTGAACCGCGAGTCGGCTCCCACCACGATGAAGAACGGAAATTCGGACACGGTCGAGACGAAGGAGAAATCCTCGACCGGATCGAAGCCGAGCGACTTGTTAAGCGCTGGCGATATGACGTGGCCGGTGGTGAAGAGAACGATCGAATAACCGTCGGGATCGGCCTTGGCGACGGCATCCGAGGCGATGTTGCCGCCGGCTCCGACCTTGGCCTCGTTCACCATCCCGCTTTTGAAGGTCTTCGACATCTCTTCCGCCAGCACGCGCGAGATCGTGTCGGCATTGCCGCCCGGTGCGAAGCCTTGCAGGAAGCGGATCGGTCTCGTCGGATAATCCTGAGCCCAGGCTGAGCCGAACGCAAATATCGCCCCGAGCAGGGCGGCAGTTATCCGCAGCATCTGGCAGTCCTCCCGATAACGCTTTTTGTTATCGGGAGGGTACCCGGTCTTAGGCAGCGCTGACAATCGCGCCGGCCGCGTGCGCCAGAAATTCTCGCGTGAGCGCGACATCGGCCTGCGACAGGCCGTGACCGGCGGGCAGGGTGCGATGCTGCACTTGGGCTCCCGCATTGCCCAATTGCGTGGCCAACTGCCCGGCATTGTCAGCCGAAACCATTGAATCCATCGATCCCGACAGGATCAGCACCGGCTTGCCCACGAGATCAGACACGGGCGGTTGCGACAGCGGCACCATGGCGCGGATCAGCACTGCTCCGGCAAGCGCCTCCGGACGCAGCAGCAAGGTCGCCGCCGCGATATTGGCGCCGTTCGAGAAGCCGAGGGCGATCGGCGCGGTGAGACCGTAGGCGCTGCGCGCCTCCTGGACGAAGTCGGCAAGCTCGTTGGCGCGCCGCTTCACGTCATCCTCGTCAAATATGCCTTCTGCCAGCCTGCGGAAAAAACGCGGCATGCCGCCTTCCAATACTTTGCCACGCGGCGATAGCAGCGACGCTTCCGGCGCGACCATGTGGCCAAGATTGATCAGGTCATTCTCGTCGCCGCCGGTGCCATGCAGCAACAGCAGTGGTGGGATGTCGCGGTCCCCGCCGGGCTCGAAGCGGTGGATGAAGGAAAGTCCGGTTGCGGGTTTGGTCATCACGAAACCTCTTACATCACAGGGTCCTCCTCCCGTCACGGATGACGGGAGGAGCAATGTGTGTCAGGCAAGCGCGGGCAGAACTTTCTCGATCTCGCTGCGGCGTTTCTCATAGACACCGGGCAGCTTGAGCGATTGCCCGAGCGCTGCCACCGGCTCCTCGATGGCGAAGCCGGGCACATCGGTGGCGATCTCGAACAACACATGTCCGGGCTCGCGGAAGTAGATCGAGCGGAAGTAATTGCGATCCTTCTGCTCGGTCGGTTGCAGGCCGTGATTTTCGACCAACTTCTTCGCCATCGCGAGTTCTTCGGCGTCGTCTGCGGCACGGAACGCGATATGATGAACCGAGCCGCCGCCCATGCGGCCCGGCAGGAACGCGCCGGCCTCATGGATGTCGACGATGCCGCCGATCGCGGTGTCGCCGGCCTTGTATCGAACGAGTTGACCTTCGCGTCCGATCTCGCTGAAGCCGAGCACATCGGTCAGGATCGCGCCGGTCGGTGCGGCCTCCTTCAGCAGCAGGTTTACGCTGTGAAAGCCACGGATCGCCGCGTCCGAAGGAACGCCGCTGCCGCCCCAGTGAGGCTCGCCCTCGATACCCGGCACGCCGATCAATGCGAGCCGCATTCCATCGGGGTCTCGGAACGAGGCGATGGTCTCACCGAAGCGTCGCGCCGGTGCGTCATGGGCCACGCCCTTGTCGACAAAGCGATGCATCCAGTAGCCGATCGCGCCTTCCGGTACCCGGAAGACCGTCTCCTGTGTCTCGCCGATACCGAGCCGTCCCGGTGCGACATGCTCCCACGGAAAGAAGGTGAGAATGGTGCCGGGCGAGCCGGCCTCGTCACCGAAATAGAAATGATAGGTGCCGGGATCGTCGAAGTTCACGGTCTTCTTCACGAGGCGAAGCCCCAGCGTGCCGGTGTAGAAGTCGAGATTGCGACGAGCGGGTCCGGCGATCGCCGTGACGTGATGGATGCCGTGTCTGCTGCTGGTCATGGCCAAGCCCTCCAAATGCGCTGAGGCGCCGGTTGCCGGCGTGCTCGCTTCGATGCGAGATTTATTGATCCCCCTGGAGTTTCAAATAGTTAGATTGCCAACATATTGGTTCTATGTCGGAACCAATGTGCCATTCGTTGGCAATTTCGGCTTGTGCTGATGGCGGCGCCAATCACCGAAATCCGGGCCTTCGGAGGCGCGCAACCAAGGGCCGTAGTTAACTGTTTCATAAAGCTTTTGATGCATTTTCACATGGAAATAAAGCGGTTTCCTCCTTCTGAGCCCAGCGGTTGTTCCGGTTCTCGTTGGCTCTCCCCCGTCGGACTTTGTCGATTGGCCTCAGAAAGAGGGCGAGCAGCGGAATCTTGCAATGACCTTGAATGCGACTGCGCAGGAAGCGCAGACCGAAATGCCCGTAACGGGAGACTGGCAGAACACTGTTCCCGCGCGCGCCGCGGTGGTACCGACCCAGATCATCAGTTTCGCCATCGGCAACGACCAGTATGGCGTCGACATTATGGCGGTACGCGAGATCAAGGGCTGGTCCGAGATCACGCACCTGCCGCGTCAGCCTGATGCGGTGCGCGGTGTACTCAATCTGCGCGGTGCCATCGTTCCCATCATCGACCTGCGCTGCCGCTTCGGTCAGGGACTGACCGAAGCCTCACCGATCCATGTGGTCATCATCGTGCAGGTTGGCGTGCGTCAGGTCGGACTGCTCGCCGATCGTGTCCTCGACATCGTTTCATTCGATCAGGGGCAGGTTCAGCCTGTCCCGAAGATCGCACAGGCATCGCGTATCGATTTTCTCTCCGGACTGGTCACCTTCGAAAGCGCCATGATCGCGCTTATCGATCTTCACAATCTTCTCTCTGTTCCCGTCGGCGATTCCGAACGGCCGCAGGCAAACTAGGCTGGCTCCCCATGTTCAAGCAACTCTCGATCTCAACCAAGCTGTACGGCTTGTTCACCGCGATGACGCTGATCATTGCGACGCTGGCTTTCATCTCGGTCTTCAACTCGCGCTCGTTCATGGAACGCGAGCGCGAGATCGAGACCGCATCGATCGGTGCGCGCAACGTCGAACGGGTCAACAGCCTGATCTACGCCGTGGTGATGGAATCCCGAGGCATCTATATGTCGCCGGATGCCGCAACCGCGAAAAGATTCGGCGCGGGTCTTCTCAAGTTTACCGATGAGATCGGGACCATCGTCAAGGAGTGGCAGACGCTCGTCGGCGCCGACGATCGTGAGCAGTTCGACGCTTTTGCGAAGCGAATTGCCCAGTTTCAGGAATTCCGTCGGGAGACGGTTAGACGTGGCGTCGAAATAAATCCTGCAGCGGCACGCGAATACGGCGACAACGACGCGAACCGCGAAGTGCGGACGGCCCTGAACAAGGATATGGAAGCTCTTGCGCGAATCTATGCGCAGACCGCCGCGCGTGGCCATGAGATGATCGAAGCGGACATGTATCGCACGACCATCCTGATGGCGGTGCTGGGCCTGCTCGGATTGCTGATCGCGGCCTTTGGCATCTTCACAATCTGGCGTGGCGTCGTTGGACCGCTTAACCGTCTGGTCGGTACCATGGGCGAACTCGCCCAGGGCAAGGTGGATATCGTGGTTCCCGATGAAGCTCGCGCCGATGAGATCGGCAAGATGGCACGCGCGGTTCTGGTCTTCCGCGACGCCGAGATCGAAAAGCGTCGGCTGGAGGCTGTCAGCGAGCAACAGCGGCAGCAGAGCGAAAGCGAACGCGAACGCAATGCCCGCGAGCAGGAACGCATTGCCGAAGAGCAGGCGGGCGTCGTCCGAGCGCTCGCAGGCGGTCTCGGACAGGTCGCGTCCGGCGATCTGACGGTTCGACTGAACGAGGGCTTCACTGAAAGCTATCTGCAGCTTCGGGACGACTTCAATACGACCGTCGCGCAATTGCAGGACACGATGCGCGTTATTTCCGCGTCGACCCGCGACGTCACCAACACCGCGACGGAAATCGCAACCTCGACCGCGGATCTGTCTCAGCGCACTGAAGAGCAGGCGGCGAGCCTGGAACAGACTTCGGCCTCGATGGAGGAAATCTCCACCACGGTGAAGAAGAACGCAGAGAACGCACAGCAGGCCAATCAGTTTGCGATTGGAACACAGGATGTCGCCGATCGCGGCAGCGCCGTGGTGGCGCAGGCCGTGGATGCGATGGCGCGGATCGAGGAAAGCTCGAAGCAGATTTCCGACATCATTGGCGTCATCGACGAAATCGCGCGGCAGACCAACCTGCTGGCCTTGAATGCTGCGGTGGAAGCCGCACGAGCAGGCGAGGCCGGCCGCGGATTTGCGGTGGTGGCGTCCGAAGTCCGCAGCCTTGCACAGCGGTCGTCGCAGGCAGCCAAGGACATCAAGGATCTGATCGGCAACTCTTCGAGCCAGGTGCAGGAAGGCGTCGATCTGGTGAACCGGGCCGGCGCCGCCCTGGCGGAGATCGTCGCGTCGATCCGGCAGGTCGCCGAGATCGTCTCGGACATCGCTGTCGCAAGCGGCGAGCAGTCGACCGGAATCGGGCAGGTCAATATTGCGCTCAGCCAGATGGACGAGGTGACACAGCAGAACTCCGCGCTGGTGGAACAGAATGCATCCGCCGCCAAGGCTCTGGAAGAGCAGTCACAGATGATGACCGAGAGCGTCAGCAAGTTCCGGGTCGGAAATGACATGCCCCAGCCAAGCGCGCGCATGTCGGCCGGCGCCTCGCGTGGACATGTTTCGAAATCGGGCCAACGGCCGGCGGCACGTCCGGCCGCCGCAATGACCCGCGGCAACACCGCGCTCGCGAAGTCACCCGAACAGGAATGGGAAGAGTTCTAGGACGATCATGGTGCGGAAACCTCACAACGCCGCGGTCGCGATCGGATCGATGGAAGTCGCCATTCCGGACGCGCCGCGGGAGTTCGTCTTCTCGGACGCGGATTTCCGCAGCCTCGTGGCACTGGCCCGCGAGCATGCCGGGATCGCGCTGTCCGACAGCAAGCGCAATCTCGTCTACACGCGGGTTTCGCGCAGATTGCGCGCCCTGGGTTTTACGGCCTTCAGGCAATACCGCGACTATCTCGCGGAGAACAATGCCGAGCTGGAAAGCTTCATCAACGCGATCTCCACGAACCTCACGAAATTCTTCCGCGAGTCGCATCACTTCGATCATCTTCGCAGCCAGGTCGTTCAACCGTTCCTGAAAGGCGGCCATCGAGGCGATGGACGCTTCCGGATTTGGTCGGCGGGCTGCTCGACAGGCGAGGAGCCCTATACGATCGCATCCGTGGTGCGGCATGAAATGCCGAAGGGGGCACGTCACGATATCCGCATTCTCGCGACCGACATCGACACCGATGTGCTCGCCAAAGCTGCACGAGGAATCTACCCGAGCTCCGGCTTCGAAAGTGTCCCGCGCGTCTACCGCGATTATTTCGAGCCGGCGAATGAAGGCCGCAATGCGGACAGTCTGATGGCGAGCGAAGATCTCCGTTCGCTGATTGCATTCCGCCGGCTCAATCTGATGGATCCCTGGCCCTTTCATGGAAAGTTCGACGCGATCTTCTGCCGCAACGTGATGATCTATTTCGACAATGCGACCAAGACTGCGTTGATCGACAGGTTTATCCAAAGCATCAAGCCGGGTGGCTTTCTTTACATCGGCCATTCGGAATCGTTTCACGGGACGCATCCCGAGCTGCAGCTTATCGGCCGCACGACCTACCGGAGGAAGGCATGAGCGCGGCGGTAGCGGCCCGAGCGGTCGCTAGTGGACGGAATGAGGCGGGGGCCGCGGGCACGCGCCGATTTTACGACGCGTCCGCCGGAACATGGATGGTTAAGGTTTTTCCGGGAGAGTTCTACGTGACCGGGGACGCCGACGAGACGCTGGTTACGGTGCTGGGCTCATGCGTGGCGGCGTGCATTCGCGATCCGCGTCTTGGGATCGGCGGCATGAACCATTTTATGCTGCCACAGGGACGCACCGGCGGCTGGGGCCGCGATCCCGAGTCGACCCGCTTCGGCAATTTCGCGATGGAAAAACTCATCAATGAACTGATGAAGATGGGATGTTCGCGCGAGAACCTTGAAATCAAGGTGTTCGGTGGCGGCAACGTAACCGAGAGCAACATCGCGGTTGGAAGCGACAACGCGCAGTTTGCGCTGCGTTACCTCGAAGCTGAAAGACTGCGGTGTGTCGCTCAGGATCTAGGCGGGCGTTTCCCTCGCCGAATTCACTATTCGCCGGCCACAGGCCGCGTGGTGCGACGCCTTCTCGGCCGCGACGCGACCGGCGCTGTTGCGCGGGACGAGCTGGAGCACTCAAAGCGTCTGTCGACGCGGGCGCCTGCCGGCGAGATCGAGCTTTTTGACAATTAGGGGCGGGTGATGGGTAAGCCGGTACGAGTTTTGATCGTCGACGATTCAGCATTGATTCGGCAGCTGCTGACCACCTTGCTGTCCTCCGACCCCGAGATTGAAGTGGTCGGGACTGCGGACGATCCGTACGCTGCGCGTGATCGCATCAAGGCACTCAACCCTGATGTGGTGACGCTCGATGTAGAGATGCCGCACATGGATGGCATCACGTTCCTGCGCAAGATCATGACCTTGCGGCCGATGCCCGTGATCATGGTTTCGACGTTGACCCAGGCCGGTGCTGACATCACGCTCGAAGCGCTCGAAATTGGAGCGGTGGATTTCATCGCGAAGCCATCCGCCGACGCTGCCCACGCATTGCCGGCGCTGGCAAGTGAGTTGCAGGCCAAGATTAAGGCCGCCGCTCGCACGCGCATGTCCGCACGAGCTGCCATGACTGCTCCTGCGGTCAAGAAAGCCGCTCGCACGGTGCGACATAACGGCAAGATCGTAGCGATCGGTGCATCGACAGGCGGGGTCGAGGCGCTGAAAACGGTCTTGATGAACCTGCCGTCGGACTGCCCGCCCATCGTAATCACCCAGCATATGCCGCCACGTTTCACCGCCGCGTTCGCACAGCGCCTCAACCGCGAATGTCCAATGGCGGTCTCCGAGGCGGTGGATGGTGACGTGATCGAGCAGGGCCATGTCTACATTGCGCCGGGCTCCCACCATCTGCAGGTCGTCAAGGCCGGAGCCGGCTATCGCTGTGCACTCGATGACGGACCGCCGACAAGCGGTCACCGGCCGTCGGTCGACGTACTGTTCCGGTCGGTCGCACGTGTCGTCGGGCGATCCGCGATCGGCGTTATTCTGACCGGCATGGGCAAAGACGGCGCCGATGGCCTGCTCGAATTGCGCAAGGCCGGCGGACTGACGATCGGCCAGGACGAGGCATCATCGCTGATTTACGGAATGCCGCAGGTGGCATTCGAACGCGGTGCCGTAATGCGCCAATGTTCGTTGAACCAGGTCGCTGACGCAATTCTCGACGCCTACGAGGGCAAGATGGGATCGCCAGCCTCGCAGCGCATGGCACAGGCGGGTTGAGACGGACCATTTGCAATGACGATTTTAGAGATGAATTGAGGGGACGGTTATGAAACTGCCGAAGGTGCTCGATCTGGCCGCCGCCATTACGCTCCATGAAGAGATTCTACGGGAAGCACAGGCTGTGGGCGGCGTGCGGGTGGACGCGTCCGAGGTTGAGGTGCTGACGCTGCCATGTCTCCAGATATTGCTGGCTGCCAAGCGGGACACCAAGGTCTGGATCGATCAGCCATCGGACGCCTTCATCCAGACTTTCGCCGATCTCGGGCTCGAGTGGAGCCTCGGCATGCAGGAAGTACCTGAACCTGCCGCTGAAACGCCGGTGGAGGCGTCGATGCCGCATGACGAGGGGAATGCTTCGGCCATGGATATCATCGAAGAGTCAGCGTCTGCGATCGGCAACCTGCGGATTCTGACGATCGACGATTCCAAGACCATGCGCGACATGCTGATGCTCACCCTGGTGGATGCCGGGTTCGACGTGATTCAGGCCGTCGACGGCAAGGATGGCATCGACATGCTCGAGCGCGAGAATGTCGACGTCGTCATCACCGACATCAACATGCCCCGCATGGACGGATACGAGGTCGTGCGCCAGCTGCGTGCGCGCCCCGA
The DNA here is from genome assembly GCF_059499825.1 of Pseudorhodoplanes sp. Taxonomy (NCBI): domain Bacteria; kingdom Pseudomonadati; phylum Pseudomonadota; class Alphaproteobacteria; order Hyphomicrobiales; genus Pseudorhodoplanes; species Pseudorhodoplanes sp. The sequence goes on from NZ_JCABZI010000013.1 coordinate 50,493, forward strand.
GCACAAGACAACTCCGATTCTCGTCCTCACCACCGAAAGCGAGGCCGAAAAGAAGAATATCGCACGCGCAGCGGGCGCCACGGGCTGGTTGGTGAAGCCGTTCGATCCGGAGCGGTTGATCGCCACGGTTCGCAAGGTGGCCTGCTAGGAAAGGACGACGCCGATGGCGAGTTTCGATCAACTCAAGCAGACCTTTTTCGACGAATGCGCGGAAGGGATGCAACTGATAGAGCAGGGCCTGAGCGATATGCGCGAAGGCCTCGGCTCCGACGATACCGTCAACGCCGTGTTCCGCGCGGTGCATTCGGTGAAGGGTGGTGCCGGTATTTTCGGTTTTGAGGCGCTGGTTGGTTTCGCCCATGTCTTCGAAACCACATTGGACGCGGTCCGGCGCGGCGACCTTGTCGCCACCACCGAAGTGATCGACGTCATGCTGGCATCAAGCGACGTCCTCTCCGATCTGGTGCAGATTTCGCGCGCTGGCGACACTATTCCCGAAGGTTTTGGCCAGGATTGCCGCGCGTCGCTCGAGGGCTTGCTCGGCAATCATTCCTCGGGTGAAGAGGAAGCCCCAGCGGACTTCGACGGCCTGGATTTCGTTCCGGTGCGGGTGGATGGCGAGAACGCCGGATCCGACGAAATGTCGGATTTCGATGGCATCGACTTCACGCCGGTGATGGCAGACCTTGCGTCCGAAGAGCCGGTCTCGCGGTCGTTCGAAATCGCATTCTCTCCCAATGCCGACATGCTCAAGAATGGCAGCGATCCGCTGCTCGTCATGCGGCAATTGCGCCAGCTCGGGCACCTCGAAATCTCGGCAAACTGCGAGCGGCTGCCGGATCTGACATCGTTGCGGCCGGAAATCGCCTATCTCAGCTGGAACGGGACGCTGCGCACCGATGCGACGCGCGAACAGCTCAGCGACATTTTCGATTTCGTGGGCGACTGCGAGATTGCCATCACTGAAATCGGCGCAGTCGCCGCCGAGTCCGTAGCTGCCGAAAGCTCGGCCGCGCCGGCTGAATCGCTTCCGGTGCTGGAGGTTGCCCCGCCGGTGGTGCCGGCTGCGACGCCGGCGCCGGTGCCTGTTCAGGCTTTACGCCCTGCGGCTGATCCGAAACCGCAGCCGACCCAAGAGGCGGCTCCCGCACCGGCCGACCGCGCGTCGGCCTCACCAGCCGCGCCTGCGGAAAGATCAGCGCGGCCTGGCAAACCTGCGGCGACCACGACACGTATCGAACTCGAAAAGATCGACCGCGTGGTCAACATGGTCGGCGAACTTGTCATCGCGCAGGCGATGCTCGGCCAGATCGTTCACGATCTGCCTGAGGGCGTAAGCGACCGGCTCTCCCAAATTCTGGACGAGGTGGTTCATCACACCCGCGAGCTGAAGGACGGACTGATGTCGATGCGCGCGCAAGCGGTCGGCACCGTCTTCCAGCGGATGCCGCGGCTTGTGCGTGAAACCGCGCAGAAGGTGGGCAAGAAGATTCGGCTCGAGCTGTCCGGCGAGACGACCGAGGTGGACCGCTCGATCATCGAGCGGCTGACCGACCCGTTGACCCATATCATTCGCAACTCGGTCGACCACGGCATTGAACTGCCGGAGGTCCGCGTCGCCGCCGGAAAGAACGAGGAAGGGCTGATCCGCCTCTCCGCCGACCATCGTGGTGGCCGGATCGTGATCGAAGTGAGTGACGACGGCGGCGGCATCAACACGGAGAAGGTTCTGCAGAAAGCCCGCGAGAAGGGCTTGGTGAGCGCGGACGCAGCGCTCACCGATGACGAGATCAACAATCTGATCATGATGCCGGGGTTCTCGACCGCCGATGTCGTCTCCGACATATCCGGCCGTGGCGTTGGCATGGACGTGGTGAAGACCAACATCCAGGAGATCGGCGGGCGTCTTTCGATGCAGTCGGTTCGCGGCAAGGGCACGACCATCCAGTTCTCGTTGCCGCTGACCCTTGCGGTGATGGACGGCATGGTCATCAAGGTCGGTCGCGAAACCTATGTCATGCCGATGTCGATGATTGTGGAATGTCTGCGGCCGCCGCGCTCCAGCATCAACAATCTGGTCGGGACACGCGGCATGCTGCAACTGCGTGGCGATCTTGTGCCGCTGGTCTATCTCGGCGACCTGCTGCATATCGGCTCCTCCGCCGATCTGTCTGGTGAGTGCGTTGTGATCATCACGGATGCCGGCGACGGCACCAGGCTGGGACTGGTGGCCGACGAGCTGTGCGGACATCAACAGGTCGTGGTCAAGAGCATCGAGGAAAGCTACGGCCCGGTGCCTGGGGTCGCAGCAGCCACCATCCTCGGCAATGGAAGTGTTGCGCTGATTCTCGACGTCGAGAAGCTCTCCGATCTTGCGGTAGAGACGTCTTCGCCGGCCGCTGCGCAAAAGGGAAATACATTCGCTAAAGTTGCATGACATTGGGCTACGAGCAGGGCCGACCCAGTGTCGTCCGTCGAGTTGAGGAGAATGAAAAATGCCAAATGCGGTGGCGCTTAAGGTCCTGGTGGTCGACGATCAGGAAAGCGTGAGGAAGATGACGGCGATGATCCTGGAGCAGATCGGCATCCGTCTCATCCATGAAGCCGAGAACGGGAAAAAGGCGATGGAAATCGCCTCGCTGCAACCGATCGACCTGATCCTGTCGGACTATTACATGGACGAGATGGACGGACTCGACCTCCTGCGCGCCGTGCGCGGGCATCCGGTTGTGCGGCGTGTGCCGTTTATTCTGCTGACCGGCCGCGGCGATCGCGAGCTCGTGGTCAAGGCTGCGCAGGCCGGGGTCAACAACTATCTGATCAAGCCCTTTACCGCTCAGGTGCTGCGTCAGAAAATCGAACAGGTTATGGGAAAGCTGTCGTAAATGAATGCCGGTGCTGCGTTGGGTATCGAGCCGGATGTCCAGCCGGCGGATACCGCCGCGCCGGATGGCGCGCTATCGGAAATCGCAGCTTTGCTCGGCGTCCTCGCGACGCTGTTTCTGGATAACGTTCGCGAGTTGGAGGACACGGTCGCCCGCGTGACCGATATCGTCACGCGCGACGGAAGGCCCGATCGCGAGTTGATCGTGACGCTGCAAAGCTTCGATCGGCTGAAGCAGGAGTTCGAGGCCTTGAGCGGCGCGCTGGCGCGGTATGCGGATTCGACCAACTTGCTTCCCGCGGCAGGCGATGGACCGCGCGTCCCGTTCGGTCGCGATGTCATTCACGACATCACGTTGGCCGACCTGAAGGAGCGCTTTCTGGACCGGCTGGAAAACGGGCTCGGAACGGTATTCCAGCCGTTGCCGGAGCCGTCGGAATCCGAGCTCGAGGTCGACATCATCTTCTAGGAAGTCGAGCCAAACGTCAGCTTCGCTTTATCCGCTTTTCCCTGCCAGGCTGCGATTTGCGCGTTCCAGCATGCGGTGAAGTCCGCTGGTCATCTCCGGCACCTGCTCGGGTCCCAGCTTGCGATAGGCGTCCTGCCTGGCAAGCAGGAGCGCATCCATGTGGCACTGGATCACTTCGGCGTCGTAGGGCGCGCCGTTTTTCACGGTGTCGAGTACCCTGCACAGATTGTCGGAAATGAAGCTGACCAGGCTGAGACCCATGGTTGTGCCGGTGTCACGCAACTGACGGCAGCGCCGATAAATCACCTCGACCTGCCCCTGGTCCGCTTGCCCGCCCTCCACGGCGTGGAGCGCTTTCATCAGTTCCTGCACTTCGTGCTCGACCCAATCCACATACTCGGTTCTGAAGTCCTCGATCTGCGAATCGGCCTGTTGGATCGCAACCTCGCGCGGGACGCCGCCCGGACGCTGCGCCAGTTCCTGAAATCGGGTCTTGACCGCAAAAATGCGCACATTCGTCGGGGTTTTGTCGGTCATTCGTTCTGTCCCGCGCGCGCGGCCTGAAACAGACTATCGATGTCGTCCTGTTCTAGGTTGGGTTCGGTCGCGTCCGAGACCTCGATCGTCTTGTCGCTGGCCCGGCGGCCGACGCCGGTGGGATAGCCTTCGATCTTGAAGCGCCGATCGGGCCCAAAATAGGTCGGACAATCGATGAATTGGCGCCGGTCGAATGCGATCCAGACCAGGCGGTCATAAAGCGTCGTCGGCGACATCGGCTTGGCTACCACCATGCTGGCGCCGGCGTCACGAGCCTCTTTCACCGTCGATTGCTGGGCGTCGCTGGTCATGATCAGGATCGGCAGCGTTCGATTTTCGTTATCCGGATTACGGCGGATCGCCAGCGTGACGGCGAGGCCGTCCTGGGGCGGGAGCTTGGCATCGAGGATCAGAATATCGATCTTTTGCTGCATTAATGCGGAGAGAACGTCCGCCGCATCTGCAGCCTCGAGAATACGATTGGCGCCAAAGCCGCGCAGCATCCCGTAGACAACCCGTCGGGTATAGGTGCCCGGATCCGCAATCAGGATCGTGAGGTCGCGCAGGTTGACCGAGGCGGTCTTCAGTGATCGTGACTTTGGTTCAGCGGCTTGCACGATAGTCACTCGAGGCGTCGGCGCCGGACGCGTCATACGCGATGGGCAAGCGATATTAATCGCCGATTGAGGATAACGGGCGGTTAACGCAGGAACTGCCCGCGGCGCCGGTAGCGCCAAGCTCCGCTCGCTGTGCCCGCTCTCGAGGCTGGGCTTGGCGACGTCCCTTAAGCCCGCGCCGGTATCGGCGTTCCAATGCCGGGCGCGGTGATCTAGAACGCGTGCCGGGGAGTATGCCATGGCAGCCAATCGTGACTTTTCGACCGCAACCCGGATCGTGCGCAGTAGCGGCCGAAGTGCGCAAGCCGTCACAGCCGACATCTGCGTGGTTGGTGCGGGGATCGCCGGCGTATCTGCGGCACTGGAGGCGGCGGCTCTCGGCCGCAAGGTCGTACTCGCAGATAGCCTGCCGGCGCTCGGCGGGCAGGCGGTGAATTCGATCATCGGCACGTTCTGCGGTCTGTTCGCCAATGGCTATAATGGCCGCCAGATAACCCACGGCATCGCTGACGGCATTCTCCGCGATCTCGGCGCGCAGGGTGCGCTGCACTACCTGCGCGGCGGTCCCTCCAACACCACCGTCGTTATGTATGACGAGATCGCGCTGTCGCGCTGGATCGAAGAGGCGGTCCGCAAGGCCGATATCACGGTCCTGCTCGGGGCGGTCATGCGCCACGTCGTGCGGGATGGTGGCCGCGTCCGTTCGATCGAATTTGCGACGCGGTACGGTGATGTCACGGTCGCCGCGACGGGATTTGTCGATGCCAGCGGCGATGCGGCGCTGACCTTTGAAGCCGGCTTCGCCTGTCGGGAGAATGCGGACGGTCCGCTCTATGGCAGCCAGATGGTAGTGCTGGAAGGCATCGATGAGGCCAACCATCCGGCGCGTCCGGAGATGATCGCGCGCCTGAAAGAAAAGGGCGGGAAATATGGTCTGGTCCGGCGGGATGGATTTTCGTTCGTCTTTCCCGGCCGTGGGATTTCGCTGATCAACCTGACGCATGTGGAAACCCCGCTGGAACCGATCGCAGCATCCCACAACGCGCTCCTTGGCAAGGCAATGGCGGACGACGTCGTTCGATTTCTCAGGGCCGAATATCCCGACACTTTTTCCAAGGCGCGCGTGCGCGCCTATGGCTTTCCCGGTATCCGCCAGACCCGCTGGATCAAGGGTCGGCAACACCTCACCGTCGACGACGTGCGCGCCGGCACCCGGTTTGCCGATGCCGTTGCGCGCACTGGCTGGCAGATCGAGCTGCACGACCGGGCCGATGGCACGGCCTGGGAGCCATTCGACGACGATCACCTGCATACTGTGCCGTTGGGCTCGCTCATCCCGGAGGAGGCAGACAACGTGGTGGCCGCCGGCCGTTGCATCGACGGCGATAGCGCCGCCTTGTCCAGCGTCCGGGTGATGGGACCGTGTATCGCGATGGGGGCGGCAGCGGCACATGCCCTGGATCTGGCGGGGCAAGGCAGTGTGCGGCAGATCGATATCGCGGCGCTCAGAACGCGTATTGCCGCGAATCTCGATTAGGCCGAACAGAAAACAAGATGGGAAGGGGACCGTGACCGATCCCCTTCAGTTTAAAGAACAGAATGGCGGCTTCAGGCCGCCATCTGATTGAGCGAACTTTCTGCAAGCTTGCTGAGGCTCGCGTCCGTCTTCTTTTCCTCGTCCAGGTTCTGCTTGAGAAGCCGGGCGGCGTCGCGCATGCCGAGCTGGTCGGCCCATGCGATGAGCGTGCCGTAGCGCGAAATCTCGTAATGCTCGACCGCCTGCGCACCGGCCAAAAGGCCGGCATCGTGCGCGTCGGACGTCTTGAACTCCTTCATGATCTCCTGACCTTCCTCGACGATGCCCAGGATCGCCTGGCAGGTCTTGCCGCGGGCGGGCTTCTCCATCAGCTCGAAAACCTGTTCGAGTCGCTCGATCTGGCCCTCGGTCTCGGTGTGATGCTTTTCGAAAGCGGCTTTCAGCTCGTCCGAGTGAGCCGCCTTGGCCATTTTCGGCAGGGCGGACAGGATCTTCTTCTCGGCAAAGTAGATGTCTTTCAGGGTATCGTGGAAGAGATCTTCCAGCGTCTTTTCCTTGGCAGCCATTTACGCCTCCAGCGGTCGGGAATGCCGTTGCAACCGCGCGCGAGGCATAAGGTTCCTCCCCGGCAGGTTGCACCAGCGCAAATTGAGCCGCCGACACGTCATGAACCGACCATCCGTCAGCTCCGACCAACTTCAGTCTGCGGGAACAGCTGCCGGATAACGGAGTTACACGGCCATGAGCAAGGTCATTTCCATCGCTGCGGTCCGTTCGGAGAAGATGAAGCAAGCGCTTTCGGTGCTGAGCCGAAACGGGGAGGCGGCGATCATCGAAGCTCGCACCGGATCGATACTCGCCGAAAGGATCATATGCCGCGACCAGTTTGCGGAAATCCTCGACAACGTCGGCGATTATCTGGTGCTGGAATATGCGAACATCCGTTCGATCCGGCCCGCCGTGGTGACCCAGACGAGCGTTGTCAATGCCAGCGGTGGATTCCAGTTCGTTCCCCAGCTCAAGGCCACGGCACGAACGGTTCCAGTCCTGCCATTCGCGCCGCGGCAGCGCCGCAGGCCTTGAGGCGGCGGCTCCGTCACGGTATCCGCAGTAGCGGCTCGCCCATCCGGATTTTCGTGCCTTCCTGCACCCCCGGCTGCAGTTCAAACCCGTCCGGTGCGAACACGATGATGGTGGAGCCGTGCTCGAACCAACCCATCTCCTGGCCCTTGGATAACGTGACGTCGCAGCCGATGGTGCGCGCGCCCCGGTAGTGCATCCCGAGTGTCAGATCGAGGAAATGCAGCCGGACGCTGGCCACGAGAATGGCCGCGACCGGCACCAGCGTCACCAGCCAGCCGCCCGGAAGCCTCGTGCGGATGACGGCGCGCTCGTTCCGGCAGAACAGCTTCTCGATGCGCTTGAGCGCAATCGGATTGACGTTCCAGGTGTCGCCGGAAATCGCCGTCACCTGCTCCACAACACAGTCATAGGGCGCGTGGAAGCGATGGTACATGCTGGCCGTCAGCCGCAGGGTGACGTAGCGGCCGTTGCGGTACGCAGCGTCGAAGGCCGGGTCGGCCACGAGTTCGGATAACCGGTAGGGCAGGCCCTTCACCTGAAACAGCTGACCGTCGGTGATGCGCCCGCAAGCCCCGACAGTGGCGTCGCAGGGACTGACCAGAGCGGTCGGATCGCGATCGACCGGCCGCGCGCCTTCCCTCAGTTCTCGCGTGAAGCAATCATGCATGCTGGTGAAGCTGGTCTTCTTCGCATCGCTCAGATCGAGGTCCGAGAACAGCCGCCAGATCCCGATGGCAGCGTCACGAACGATCGGCTGCTCGACCTTGCTTAGCCAGCCGATGAATTGTGTCGCCCACCGCCGCGGAATGCGGTTGGTGAGGAGAAAATTGAGATCCTCGCTGAGGAGATCGAACAGTCTACGTAATGTCATCATCCTGTATTCTTCTTTGCTTAACCGCATCGGTCATGGATTCGTCACACGCCGCCTTCGCCCTCTACGCCACCGGTGCGGCGGCACTGGTGGCGCTGCTCCCGAAAGTCCGAGCGCGCCTTATGCTGTCGGGCGCCAAGCACAGGTCGCTCGAGGGACATTCGCGCATGTCGCGCCGGCTCGCCTCGTTCATTCCCTTCTACGAGTACAATGAGGCAGAGTTTTTTCGTGCCGATCGTGCACCGGATGACGTCGTTGCGAGGCGTCGCGCAGGGTTCGGTCAGCTCGCCGACTATTACCGCGCGCATTTTCCGATAACCGCGCAACTCTCGGCCGAGGCTGCTGAGGACATCTCCGACCTGAAGTTCACCGCGCGATATCGCGTTCCGTTTCAGTTCAGCAGGATCGTGCGCGACAATCTGAAGGGCGGGTCGTTTCTGCAATCGTCGCGCGGCGTGATGGTTACCGATCTCGACGGCAACAGCTTCTACGATCTGACCGGGTCGTACGGAGTCAACGTCTTCGGTTACGATTTCTACAAGGAGTGCATCGCCAGGGGCGCCGAAAGAGTGCGCGATCTTGGCCCCGTGCTGGGTGGCTATCATCCGGTGATCGTCGACAATGTCCGGCGCCTGAAAGAGATTTCCGGTCTCGACGAAGTCTCGTTCCACATGTCCGGCACCGAGGCCGTGATGCAGGCGGTGCGGCTTGCCCGCTATCACACGAAGCGCACGCATCTCGTGCGTCTGTGCGGCGCCTATCACGGTTGGTGGGGCGACGTGCAACCCGGCATCGGCAATCCGCTTCCCGCCGATTATACCTACACGCTGAGCGACATGTCGGAAAAAACGTTGCAGGTGCTTCGGTCCAAAAAGAATATCGCCTGCGTTCTCGTAAATCCGCTCCAGTCGCTGCACCCGAATGCAAATGCGCCGGGCGATTCGTCCCTGATGGACGGTTCGCGTCGCGCGCATTTCGATCGCGCGGCCTATTCGGAATGGCTGCGCCAGCTCCGGCAGGTTTGCAGCGAGCGCGGCATCGTGTTGATTTTCGACGAGGTTTTTGTCGGCTTCCGGCTCGCGCGCGGTGGCGCGCAGGATTATTTCGGTGTGAAGGCCGATATGGTGACGTACGGCAAGACGCTCGGAGGCGGGCTGCCGGTCGGCGTGGTTTGCGGCCGTGGCGATCTGATGCGGCGTTTCCGCGAGGACCGGCCCGCCGATATCTGCTTCGCGCGCGGCACGTTCAACTCGCACCCCTATGTCATGGGAGCGATGAACGAATTTCTCACCCGGCTCGATGAACCGGAACTCGCAAGTGCCTATGATGGGCTGGACGAGACTTGGAACGCGCGCGCTGCGGCGCTCAATGCACGGCTTCAGGAGGAAAATCTGCCGGTGCAGGTCGCAAATCTGTCCTCGATCTGGACCGTGCTGTACACGCGGCCGTCGCGCTACAACTGGATGCTGCAATATTATCTGCGCGCTCACGGTCTGGCCTTGAGCTGGGTCGGCAGCGGCCGGCTGATCTTCAGCCTGAATTATACCGAGGCGGATTTTGCTGCTGTGACGGACCGGTTCGTTGCCGCAGCGACCGAGATGGAGCGGGATGGCTGGTGGTGGACCGATCCGTCCACCACCAACAAGTCGGTCAAGCGAGCGCTGTTGAGAGAGATCATCGCTCACCGGTTGGGCACCCGCTGATCGGCTGCTGCGGATAGTCTCAACCCGGCTGGCCTCACAGCGGCCGCAACGCGACCTCTTCTTCGTCATCATCCTCGCCAGGCCGATGCTTGCCGTGGTTTGGGTCGATCAACTCGCCGCGCAGAAGATAGAGCGGCGCCTTGTAGTAGAGCTTGATGTCGTGGAACGGGTCGGTGAGGATCTTGGTCGCCCAGACGAGGCCGGTCTGCACGTCGCGAATGAAGAACAACTGGATGGTGCGGGCGATCAGGCCGCCGAGACCGAGAGCGAGCCAGATTTTTGCAGTCTGCCGAATGAAGTCCGCGACACCGGTTGCCGGCTCGAAAATGCCGAACAGGGTCGGGTCCGCCAGCAGCACGAGCGGTGACAAAGCCCAGATCGTCAGCAGCACGATCTTGCGCTGCAGGTTATACCCGACCTTGATGTCTTCCTTGTGCTCATGGGTGGCGTGATTGATGTGGTCGTAGCCCTTGGGCTCGAAGAAGAAGTGCCCCGCCTGCCGCGTCGTCATCGCCACCAGCCACCCGATCAGAGCCGCCACGGCCGGGTCGAAGAAGACCAGCACATAGGCGGTCAGGAAGCTCAGCGCGCTCACCAAATGAAGCGTCTGATTGATTCGGCTGTGATGATAGTAGCGGTGGTCGTCCCAGCGCTGTTCGCGCAGCGCCTCCAAGAAACCCATGACACATCCCTTGTTTGACGAGTGTGATCGATAATATCGGCCGGGCAAGCTGTGGCCGTGTCAGCTACGCGATGCTGGTGCTGTGGCCGTGGTTCGAAACGCCGGTAGTGCGTTGACCATCCGCGGACATGTCAGCAGCATTCAGTGCGGCTTTCTTGCGGAACCGGATCAGCGCGAAATGGCCAAGCGGCGGCATTTTGCGCCGTTCGACCAGCTCGATGCTGGGCGTGCGCGACTCCCAGGCGAGATATCGCTCCCAGCCGAATTCGGTGCGCCAGCCGAGCTTGCGCGCGGCGGGTGCAACGAAATGTTCGATCGAGCGCCGCAATCCGTTTTCCTCGCTGAGCCGGCTGGCGAGAATGATCTCTCCGCCGGGCTTCAGAACCCGCGCGAACTCGTCGAGCGTTGCTTCCGGGCGCGGGACCGTGGACACCACATATTGAGCCATCACGACATCGAAGGAATTATCCGGAAAGTCGAGATTGCTCGCGTCCATCACTGCGAGTTGCTCGACATGGGTCAGCCCCATCCCGCGGACACGCATACGCGCCTTTTCCAGCATCAGCGCGGAGATATCGATGCCGACGATGCGGTTCTTCGGGGAGTAATCCCTGAGCGCAATGCCGGTGCCGATTCCGACTTCGAGAATGCGTCCGCCGATCCGTTCAGCCGCTTCGATCGCGGCTTGGCGGCCTCGCTGGAAAATCGGACCGAACACGATGTCGTAAACAGGCGCCCAACGATCGTAGGCGCCGATGACCGCTTCCTTGTTGATGTTCTGCTGAGCCTTCATGTGTTACGCCAATCGAAGTCGGGTTAAAGGTGAGGACGGACCGGTCGCACTGAAAGTCGCACCCGCTTTGATCGCGACGGCTTTCGGTTGAGCGGCGCAAGGGCCCACGTAGCCGGCAAACGCTATGCACCGGCCGATCATCGGCTCTCGGACGTTGGTAGAATCAATCCTGTGAAACTATTACGAAATGAGATGTCAGCTTTATTACAGCGCGCGTGTGTGGCTGCGCGGTATCCAAGGGCTCTGCGTTGTTCCGCGTGAAGTGCGTCGCTAGCCCAGGTCCATACAGTTGCAACTGCCGCCCGGAGAATCCGGTGACGACGTAGCGAGGAAGAAAATCTCCGGTCGGGCGACCGCATCCAGCGAAGTTCCAAGCTTATCGCGCCGGATGAGCCGCGGGGCTAGCCCGGTCAAATAAGCGCTATCGCCCCAATAGCGCTCCTTATTTTGCCCGCCTTCGGGTAGAATCATGCATCCACGAAAGCCGGGGGCGGCATTCGGGTACGCGGCGGTTCATGAACATCATACTCGTCAAGATTCTGGCGACGGCACTCGCATTCAGCCAGGCAACGACCCGGCCGGAGGCCATCAAGGCCGAGTTCAATCCCGCCACCGACACCGCCGAGGTGCAGCAATTGTTGCAGGCCGGCTGCCTCCACATGCGCAGATCATTTGATATCGAGCAGATCAATCTCGACGACCTGATCGCGACCGCGATGGACGACAAGGGCGCGTTCGGCGACGAGATCAAGGTCTTGAAAGGACTGTCTTTTTCCGATCTCCACACGGTCTACCGGCAATTCTGCAAGGGCGAGGCCGTGCAGAATTCCCCGGTTGATCTGACCGAAGTCATCCAGTTCTACAACGATGCATTGAAAGATCTGCCGGATGCAGGGCAGTTGAAGGGCATGACGCTGCCGGGCATGAGCGTTATCCTCGACGGCAAGGGCGAGCGCTTCGCCGAAGTGTTCACGCCCGAAAACCGGCGGGTCTGGGTCCCGATCACGACGATCCCGGAGACCGTCCGCAACGCCTTCATCGCCGCCGAGGACAAACGGTTCCGCCAGCATAGCGGCGTCGACGAGCGCGGCCTGGTCCGCGCCTTTGTCGGCAATCTGGCGCAGCCCGGCCGGCCGCAGGGTGGATCGACCATCACCCAGCAACTCGCCAAGACCATTCTGGTCGGCAACGACATCACCTACGAACGCAAGCTGCGCGAGATCATCGTCGCCTCGAAAATCGAGCGGCTGCTGAGCAAGGACGAGATCCTCGAGCTTTATCTGAACTCGATCTATCTCGGGCGCGGCGCCTGGGGCGTGGAGATGGCGGCGCAGGGGTATTTCGGAAAATCCGTCAGCGCGCTCACGCCGGTCGAGGCCGCGTTCATTGCCGGGCTGGCCAAGGGCCCGAGCTATTTCAGTCCCGATCGCAATGCCGGCCGCACCCGCGATCGGCTAGCCTATGTGCTGGGCCGCATGCACGAGGACGGCATGATCGCGTCGGTCGATCCCAAGGTGCAACTGCCCGGCATCATTCCCTACGAGCGTTTGCGGCAGAATACGGGCTACCATTTCGTCGATCACGTCGCTCGCGAGGCGCGTTCGATCCCCGAAATCGGCTCGCTCAACGCAAAATCCTATGTCGTGCGCTCGACCATCAATCCGGACCTGCAGCGCGCCACCGAGTCTGTGCTGCAGGAAGCGCTCGCGCGTTACGAGTTGAATACCGGCCGCTACAAGTTCGAGGGTCCGGAGGCAACGATCACCGACGCGCTCAAGACCATGACCGACGAGCGCCGCGGCGCCGATCCCGCCTGGCTCGCGGCCCTGAAATCGGTGCGGCTGCCGCTCTATGACGTGCATTGGGAACCCGCCGTCGTGCTGGAGAATGGCCGCAGCAAGCGCGGCGAGGTCACCAATGTCGGCCTGATGGATGGCCGCATCGTGCCGCTCAATCCCTGGAACGCGGCGACCCGGCGCAGCCTGCAGGTCAACGATGTCGTTTATGTCCGGATCCGCGAAGCCGCAAAGAAGCAGGGTGCGCGCGCCGAGTTGCGGGTGCGGCCGAATGTGCAGGGCGCGGCCGTGGTGCTGGAAAACAAGACGGGGCGCATCCTGGCGATGACCGGCGGTTTCTCCTATCCGCAAAGCCAGCTCAATCGCGCTGTCCAGAGCGTGCGCCAGCCCGGTTCGACGCTGAAGCCGGTCACCTATCTCGCGGCGTTGCGCAGCGGCCTGCAGCCGAACACGCTGGTGATGGATTCCTCGATCGTGCTGCCGCCGATCGGGCAGCAGAACAGTGCCCGCGCCAAGGATTACTGGGCGCCGCGCAATGCCGGCGGTGGCGAAGGCAGCGCCGTCACGCTACGGCGTGCGCTGGAGGATTCGCGCAATCTGGCGACCGCGCAATTGATGGCCAACGGCATCGAAAGCAGCGCCGAGCAGGGCCTGGACCGGATCTGCGAGCTTGCCGTCGAGGCGCAGCTCTACAAGGAATGCAATCGCTTCTATCCTTTCATTCTCGGCGCACAGCCGCTGCGGATGATCGATCTCGCCGCGTTCTACGCTGCCATCGCGAATGAGGGCGCGCGCCCGGTGCCGCATGTGATCGATTCGGTCGAGCAGGGGGGACGGCAGGTCTTCAAGGCCGACAACAACTCCGCCAGCTGGATCGGTTCGGTCGACCGCGCCTCGTTCTTCCAGCTCAAGTCGATGCTGCAGGGTGTGCTGGCGCGAGGGACCGCGAGTTCCGCGAGGCACCTCGCCACCTATGCCGCCGGCAAGACCGGCACCACAGACAATGAACTCGATGCCTGGTTCGTCGGCTTCACCAATGACGTCACCGTCGCCCTTTGGGTCGGCTACGACAATGCCGAAGGACGACGCACCCTTGGCCGCGGCCAGACCGGCGGGCGCGTCGCCCTGCCGATGTTCGAGCCGATCCTGGACGCGGTGTGGCGCACCCATGCGCCGAAAGTCGCGTTGAGCGGTCCGTCAAAGGACGCCTTGCGCGAACTGGTGGCGGTGCGGATCGATCCCTATACCGGCGATATGGGCCAGGCCGGTGCGCAAGGTGGAGGCGCGGTCGAATATCTGAAGCGTGACTCGGTCGGCGGAATTGCCGATACCCGCTACAAGATCGTTTCGCGCGGCGACAATTACTACATGTATCGCGGCGGCGACGGCTACGAAGAGGATGGCAGTCCGGTGCAGCGCTGGCCCTATGACAGCCGTTACGGCACGCGCGATATCTATCCACCGCAATCGGGTTACAATTCCGGATATTATTACGGCCAGCGGGTGCAACCGCGCTCGCCGGAGTTTCCGGAAGACTACCGCCCGGGCGCTCCGCGCCGTATCGATCCGGATTACTTCTTCGGATTTTTTGGGCGCAGGCCCTATTGAGCGGCATGGAATGAGACTTCGATCAGCCTTCTTTTGTGCCGCCACTGTCCTGGCGCTCGGCACCCCTTCGCTTGCCCAGGATTTCAAGCTGGAACAGGTGCCGTCGCTTGCTTCCGTTCCGGTGGAGAACCTGAAGCCCCGCACCATCGTCTTTTCCGAGCAGCGCGCGGAAAGCGCGACCGATGCGGCAAACGAACTGGTCCCGTTTGAGGAATGGACCCGCAAGCAGCCGCTGCAGCACCGTTTTCTGTCGCTGTCTCCTGAATTCAGGGAGCCTGCGGGGGTGAAGCTGTCCATGTATGTCGCGGAGGCCCGCTTCCGCATGTCGAAGCCTGCGCAGGCTTTCGATCTGTCACGCTACGCCAGCATCTCCTTCCTCGAGAAACTGGACCCGGCGATCAAGCACCGCGCCATCGCCGCCGCCGACGCAGCGCCGAACAAGGGCAAGGACAAGCCGGCCGCTTCGAATTCGTCGCCCGCGCGTGGCTGGTGCGAGGATGCCGCGGGCTGTTTCGAGTCGCGCTACAAATTCGAGGGGCGGATCCCTGCCGGCATTCTGCTCGTGAACAAGCTGCGGGACGAGACCAAGAAGCCGATCCCGGATTTCATCGAATTCCAGAGCGAGATTCGCCTGCATGCGCCTGGCGACCCGCTGCTTCCGGAACTGGCGACCTTCACCGGGATTGCTACGCCGGTTTCGGGCGCATTCGAGCAGAGCATTTTCTGGGTCAACCAGGTAATCCATTCGGGCAAGATCCTGGCCGTGATCCAGCAACATCCATCCGAACCGAAGGCATCGATCGCGACCGTCTATCTGGCGCTCGCGATCCGCAGCGACATGCTGACGAAGCAGCGTGATTTCCTGAAGGCGCCGATCCTGCGCAACCTTGTCCCGGCGCAATTGCTGCTGGGGCGAAGCTCCTTCAATAATGGCGACTCCATCAGCGCCGGGCTGCCGCAATTTGCACGCAGCCGGATCAAGGCCATCGCGGCCATGATCGAACAGGAGCGGTGACGGACGTCTGCCGCCGATGTCGGCGCGGGGGGCTACGCGGCGCGCTCAGGGCACCTGATCATCTGCGCCAAGGCCCTTGAGGGCGGCGCGCGCGACTTCCACATCCTGCGCGCCGGTCCCGGAGCCGACCCCGACTGCACCGACGCAGACGCCGTCGATGACGATCGGCAGCCCGCCCTCGAGATTGGTCAACCGTCCGCCCGCGGCGATCGCGAGCTTCACCTCGAGCGCGGGATCAAGCCGCGAGGTCGGTTGCCGGTGCGAGGCGGCGGTGATCGCCTTGCTCTTCGAGGTTTCCGCAGAGAGGAGCTTGGCGCCGTCCATGCGGATATAGGCCAGCATGTTGCCGCCATCGTCGACGATGGTGATGTTCTGCGGAACGCCGAGTTCCTCCGCCTTGGCGATCGCCGCCTGTAGTGCGATCATCGCGCCGTGATGCGTCAGCTTCAGAAACGGACGGGTTGCGGCGGTCTGTTGTTTTGTCATGGGGTGATCCATTCCTCCGCGGGTTTGCCGAGCTGTCGTGCGAGCCGCTGCATCATGCGGTCGGCTCCGGCCAGTTCATCCGTTCCGATCCATTCGTCGGCCTTGTGGGCGCGTCCGATATCGCCGGGACCGCACACCACGGTCGGGATGCCGGCCTGTGCATACAGACCCGCTTCGGTACCGAAGCTGACGGTGGTGGCGCTGTTCCAGCCATCGGCAAGCCGCTGCGCGGTCGCGACCACGGCACTTGCCACTGCGGTCGATAGCGCCGGATACGACGCCATGTTCTCGACCGAGATATCGGCTTCCGGAGCCTGCGCCCTCAGATTTTGGCGCGCCTCGGCAATCGCGGCGTCGGCTTCCGCGAGCAGCGCGTTGACGTCCGTTTCGGGCATATAGCGAATTTCGAATTCCAGTGTCGCACGGTCGGGCACGAAATTCAGCGCGGTGCCGCCATGCAGCGAGCCGACATGGATCGTCGTATAGGGCGGATCGAAGGCGGCGTCGCGTTGCCCCGCGCTCGCCGCGCGTAGCGCAAGGTCTTCCAGCGCAATGACGATCCGTGCTGCCGCGAACACCGCATTCGCGGCGCGGTGCGGCAGCGCCGAATGCCCGCCACGGCCGGTGACGATCACACGGCGCGCGACCTTGCCCTTGTGGGCATAGCCGATCCTTAATCCCGTCGGTTCGCCGACGATGCAGAGGGCCGGCTTGACGGCCGCGCTCGCGACTTCGGCAACCAGATCCGGGGCGCCAAGGCAGCCGACTTCCTCATCATAAGACAGCGCGATATGCACCGGCGTGGCGGCCGCAGCCGCCTTGAAATGCGGAACGTGCGCCAGCACCGAGGCGATGAAGCCCTTCATGTCGGTCGCGCCACGGCCGATGATGCGACTGTCGCGCGCGGTCGCGGTGAAGGGCGGGCTGGTCCAGTCCTGGCCTGCGACCGGCACCACGTCGGTATGAGCGGACAGCACGACGCCGGCGCGTTCGCTTGGTCCGATGGTTGCGAGGATCGACGCCTTTCGTCCGGTGCGATCGGGGATGCGGCGCGACGTGACGCCGTGCTGCGACAGGTAGTTCTCGATCCAGGAAACGATATCGAGATTGGATTCGCTGCTGACGCTTGCGAATTCGATCAGGCGACTCAGAATTTCAATCGTGCTTTGCTCAGGCGCCATTGTGTGCCATCACGATTGCCGGACCACAGGGTTACGCGCCATGACATATTCGATTGCCGCGCGATGCGACAAGACCGGAGCCTTCGGCATCGCCATTACGTCCTCTTCGATTTGTGTAGCGAGCCGCTGTGCGTGGGTCAGTCCGCTCGGCAGCGTGTCGACGCAGAACATCACCGATCCGGCTCTCGGACCGGCCGGTCTTGCGCTCCTGCGGCAGGGGCTCGGCGCCGGCGCGGTGTTGCGCTTGCTGCTCGACGGCACGCCGCAGCCCGAATACCGGCAGGTCGGCGTGATCGATCGTTACGGGCAGGTGGCGCTGCATTCCGGCGCCGAGGCGCTGCCGGTGGCTGCGGTCGCGGAAGGTCCGTCCTGCATGGCGCTCGGAAATTTGCTGGCTTCGCCGGATGTACCGGGGCGAATGATCGCGGCGTTCGCGGCGGCTGACGGTGAACCGCTTGCCGAACGGCTGATGCTCGCGCTCGAAGCCGGCCTCGACGCCGGCGGCGAGACCGGTGACGAGCATGCCGCCGGGCTGCACGTTGCCGACACCCTCGACTGGCCGGTCGTCGATCTGCGGGTCGACTGGCATGACGATCCGATCGGGGAATTGCGCCGGATCTGGACCCTCTATGCGCCGCAGCGGGCGGCGTATGAATCGCGGGCCCGCGCGCCCGGCACAGCGCCGGCTTTCTGAAGCCGTCACGTCACGCCCCGGGCCGTGGAAACGCAACGGCGTCATCACCGGTGATGGCGATCGCGACCTTGGCGCCGACGCCCGATATGCCGGCCGCTTCGCGCGCGGGAAGCCGCATCATCAAACGGCCGTTGTCCGCTTCCGGTGCGTCGACATACAGATCGACATGGTCGCCCTGATAGATGCTGGCGGCCACATGGCCCGCGAATGCCGCATCGGCTTCCGAGCCGGCATGCAGATGTTCGGGCCGCACGAACAGGTCGACCTGCGCGCCGGGCTGAAGTCCGGTCAGGGGCGCCGCCGGAACGGCAATCTTCGCGCGCCCGACTGACACCAGCGCGCCGTCGCCCTGGATCTGGTCGAGTGTGGCGCGGATAAGCGATCCTTCGCCGATGAAGGAGGCAACGAAGCGGTCGGCCGGACGCCGGTAGAGCGTTTCCGGGGTATCGATCTGGCAGATGCGGCCGGCGGACATGACGGCGATGCGGTCGGACAGAGACAGCGCTTCGCTCTGGTCGTGCGTGACGAAGATCGTGGTCACGCCGAGCCGGCGCTGGATTTCCTTGACCTCGACCTGCATCGAGGCGCGCAAATTCTTGTCGAGCGCGGAGAAAGGCTCGTCCAGCAGCAGCACCTTCGGCTCGATCACCAGCGCGCGCGCCAGCGCCACGCGCTGCTGCTGGCCGCCCGACAATTCGCGGGGCTTGCGGCCTTCGTATCCGCTGAGCTTCATCATCGCCAGGATGTCGGCGACGCGCTGCTTGATGTCGTCCTTGCCGACGCCGCGCGCCTTCAGGCCATAGGCCACGTTGTTGGCGACGGTCATATGCGGAAACAGCGCGTAATTCTGGAACACGATGCCGGTCTGGCGGGCGAAGGCGGGGACATCGGTCACCAGCGCGCCATCGATGAAGATTTCGCCTTCGTTGGGCGCCAGAAATCCGGCCACCAGATTCAGCAGCGTAGTCTTGCCGCAGCCGGACGGGCCGAGCAGCGTCATGAACTCGCCGCGGCCGATCTTCAGCCAGGCCTTGTCGAGCGCGACACTTGGGCCGAAACGCTTCGATACGCCGTCGAGACGGACCGCGGCTTCTGCCACCGCCGAAGTCGCCGCGGGATCAGCGGGCCTGGTCAACATTCAGAACCTTTCCGAGACCGAGAAACGCGTTGGCAAATGCGAGCAGGGTCGCAGTCACCACGATAAAGATAACCGACAACGCCGCCATCGTCGGGTCCGCGTATTCGCGGACATAATTATACATCGCGACCGGCAGCGTCTGCGTGCGCTGTCCGGTGACGAAAAGGGAGGCCGTGAATTCGTTGAAGGACAGGATCGCTGCGAACAACCAGCCGCTGACCAGGCCAGGTGTCAGGAGCGGCAGCGTCACCGTCAAGAGCACCCGCCATGGCCGTGCGCCGAGGCTCGCCGCCGCAAGCTCGAGACGGTGATCGAGATTGCGGAGTGAGATATAGACGCTGCGCAGGACAAACGGGAGCACGAGAATGACGTGACAAACGATCACGACGCTGAAGGTCCGCATCACGCCGACCTGGGCGGCCAGAATGAGGATGCCCAACCCGACCGTGAAATGCGGCACCACCAACGGAGCCAGCAACAGGCCCTCGATCACGTTCTTGCCGCGGAAATTGTAGCGGTCGATCACGAACGCGAATGCCGAACCGACGATCAGCGCAATCATGGATGCCGCCAGCATCACGATCAGACCGTTCTGGAAGCCGATGCGAAAGTCGCGATAATTGATGGCGTTGTAGAACCAGCGCAGCGACAATTGCTGCGGCGGGAACGACAGCAGCGCCTTGTCGTTGAACGAGGCGACGGTGACCACGAAGGCCGGCAGGATGATGAAGCCGAGGACGGCGACCACCAGCGCCTTGCCGGCGAAGCCGAGCATCCGGTGCGACAGAGGCTTCGCCATCAGTGCAGTCCGACCTTCTCGAGCGGCCGGAGCGTGATTCGCATCGCCGCAATCGAGACATAGGTGAGCGCCAGCCCGGCAACGCACAAAGCCGCCGCGAATGGAAAATTGAAGTTCGAAAAGCCGAGCTGATAGACGAGGTTCGACACCATGTTGACCTTGCCGCCGCCGACAAGCTGCGGGGTGGCGAAGGCGCTGAACGTCCAGGCGAAGGCCGTGGTCAGGCCGGCAACGATGCCTGGCCCGGACAGCGGCAGCGTCACGGTGAGAAACACGCGCACCGGTCCGGCGCCGAGGCTCTCGGCCGCCTTCTCGTAGGCGGGGTCGATATGGGCGATGGCGGCCGCCAGCATCACGACCACGACGGGCAGCGTCACATGCACGAGCGCGATGGTGACGCCGGTCACCGTGAACAGGAGCTGGATTGGCTGCGCGACGATGCCAAGCTGCAGCAATACAGAGTTGATGAAGCCGTTATTGCCGAGCACCACGATCCAGGAATAGGTCCGCACCACCTCGCCGAGGAACAACGGTGTGACGGTCGTGATAAGAATAAAGGACTTGATCGACAGGCTGCTTGATCGGACCAGTGCATAGGCGAGGGGGTAGCCGAAGATCAGGCTCAGGACCGCCGTCAGCAGGCACAGCCACACGGTGTCGATAAACACCCAGGCATAGAGCGGACGCAGCATCCCGGTGAAATTCGCCAGCGTGAATCCGCCGACATCCAGCGAGCCGGGAATGTGCGCGCGGACGCTGTATTGGAGAATGGCAAACATCGAAACGGCAAAGATCGCCGCCGTGATCACGGCGGGTGCCGTGAACAGCTTCAGGAAAGGCCGGCTCTGAGCCGCCCCCGTTGCCGGTTCTGCCTGATTCAAGAACGTGTCGCCCGACTGAACAGGAAAAAGCCGGGCCCGCGTTAAGTGCGAGCCCGGCCGCTGTCACTAGTTGATGATGTTCTCGGTGAACCACTTGCGCCACTCGCCGGTCTTTTCGGCGCGGAGCTTGTGGTCGATGACGAGCGCTTCCTTGTTCCACTGGTCCGGCGTGGTGAACACGCCGGGCAGCTTGGCGACGTCGTCGCCGAGCTTGGCGTCGGTGACCACCGGGCTGCCCTTTTTCATGGTGGCGACCTCAGCCTGAACCGCCGGATCGAGCATGATGTTGATGAATTTGTAAGCGAGGTCCTGGTTCTTCGATCCCTTCATGATGCCGATGGTGTCGATACCGAGCACCGCGCCTTCCTTCGGGATCGCCAGCTTCACCGGCACGCCCTGGCTTGCGATGTGGTAGGCGTTCATCGACAGCATGACCTGGACCGGCGCTTCGCCGTTCTGCATCAGTTGCTGCGAGGCGGCATCGTTGGCGTAATAGGCCTTGAAGTTCGGCTTCAGCGCCTTGAGCTTGTCGCTCCCCTTCTCCCAGCTTGCCGCATCGCCGCCCTGAAGCTTGGCCGAGACAACGACGAGATGGCTGGCGTCGAAATCGGGCGCCGAAATCTTGCCCTTCAGCGCCGGATTCCAGAGGTCGTTCCAGGACTCGAAGGTCATGCCGGCCGGCACCATGTCGGGGCGATAGCCGATGGTGTAGACATAGGCCCAAGTGCCGAGATGATAGGGGCTGATCTTGGCCTGCTCCACCAGCGACTTCGCGTTCGGAATCTTGCTCATGTCCAACTGCTCGTAGAGGCCGTCATTGGCGTAGAGCCAGCCGACATGCGAGGTGGTGAAAGTGAGGTCGCTTTCGGGGCTGCCTTTGGCGAGCTTCGCCTTGTTCAGGCGGTCGATCGTGCCTCCGGTGACGAATTCAACGTCCGCACCGGTCTGCTCCTTGAATTTCTTGGCGACCGTCTTTTCGACCAGGTCCTTCCAGCTTCCGCCCCAGACCGAGATGACCAGCTTTTCGGCGGCATTTACCGGCATCGCCCAGAGCGCGACGGCAAATGCCGTTGATGCGAGAAGAATTCGTTTCATGCTTAGACTCCCTCTGTTGATCAACCCGAGAGCAAGCAAGTTGCGCGCCATCGGGAGACGCAAAACGAGGACGGCAGTCGCCTGCCATCCCTTGCCCGTCCTAGTTTCCTCACCCGTGTCGCCCGACCTTGATCTTACGACACGGACCTTTTCGTTTCGAGTTCCGCCGTCGTCGCGCCCGACACGCGCGCAGCGGTTTTTGTCGCGGATCAGGTCCGATCTGCGGGAATTTCAGCGATGATATCGATTTCCATCAGGTATTCTGGCTTCGCAAGCCCGTTGACGATGATGCCGGTCGAGACCGGAAACACGCCCTTCAGCCATTTACCGACGACAGTATACACCGCCTCGCGGTAGGCGCGGTCGGTAATGTAGATCGTGATCTTGACCACGTCCTCGAGTTTTGCGCCGGCCTCTTCGAGCAGGATCTTCGCGCATGACATCGCGTTTTCGGTCTGCGCCGCGGCGTCGCCGATGCCAACGATCTTGCCTTCGAGATTCATCGCGGTCTGGCCGCGCAGATAGACCGTATTGCCGGCGCGCACGGCCATGCAGACGTCGTTGTCGAGCTTCTGTTCCGGATAGGCGTCGCGCGTGTTGAACTTGCGGATACGGGTATGGGACACGGCGCGATGTACTCCTACAGGGACGGCTGAATGCTGGTATGTGAGATCATTTCTTGCCGCCGGTCACACGGTCCGACAGGTCGGCCGCCCGCTTCACGAAGTCGAGCGGACCATTGAAGTCGAAGGAATTGTAGACCGCCGCGAGGTGATTGAAGTGCGGCGCCTGCGCGAACTGGATGAAGGTCAGACGGTGGCCGGCATAATCGGAGTTGAGCAGGTCGCGGGCGAAGGCGAGCAGTTTGCGCCGATCCTCGGCGTGCCAGTTGTCGTTCAGTGAATAGAACTTCTCGAGCCAACTGCCCGAGCCCTGCGCCTTGAACGCGGCCTCGTTCGGCGTGACGCAGATCTGACCGCCGCACAATTCGCGAGCAATATGCATCATCTGCGGCAGGTTCGAACAGGCAAAGACGCGGCCGGCGTAAAGCATCGGCTGGTTCGGCATCAAAAGGTCGCCCGGGCTTTTCTGGGCCGCGGCGATCGCAGCTGTGAGATGCGCGTTGATGCCTTCGCGATAGCAGACGAGGTCGGCGAGCTTCTCGCGCACCGCCTGCATCTTGTCGAGGCCGGTCTGCTTGGCGTTCCACATCGCCGCGCCGATCATCATGTCGGCGACGTAGAGGATGCGCAGCACATAGGGAAACGCCGAATAGCGGTGCAGCGTGCCGCGGATATATTGCGCGGCCTTGGTATGGCGATAGAAGAACACGTCCTCCCAGGGGATCAGGACGTCGTCCAGCACCATCAGGAAGTCGACCTCGTCGAACTTGTTGGCGAGCGGATAATCGGCGGCGCTGGCGCGGCCGGCAAAGCCCGAGCGTGCGATATGCTTAACGCCCTTGGCGCCCATCTTCACGATGCCGCCAACCGCGTAATCGGACAATTGCTCGCTGGTCCACGCCCCGACGGTCGGCTTCAGGAAGGCCTGATCCGCATAGCCTGACGCGGTCTCGTATTTCGCGCCACGCACGATGATGCCGGCATCGGTTTCCCTGACCACATGCACCATCATGTCGGGGTCCTGATCCTGCGGCGCTTTCGAACGGTCGCCCTTGGGATCGGTGTTGGCGGACACATGGAACGGGTCGTTCTCGATCACGCCCTGGATGTGGTTGGCGATATTGTCGCCGAAGCGCGGATCGATCTCGTTGAGCACATCGCGACCATCATACAGCGACCACATTTCGCCGACGGTCTCGTCGCCGACCCGGGTCACCACGCCGCCGATGTCGTTCATGACCGCGTCGCATGCGGCCCATTTGTCGTTCCAGTCCTTCTGCTCGCGCGGCAGCCGGTTGAAGATGGAATGCCGGTTGTTGTCCTCGACATAGGTCAGCGCCGGCGCGTATGCGTCTTCGTGCTGCATGTCGTAGATGCGGGCGCGGATGTCGACGATCGGCTTCAGCGCGGCGTGTTTGGTCGGGTCCTTGACCCGTTCGCCGTCGATCCAGATTTCGCGACCGTCCCGCAGCCCCTCACGGTATTGCTCGCCTGTCCGGATCATCGCCCTGTCTCCGCGTCTTGATCTGGCGAAAAGATTGCGCGCCGCACCTAAATCGATAAAATAGTTTATTCTGTCGATCTTGATCGGGTTTTCCGATGTAGCTGGGCGTCCGATGAACTTGTCCCTGCGGCAATTGCGTTACGTGGTGGCGGCGGCCGATTTGGGCCATGTCACCGCCGCGGCCAAGCGCCTCAATGTGTCGCAGCCGTCGGTTTCCAGCGCCATTGCCGAGCTGGAGGCGGAAATCGGGGTCCCGCTGTTCATCCGGCATCATGCCCGGGGTGTGACTCTGACCCCGGTTGGCGAACGGGTCGTGAATGAGGCCCGGCTCCTGCTCAAACACGCGCAGGATTTCGCCCAGAACGCGGTCGAGCACGGCGACGCCCTGAAAGGGGAGATCACCGTCGGTTGCTTCCTCACGCTTGCGATCCGCTTCATGCCCGGCCTGCTCGCGGGTTTTGCGCAGAAATATCCCGGCATTACAGTGACGCTGCGCGAAGGCGACCAGGAAGAGATGATTTCGGCCATGCTGGCGGGCCGGATCGAACTGGCGCTCGCCTACAGTCTGGCGGTGCCGGACGAGATCGAAGCGGCGCCGCTGATCGACCTGCCTCCGTTTGCGATCGTGGCCGCCAATCACCGGCTGGCACGGCGGAAGTCGGTCAACCTCCGCGAGCTTGCTGACGAGCCCTTCATCCTGCTCGATCTGCCGCATTCACGCGACTATTTCTTCGGACTGTTCCGGTCGGCCGGGATCGAGCCGCGCGTCGTCTTCAAGTCGCGCTCGCAGGAATTGATCCGCGGCCTGGTCGCGCATGGCCACGGCTTCGCGATCCAGAATGCGATCCCCGCCACCACCGTCGCCTATGACGGCAACCGCATCGCGGTGCTGGCGTTGGAGGAAACGCTGCTGCCCACGCGCATCATGACACTGCGGCTGAAGCATTATGCCCCGCGTCCCGCGGTGCAGGCGTTCCAGACCTATGTGCACGAAGCCTTTTTGCCGGACGGCATCTTCGCGCCTGGATCAATAACCCCGCCGGGGGTCGACCTGGTGAAGCGGCGGAAGCCCTGAGCGCACGCGGCGGATGGATTCTGCGACCTCGCGGGCCGCGGCTTCCGGCACGGTGATGCTGGCGAGATGCGGCGTGATCAGCACATTGTCCATGCGCCAGAAGACGTGATCCTTCGGCAGTGGCTCGACGGTGAAAACATCGAGTGTCGCTTCGGCAACGGCGCCTGACTGCAGCGCCGCGATCAGTGCCGGTTCGTCGACCACGGCCCCGCGCGAGGCGTTGATCAGCTTGGCGCCGGGTGGCAGCAGGGCGAGCCGCCGCGCATCGATCAGCCCGCGGGTCTCCGGCGTCAGCGGCAGCAGGATCACCAGGATTTCGACGCTGCGCAGGAAATCGTCGAGCGTGTCGATCCCGGCGCTGCAGGCGACGCCGTCGATCTCTTTCCGGCTGCGGCTCCAGCCGCGCACGTCGAAACCGGTTCGCGCCAGCGCCTGCGCCGCAGGGCCGCCGAGTTCGCCCAAGCCCAGCACGCCGACGCGGATGTCCGACAATGCGCGCGGATGCACGTATTTCCATTCGCCGCGACGCTGCGCGCGCTCGAAAATGTGGATATCGCGCGCATAGCGGATCACCGAGAACAGCACATAGGAGGACATCAGCGACACCATGCCGGTGTCGGACAGGCGCGAGATCGGCACGTCCGGCAGGTCGTCGCGGCCGATGAGCGAATCCACGCCGGCGCCGAGATTGGTGACCAATTTCAGATTCGGGAAACGCGCGAAGAATCCGGCCGGCGGTTTCCAGGCGAGGGCATAAAGCACGCGCGCCGGATCGACGGCGTCCGGATCGGTGTGGAAATCGAGATCGGGGAGTTCGGCCGTCAGCGTGGCCTTCCAGGCGGCGGGATCGTCGAACTCGCTGTAGAAGATCAGCGCATCCTTGCTCATGCGGTGCGCGCCTTGTCGATCAGCTTGAGCAGCGCCGTGATCGCCAGTTCATAGCCGAGCGGGCCGAGGCCGGCCACGATTCCGGTCGCCGCCTTCGAGATGTAGGAATGGTGCCGGAACGGCTCGCGCTTGTAGATATTGCTCATATGCACTTCGATGATCGGCTTCTCGTAGGCGAGCAGCGCATCGAGAATGGCGATCGAGGTGTAGGTCAGTCCAGCGCCGTTGATGATCAGCCCGTCGGTATCCTGGCGCGCGGCCTGGATCCAGTCGATCAACTCGCCCTCGTGATTGGACTGGCGGAAGTCGAGCGATGCGCCGAGGCCTTGCGCATGGGCGCGGCAGCGGGCCTCGATCTGCGGAAAGCTTTCGGTGCCGTACGTACCCTTGGCGTCCAATCCGTAAAGATTGGCGTTGGGACCGTTGAGAAAAAGAATGCGCGGCTGTGCCATGCCCTGTCATCCCGCCAATCGTGATCAGTTTTGGTGGGGTACACCAAGAGCACGGGACGCGGCAACGATCAAAAGTCGGCGATGCGGTTCTGTCCGCCGCGGCGAGGCTGCCGCGGGCGCATGCTAGTTCATCAGCAGCCAGACGCCTGCCAGTGAGATCGAAGGCACGTAGGTGATCAAGGCCAGAGCGATCAGATACAGAACGACAAAGGGAAGAATGCCGCGATAGATCGATTTCAGATCGACCCCGAGCACCGACTGGGCGACGAAGATGTTGATGCCAAAGGGCGGCGTAAACAACCCGATGGCCAGATTGACCGTCATGATGATCCCGAAATGAACGGTGTCGATCCCGAGCGCCTTCACCACCGGAATGAGGAGCGGCGTCAGCAGCAGGATCGCGGACAGCGGGTCGAGGACGCAGCCAACCAGCAGCAGCAGCAAATTGACCAACAGCAGGAACGTCAATGGTCCGACGCCAAGCGACTGCAACCAGCTGACCAGGGTCGCCGGGACCTGGTTGACCGTCAGCAGCCATGAAAACACACCGGCGCAGGCGACGACGATCAGGATCTGCGCGGTAAAGCGCGTCGTCGATGCGGCCGCGTCGATGATATCGCCCCAGGACAACTCACGGAACACAAAGCGGGTCACGAAGATGGCGTAGATGCAGGCGACCGCGGCGGCCTCGGTCGGCGAGAACACGCCGCCATAGATGCCGCCGAGGATGATGAAAGGTGCACCCAGGGCCCACAATCCGCGAGCGGTCGCGCGTAGGAAGTGCCTGACATTGAACGGCGCACCGGTCCCGAACTGCCCGCTCCGTGCGCGCCACATCACGTAGCCCGCCAGCATCAGGGCGATCAGGATGCCGGGGATGATGCCGGCGGCGTAGAGCCGGGGTACGGATTCCTGCGCCGCCGCACCGTAGACGATCATCGGGATGCTGGGCGGGATGATGATATCGATCGCGCCGACGGCGGTGATGAGGCCGACCGCGAAGGGCTTCGGGTAGCCTTCCTTGACCATCGGCGGATACAGCACCTTGCCGATGGTCGCGACGGCGGCGGCGCTCACGCCCGAGATCGCGCCGAAAATCGTCGCTGTCCCGACGGTGGTGATGCCGAGGCTGCCGCGCAGCGGACCGACGCCGCTCTGCACGAAATCGACCAGCCGCTGTGCGACGCTGCCGCGTCCCATCAGTTCGCCGGCATAGATGAAATAGGGGACCGACAGGAGCGCATAGGCGCTGACCGAGCCGAACAGGTTCTGATGCAGGACAGCCAGCGGGATATTCATGAAAAAGACGAGCGCGACCGTCACCGCGGTGAGCAGCACCAGAAAGATCGGGAAACCCAGCAGCAACAGAATGGCGGGCAGGACGCCGAGTGCAAAACTCATGGCCTGGCGCGCTCCGCACTCTCATTACCGGGAGGGCCGGCGGCGATGCGCTGTATGCCGCGCAGCACGACGATCAGCGCCATGGCGCCGAAGCCTGTTGCGATGGCGCTGTGCGGGATCCAGGTGGGAATGTGCGCGATGTCGCTGACGGCGCCGAGCGCATAGATCCGCTCGACATATTTGAAGGATTGCCAGGCGACGAAACTGAAAACGACCAGCATCAACAGCAATTCGAGAATACCGACCAGCCACCTCACCATCGGCGGGCAGGCATCGATGAGAACGTCCATGCGCAGATGGGTGTTGCGCCATGTGACGAATGCCGCACCGAGAAACGTGATCCAGATCAGGATATAGATCTCGACCTCGGCGGCGCCGTTCAGGGCATAGCCGCCGAGATAGCGGCCGATGACGTTGATGAAGTTGAGGGACAGCCCGAGCAGAAGCCCAATGGCAAGGACGCGCTCGAGAAAAGTCACGAGCGCGTCCACGCGTTTATCGATCGCGGCGAGCAACGCCCGCGCGTCCTACTTGGTCTTGTCGGCGGCCGCAGCCAAGGCGTCGAAATCGGCCTTGATCGCGGCATTGGCGCTGAGCAGGCCGGGCAGAACCGACTTCACCTGCTCCAGATAGGCCTTGCTCTCGGCGTCGGGCAGCACGATCAGCTCGCCGCCATTCTTGGTCCAGACTCCGGCGGTGCGGCCGACGTCCTCAACGGCGAATTTCTCGACCTTCTGCTGCGCCTTGAACGCCTCTTCCCGCACCATCGCCTGCAGTTCCGGTCCAAGCGACTTGAGGAAGTTGCTGTTCGCCATCACCGGAGCGATCAGGAACGAGCCGGGCAGGCCGGTCAGCCCCTTGGCGACGTCGTAATATTTGAACGCCGTGAAAATCGTGGCGCTGGCGATCAGTCCGTCGATGGTGCGGTTCTGCATCGCAGACAGGACTTCACCGAGCGGCATGGAGACCGGGTTGGCGCCGAGTTTCTTGAACGGTTCGATCTGCAACGGTGCCGCACCCGGCACACGGATCTTCTGGCCCTTGAAGTCGGCGGCGGCACGGATCGGCTTGTGCGAGAGCAGGAACATCGGGCCGTGTGCCAGGATGGCGATCGGTTCGATGCCCTTGCTGTTGCCGAGCGTCGAGAGCTGCTTGCGCACCGCCGGATCGGCGAACACGCGCTGTGCATGCGCCTGGTCGTTGAACAGGCCGGGGGCGTCGAAAACCTGGAAGCGCGGCTCGAGACCGATGAAGAATCCGGAGGCCGGGACGACCGCCTCGATGGTGCCCATCGCGGTGCCTTCGACCGTTGCCGGAATCGGGCCGAGCTGGTTGGCGGGATAGAACTCGACCTTGATCTTGCCGCCCGAGCGCGCCTCGATGCCGGCCTTGAACTCCTTCGCCCATTCCTGGCTGAGATCGTTTACCGTCGGCGATGAAATCTTCATCGTGTGGGTCTGCGCCTGCGCTGCCGTTGCCGACAGAAGCGCGGCAGCGCCGATCGCGACGCTACGGAATAGTTTCATTGTCCCTCCTTGGAATTGGGCTTTCCCGCCCTTGGTTTTTGAATGGTTCGAACAGGATCGAACGACGTTAATACTGCCCCTGCGGCGGCAGCCCGAATGCGTGCTGACCGTACATCGCGCCAACCGCATCCCAGTTGAGGCTTATATGCGAACTCGCGGCGTGAATGTCACGCCAGAAGCGCTGTACCGGATGGTGGATACCGAGTGCGGAGCCGCCCATCGCCATGAACACCGCGTCGACCGCCTGCACGCACAGCTTGGTCGCATAGGTGTGGGTCAGCCGGTTGCGCAGTCGCATGTCGAGATCGACGGCTTTGCCGGCATGTACGGTCTCGCTGGTCTCGCGCAGATCGCGATGGATCATCAACTGCGCGGCGTCGATGGAGGCGGTCGCTTCGGCAACGCGAAGCTGGACGGTGGCGAATTCCGACATGCGGTTATTGCCGCCGGCAACCGCGCCGCGTGTGGTGCGATTGCCGACCTGCTCGATGAAAGCCTTCAGCGCGCCGCGCGCCATGCCGAGCGCAGGCGAGACAAGGCATTGCGGCACAACCGCAAGCATCGGCTGCCGGTAGATCGGATTGGCATTGACGGCGATGCCGGGTCCGGTGCCGGTGAGCATCTCGGCGAATGTCACCACGCGATGCGCCGGGATGAATGCGTCGGAGATCACGATGGTCTTGCTGCCGGTGCCGGCGAGGCCCATCGGGTTCCAGTCGTCATGGATGGTGTAATCGGCCTTGGGCACCAGGAAGAAGCCCGGCTTCGGCCCGTCCGCGAGCGGCACGATGCCGCCGACGATGCCCCATGTTGCGTTGTCGACGCCGCTGGCGAAGCTCCAGCGTCCGCTCAGGCGGTAGCCGCCGCTCTCGGGAATGGCTTTGCCGGTCGGTGCGTATGAGACGGCGGCAACGGTATCGAGGCTGTCGCGCCAGAAATCGTGCTGCGCCTCGTCGGGATAGCAGCCAATCATCCAGGGATGGACGGCGCCGAGGCTGTAGACCCAGCCGGTCGATCCGTCGCCGCTCGCGACCTTCGACACCGCCTCGACGAACACGTCGTAACCATATTCGAAGCCGCCGAAGCGCTTCGGCTGCATGATGCGAAACAGCTCCTGCTCGCGCATCATGTCGACGAGATCGGCGGACACCTGGCGTGCCTTTTCGAACTCGATCGCACGTTCGCGTGCAATCGCGCCGATTTTTTCGGCGCGCTTCATCAATTCGGGGACGCTGGGGGTGATCGTTGGCTGGACTTTTGCGGCGAGGGCCACGTGTATCCTCCCTGAATTTCTTTCCTTCGACATTAGTGCGGCCCCGCGCCGACGGCAAGCAAAAACTTGCATTTGCAAGTATTTCGCCGTTTGCGTCGCTGCGTCGCAACGTGGGAAAAGAGCTTGAATCCAAAGGCTTTCGCGCCTATCGAGGGCGCCCGAACTGCCGGCGCGCCAAGATGTCACGCAAGCTCGATCTGCAGGATTTCCTGCCTTACCTTCTGAACCGCGCCGGACTGCGTGTGGGTCTGATGTTTTCGCGCGACATCGAGGCGTTCGACGTCACGCTGCCGATGTGGCGCGTGCTGATCGAGCTTTGGCATAATGGCGACCTTCGGCTGGGCGATCTGTCGGAACGGACCAGCATCGACATTTCGACGCTGTCGCGACTCCTGGTCGCGATGCAGCGCAAGAATTTGATCGTCCGCCGGCGATCGGGTCTCGATGGACGCGCGCTCAGCCTGACGCTGACGCCGCGAGGGCTGGCCTTGACCGAGAAGGTCGCGCCCCATGCCGTGCGCTACGAGGGCGTCGCGATGAAGGGGATGACGACGCGCGAGGTCGCAACGCTCAAGGACCTGCTGAAGCGCGTCTATTTGAATCTTGAGAAGGCCGATCGCGCCGCAAGCAAACGGCCGGCCGCAATAAAGCGGCCGGCCAAGGCGCTCGCCGCGCCGAAGAAGAAGCGCGTCGGCCGAGGCGTCAAAGCTTCAGCTTGAACAGATTGACGCAGTTGGTGCGGCCGATCTTGATGCGATCGCTCTCGCTGATGGAGGCGGCGTCGAACCAGATCGCGGCGTGATCGATGTTCTCGAACGGCCAGTCGGTCGAGAACAGGATGTGGTCGGCGCCGATCTCGAGGATCGCGTCGATCAGGGTCTGGGTGCGGAAATTGCCCGAGGTGGTCAGCCAGAAATTGGCCTGGAAATACTCGGCCAGCTTCTTCTTGGCCGGATAGCTGGGCGGCGCCTTGGTCCAGCCATTGCGATTGTCGACCCGCCACATGCTGTAGGGCAGACCTTCGCCCATATGACCGAGAACGATCTTCAGGTTCGGATGCGTATCGAACAGCCCCGAGGCCATCAGCCGCAAGGCGTGAACCGCAGTTTCCTGCCCGAACGCCCATGTCGGGCCCATCAGCCACGGATGTCCGGCATAGATGCGCGAGTCCTGCGGCAGCGGGTTGCGCGGATGCAGATAGAACGGCACGTCGAGCTTCTCGTGCTCCGCCCAGAACGGCCAGTATTGCTTGAGGTCGTAATAGATCGGAACATTCGGGTCGCCCGCCTGCGAGAAGCCGTTGACCAGCGAGCCGACGAAGCCGAGATCCTTCACGCAGCGCTGCAATTCGCGCGCCGCAAGGTCGGGATCCTGCATCGGCAGCGCCGCCAGCGCCTGGAAGCGGTCCGGGCGCTTGGCGACCTGTTCGGCCAGGAAATCGTTGGCCTTGATCGCCAGTTCGTTGGCCCGCTTCACATCGGCAATCGCCTGGATCGCCGGCGCATTGAGCGAGAGCAGCATCATTTCGATGCCGTGCTCGTCCATCTGTTGAAGGCGCTTGCCGTGGATGTCGAGCAGCCGGGCGCTCAGTTCGGTCCACACGGCGTCCGGCAGGAAGCCGTTCGAATCCTCCAGCGTGTCCTGAATGGCGAAATGCTCTTCAAGCGCGATCTTGCCTTTCATCCCTGTGTCCTCCCGGTCGTTGCGTTCAATCCTTGGGGGATGTCCTATGGTAATTTATTTTCAGTTGCAAATAATATGTTCCGGCCGGCTCTCAGTCCGTTACCACTGGAAGAAGGATGTGGGACGGGTGTTCGGCGCTGTGATGGATGGTGTCGCGGCCGACCTTGTCCGGCGTGTAGTCGTGCTGGAATACGAATTCCGTGAGTTGCGAATCGCCGTTGGCGATTTCGAGCCGGATGCGGCTGCCCTTCTTGAACCGGTAGGCGGTCGGCATCACGGCAATCTCGAACAAATAGACTTTGCCAGGCTCGATCTGCTCCGGCGCAACATGGCTGTACCACGGTGCGTTCGGCAATGACTTCTCCGTATCGATCGCGCGATGCGAAGCACGCAGCCAACCCTTGGTCACGACCCGCGACCGGGGCTGCGCGCCGTCGGCAGCGGGTCCGTCATGCGGATATTGCTCGGACAGCTTGACGATGAAGTCGGTGTCGCGGTTGCTGGATGACGCATACAGGTTGAGCTGGATCGGGCCCGCGATCTCGATGTCGCTTTCGAGCGGCCCGGTGGTGAAGGTCAGCACATGTCGCACCGGGTCGGGTCGTCCGGTCTTGTCGAACCCGACCACGCCGGCCCGCCATTGCGGATTGGGATAGTCGTAGCTGGTAGAGCCGTTGCCCGTATCCGGGCCAAGGCTGCCGTCGTTCAGCGACAGCACCGAAGCTGTTGGGCCGGCGCCGAGATAATACGCGCGGTAGGATATATTCTGCGGCGGCCATGTCTGCGCGGAGCGGAATTCTTCCGCTCCCGGAACGAAATAGCGGACATCTGGCTGGTCGGAATAGGACGTCTTCTCGCCCTTCAGGTAGCAGTCGTAAAATGGGCGCAGATAGGTCTCGTGAAACGCCACGCTCGAAAAATCGGCGACCGCTGCGAACAACGACGACGAGCCGAAGACCAGCAGCTTCTTGGGTGACTGCGTGCGCTGGAATCCGACGACATTGCCGTTCAAATGCAAATCGACCTTGGTCCAGACGCCGATGGAGAACACCGGCACCTTGATCTTGTCGAGATTCTCCGCCGCGGCGCGCTGTTTCCAGAAGTCGTCGTAGGTGTTGTGCTGCTTGACGGCGCCGACATAGTCCCACGCGATGAAACGCGAGGGTCCGCTTGCCGGATACTGATTGATGTTGCGGGTGGTCGAGTTGTACCAGGTCGACGGGAACGCGCCGGGGATGCCGCCGGTATAGGCCGATGAACGATAAGTATCGACGTTGCCGTCATAGGGCGCGATGCAGGCCAGTCCCGGCGGATTCTGGATGCCCATGAACCATTGCATGCGTGCGTAATAGGATTGGCCGATTCCGCCGACCTTGCCATTCGACCAGGCCTGCTGCGTGATCCAGACGATGACATCGTAGAGGTCGCGCTGCTCGGCTTCGCACATGTAGCGGTATTCGCCGCCGGAGCGGCCGGTGCCGCGCACATCCAGATGCACGAAGGCGTAGCCATGCGACAGGTAATAGTCGATGGGGCCGGTCTCCCGCCACAGGAAGATAGGCATGGCGGGCGCGACATTGTTGTCGAACCGGTACGGCGAGGCGGCAAACAGCGTCGGAAAATGCCCTTTGCCGTCCGGAAGATAGACCGCGGCTGCAAGCTCGACGCCATCCTTCGCGGTGATGGTGGCGATAAAGCTCGGCTGAAGCGTATTCATATAAGTTGTCTACTCCACACTCGCATAACGTCGCCGTCACTGCGGCTGGCGGCCGGATGCCTTGACGACCTTCTCGGCGATCATGCGGTCCTGATTGAGGAAAGCAGTGAGTTCGGTCGGCGTCATCAGAGCGGGCGCCAGTCCTCTGGACGTCAGCTGCTTCTGGATGAACTCCTGGTCCTTGTAGACTTCGGAAATCGCGCTGTTGAACGTTGCGATCGCGTCGGGTGGAGTCTTGGCCGGCGCGACCAGGACGAAGTAGGATCGCGTCAATTCGATATCGCTGTAGATTTCCTGCACGGTCGGTACGTCCGGAATGATGGTGGAGCGCTTGATGCCGTCGCTGGCCAGCACCGTCGCCTTTCCGGACTCGATGAAGGGCAGCACATTGCCGAGTCCGAGGAAGACCACCGGCACGCTACCCGAGAGGAAGTTTGCCATCGCGTCGCCGCCGCCCTTGAAAGGTACGCCGATGATGTCGGCGCCCGTCTTCTTCTTGTATTCTTCCAGGAACATGGCATGGGCGAGTGACGGCGCGGTGTAGCTGAGAGTGCCGGGCTTTTCCTTCGACAGCTTGGCGAGTTGGTCGAAATTTTTCACGCCGAGGTCGGCGTTCACCGCAACCACTTGCGTGATGGAGAACAGGCCGGTGATCGGCGCCAGATCGGTGGCTGCATTGTAGCCGGGATTCTTGAACAGAAACTGGTTGTAGGTCAGCGGCTCTCCCGGCAGCAGGCAAATGGTGTAGCCGTCCGGTGTTGCCTCCGCGCAGTTTCTCGTCGCGATGTTGAACGCGCCGCCGGGCCGGTTCTCCATGATGAACGGCTGCTTGATGATCGCGGTCACGCGCTCAGCGAGCGCGCGCATGAAGATGTCGCTGACACCGCCGGGCGCGACTGCGACGATCACCCGGATGGGACGCGTGGGATAGTCGGAGGCGATCGCAGGCGCTTTGATCCCTAAGGCAGAAAACAGAGCGGCGAGCGCGATCGTGCACAGCTTCGGCGCGAGCTTGAGCATCGGTTCCTCCGGATCTTGTTTTTGGTATCGGGTGCCGTCCGTTGACGGCTGTGGGGCGGACGGCGTTTTTCACGTCGTCCGCCCGGTCTTCATTCGGCAGGTGATCAGTCTTTCGCGTACGGATAGATCATCGTGCCGTTCTTGTACTTCTCCGGCCACAGAACCGGCTGCTTCGAGCCGTCGCGGAACTGCGCGACGTCATTCGGCAGCACATTCTGGAATTGCGAGAACACGGTCCGCGGCTCCGCCCATTCGCCGTCCTTGCCGAATTTCAGCGGTCCGGCCACGGTGTCGAAGGTGTTGGCGTGGATGTATTTCGCGATCTTGTCGTGATCGAGACTTTTCGTCTCGGTCACCGCCTTGGCGAGGATCTGCCCCGCGGCGTAACCGAACGGCACGAAGCCGTAGCCGAACGGGTCGATCTTCTGCCCGGCCGCCTTTTCGCGATACTTGGCGAGCACTTCCTCCAGCCCCGGGAATTTGAAGGCCGGGGTGAAGCTTTCCATGATCACCAGGTTGTTGGTGAGCGGCCCGAGTTGCACCTTGAGCGGGGTTGCGAGCAAGCCGATCATGGTGCCGCCGAACATCTTCGGCTTCAGGCCGATTTCGTTCGCGGACCGGATGATGCCGACGGTGTCTGGCGGATAGGCCGCGACGAACACGATGTCGGGATTGGCCGCCTGCACCGCGCGCATGATCGGAGCGAAATCCGTATTGGTCGGCGGATAGCTCCGGTCATACACAATCTTGAAGCCGAGCTTCTTGGCGTTTTCCTTGGCGCCGTCCGCCGCGGTGCGGGCGAATTCCGCGTCGGCCGCCACCATGGCAACGGTCACAGGTTTCGGATTTTGAGCGGCGGCGAGTTCGAAGAAGCCTCTGGAAAACGAAGCCACGCCCTCCGACGAGACCGGCACCATCGAGAAATAGCGGTCGTAGTTGAAGTGCCGGTTCACACCGATTGCCAGCATGGTGATGGTGGTCTTGCCGGCCTGCATGATCACCGGCATGGCGGGAGCGGCCATGTTCGTGGAGTATGGTCCGAGCAGCAGGTCGACTTTGTCGACCGAGAGCAGCTTCTGGTAGATGCCGGGCACATTCGCCGGGCTGCTCTGGTCGTCGTAGTGGATGAGTTCGACCGGACGGCCGAGCAGACCGCCCGCGGCATTCACGTCATCGCGCCAGATTTCCAGCGCCCGCAGCAATTGCTGACCGTTCGGCGCCACCGCGCCGGTCAGCGACATGCTGAAGCCCACCTTGATCGGATCGCCTGCCGGTGCCTGCGCCGAGGCGGCGGAGACGGAAAGGACGACGATCGCAAGTAACGCGGCGACACGCCCCCATAGCGTCCGCAATGTCACGTTCATAAAAACCTCCCTGTTTGCGTATCGATAAAGTTCGGTCCGGCTTCTGCGTCCGGTTCTGTGCAGTGTGCTTATTCCATCATTTCGTCCGGCGGCATCGGACCCCAGAGATTCGCGGCCTCGGGCGTCTTCGGCCACGTCTTCGGACGCTGCGGATGATCGCGGTGCCAGGGGCGCGGCTCGAAATAGCCGAGCGACTCATCCTTCATCTGGTCGAGTTCTGCGAACAACTCGGTGATAAGGCCGTTCGGGCTGCGATGGTAGGAGAACAGGTTGTGGCCGATGCCGTGACGGCCGGGGCCCCACAGCGTCTTGTAGCCATGCCGGCTGATGTAATCGAGTGCAGTCTGCATGTGAGCCCAGTCGCGCAGCTCGAACGCGGTGTGGAAGTGCTTGTTCTTTCCGGTCTCCACCAGGTTGATGGTGTGGTGATCCGGCCCACAGCGCAGGAACGAGAAGAAGTCGCCCATCCAGTCGGAGACGCGGAAGCCGAGCACGTCGCAATAGAAGCGCGTCGCCTTCTGCGCGTCGGTGACATGAAAGGCGATGTGGCCGAGCTTGTGCGGGACGACACCGCCCTTGCTGGTGAACGGCTGCTTCTGCGGCTCCGGCTGCCGGAACACTTCCATCACCGTGCCCTTGATGTCCTCGAACGACACCATGTCGGAGACGGTCGGCTGGGCGTCCTTCTTGCGTTCGGTGCGGATGCCATGCGCCGCGGTCTGCTTCTCGAAGCCGTCCAGGTCATCATCCGGTCCGAGCTGGAAGCCGATGCTGGTGCAACGCGGATGCGAGCCCTTGCGCAGAACGACCGAATGGTGGTCGATCGTGTTCGCGAGATAGACCGCGTCGCTGTCGCGCCCGGTCACCGAGAGGCCGAGAACCTCGGTGTAATATTCGAGTTGATGCTCGAGGTCGGGAACCTCGTAGACTGCATGAGAGATTTTGCGCACGCCGATCATGGAGATCGCTCCTTCAGTTTTTTCGGGTGGTTTCGAAGTGTTCGAGAATGGCTGCGACATCGCGGTCGCCGATATTCGGCACCGCACGCGCGTAGATATCGATCAGGCTGTCCAGAAGGTCGGTCGCGACACCGGCTTCCGCGGCCATGTCCTTTGCGGTGTCGAGATAGTGAGCGAGCCCGGCCGCATTTCCCATCTGCGGCATGAATTTCCGCTCCGCCATTAGAGGCGCGCGGATCGAGAAGGCCGACGAGCCGCCGCTGCCGGTGGCCACCGCCTTGATCAGCAGATCCTTGTCGACGCCGGTCTTCAGTCCCAGCGCCATCGCCTGCGCGGTGCCGGCAATGTGGAGCGCGACCAGGAAATTATTGACGAGTTTGACCTTGGTTGCGGCGCCGAAATCGCCGAGATGCAGGCACAGGTCGGCAAAATCCGCGATGACCGGTTCGAGTTTCTTCACCGCATCGGCCGGTCCGCCGAGATAGATCACCGCCTTGCGCGCCTGCACCATGCCGGGCGTGCCGCTGACCTCGCCATCGAGGAAGACCGCGCCTTTCTCGGCAAGTGGCTTGACGTATTGCTGCTTCACCGGAACCGGGTGAGAGCCGAACTCGACGATGATCTGTCCGGGACGCGCGGTCTTTTGCAGGCCGTCCGGTCCGTTGATGACCTCTTCCAGCGCCGCATCGTTCGGCAGACAGGTGAAGACGATATCGGCCTGTGCGCCGACATCGGCCGGCGACTTTGCCGCCACGCCGCCGAGCGCCTCGAAATCGGCGAGCGACGACCGGCGATAACCGATCACCTTGTGACCCGCCTTGATCAGATGCTCGCAGATAGGCAGTCCGATTTTCCCGACGCCGATGAATCCAATCGTCTGCATGCGCGTGCTCCCCTGTCCCGATTCCGTTTCTTGTCGTCCAGCGCTCTGTCGGCGGCTGTGATGCTGTCAGGAAATCTTTGCGGTCTGGTCGGAGAAATTGACCGTGACGCTGAGCGAGCCTTCCATCACCGTCCATGGCACGATCCGGAAGGTGCGGATGCCATGAACGACGAACGGGTCCTTCAGCGCGATCTTCTGGACTTCCTCTTCGTCGGCCGCGCGCACGATCGTCATGCCGTCGGCCTTTGACGGATCGCCCAGCGGACCGGACGCGAACAGCTTTCCCTCGCGTTCGAGCGCGATCATGTATTCAAGGTGCTCGGCGAGATAAGGCGTCACGTCGAGGCCCTTGCCTTGTGAAAAGATGACGAAAAGCTTGAGCTTCAGCATGCCTTTCGTCAGTTCCGCGATCTTCATCTGGGCGGCGGACGGCATCACGCACTCCTACAAGGACACAAACTTTTACGCGTTGTCGGCGACCATCCTGTTGGTCAGGGTGCCGAGCTCGGCAATTTCGATCTTCACCTCGTCGCCGACTTTCAGGAATTCGCCCTTGGGCAGGCCGACGCCGGCGGGCGTTCCGGTCGCGATGACGTCGCCCGGCTGCAGCGTGATGTGCCGGCTGAGATAGGCGATCTGTTCGGCGGTGTTGTGCACCATCTTGGATGTGTTGGAATCCTGCTTGAGGACGCCGTTCACCCAGAGCTTGATGTCGAGATTGTTCGGGTCGGACACATAGGCGGCCGGCGTGAGCCAGGGCCCCATCGGCGCCGCGTCCTCGAAGCACTTCTGTCCGATCCAGTCATAGACGAAGATCGAGCCTTCGCGCTTCATCAGATCGCGCGCGGAGAGATCGTTGACAATGACGTATCCCGCGACCGCACTCAGCGCATCCTGTTCGGAAATGTTACGGGTCGGCCGCGCGATCACCGCGGCGATTTCGGCCTCCCAGTCGACCTGCTTGGAGAAGCTCGGAAGACGCGCCGGTGCGCCGTCGCCGATAATCGAGCCGGCCGCGGTCTTCAGAAAGAACCACGGCTCGGCCGGCTTGGTGATGTGGACGTCACGGCCGGTGGTCTTCTTGGCGATTGCGGCCATCTCGTTGAGATGGTCCCAGTAATTTGCGCCCGCGCAATAGAACGTGCCGGGATAGAGGATCGGCGCCAGCAATTTGACCGAGGACAGCGGGACGCCCTTGTCGGCAAAGGACTTGTCCTCGCATGCCTTGGCGAGGCGTGGGTGAACCTGATCCCACGACCGGAGGATATCCATCACCGATGAGAAGGTGTCGCCGAGAACGCTTGCTGCCGGAACGACGCGATCTGCGGCCAGGATCCCCGCGACAGGCGATCCGTCTTTGCCGGCGTAGCTGATCAGCCGGTATCCGGTCTGCATTCACGTCCTCCCGAGCGCATTTATTGTGTTGTCGTTGTACTGTACTGTACGTTACAGTCAAAATCAGGGATAGTGCAACAGAAAACTTTTGGCGCTACATGACGACATCGTCCATCGTGGTAAACCGCATGTCAGTTCAGGATGCCAAGGCTCCGTCGTCGCGACGCGCGCCGCAGAAGGGTTCGTCGGCGCCGGTCGCGGCGGAGGCAGCCAATTCCGATCCGCGCCGTGAGCGGCTGGTCCGGCTGGCGGCGCCGCTGTTTCTGAAAAAGGGTTACGACAACGTTTCGATCGACGACATCATCGGTGTCGCCGGCGGCTCCAAGGCTACGATCTATGCCTGGTTCGGCGGCAAGCAGGGATTGTTCGAAGCGGTCGTCCGGCAGAAATGCGACGACGTTACGCTGGGCATCGATATCGATGCCGGCGGCACGCTCGAGGAGCAGCTGACCAAGATCGGCCATTCCTTTGTCGAGATGGTGCTGACGCCGCCGATCCTGGAATTCCATCGGCTCATGGTCTCGATCGGCCGCACCTTCCCGGAAGCGGGGCGGCTGTTCTTCCAGTCCGGACCGAGTTCAGCTTACGCCATCGTCGGCAAATGGATCGAGCGGCATCAGAAAGAGGGCAGGCTGATCGACGAGGATCCGTACCGTCTTGCCGTGTTGTTTCTCGACATGCTGATTGGCGAGCACCAACTCGGCTGGCTCACGAGCATGCCGCGCGCCGCGCAAAAGGCGCGGGTCGACGAAACCGTGCGCGTCGCCGTGCGCGTCTTTCTCGGCGGATGCCTGAAGCCGGCGGCAAGCCGCCGCTGAGGCCGGGCTCCACGTTTCCGCTGGCCTCCCGACCGGTTCCTGTCATAGCTTGAGCCATGGACTCGCTGAGGAAACCGGCAAATCAGGCGACCGCGGACAGCAACGGCTCTTCAGCCGGCCTGCGCAAGAGCACTGCGATCAAGCGCGAAAAGATCGTGCGTTCGGCCGCGAAGCTGTTTCTCGAGCGCGGCTATGACAGCGTGTCGATCAACGAGATCATCGCGGTCGTCGGCGGTTCGAAAGAGACGATTTACTCCAACTTCGGGAACAAGGCGAAGCTGTTCGAGGCGGTGGTCCAGCAATTATGCTCCGATGTGACGATTCGCATCGACACCCGGCCGGTCGGAACGCTCGAACAGCAGACCACGCGGATCGCACGCTCCTTCGTGTCGATGGTGCTGACGCCGCAGATCATGTCGTTCCATCGTCTGGTGACGTCGATCGGCCGCGAATTTCCCGAGGCCGGCCGGCTGTTTTACAAGACCGGTCCGGAGACGGTGTATCGCATCTTCGCGGAGTGGATCGCGCTTCAGCAGGCGAACGGCAACATCCGTGCGGACAAGGAGCCGCGCCGCCTTGCCATCCTGCTTCACGACATGCTGATCGGCGAGCAGATCCTCAGCTGGCTCACGTCGGCGTCGAGTGAGAAGGATCGCGCCCGGCGGATCGATGAGACGGTCGACATCGCGGTCTCCGTTTTTCTAAGCGGCTGCGCGGCCGGCACGACATCGAAGCCGTCTTCAACGCGCGGGCGATCCAACACGTCACGGCCGGCAGCGTCAAAAAGCAAAACGGCAAAAAAATAAAGCCGCGGGATAACCATCTGAATTGTCAGATGCGGGCCCTCCTTTTTCGCAGCAATCGCAATCCGATGAAATCAATTCGTTGCGTCTGCAACGAATGAGCTCGCGCGGCCTTCGCAATGCAGCGAATGAATTGTCGTTGCCAAATGTCAGAAGCTGTGCAGTATTTCGTACCGTAACGAACGTTACGCTTTCAGGGAGGAAGCGGGCTATGCAGCAGGAAGCGAAACGCTCCGCCGCGGTTCACGCGCTGGCAGCGCGGCCGGAATTCGACGACATCCTCGAACGGATTCGCAGGCTTGCGCCGGAGATCGGCGCGCGTGCGCTCCGCGCGGAAAAAGCCAGGCGGGTCCCGCAAGAGACCATGGACGCGCTGCGCGATGCGAATGTCTTTCGCATGATGCAGCCGAAGCGCTTCGGCGGTTACGAATACGGGCCGGCGGAACTGGCGCAGGTCGGTTTCGAACTCGGCCGGGCCTGCGGCAGCACCGGCTGGTGCGGCACGCTTGCGGTCTGCTTCGGCTGGATGACCGCTTTCTTCCCGCTCGAAGCGCAGCAGGAAGTCTGGGACGACACCGACAATCTGCTCGCGGTCTCCTACGTGCCGACACCGAAGGTCGAGATCGTCGACGGCGGTATCAAAATCACCGGAACCTGGCCCTGGGCCAGCGGCGTCGACAGCGCGGCCTGGCTCATTCTCTCGGCGGCGATACCGAACAAGGAGGGCCCGCCTACGGTGGCGTGGTGCCTAGTTCCGGTGAAGGATGTCGTCGTCGATCACGACAGCTGGAATGTCGCCGGATTGCAGGGCACCGGATCGAAGACGCTGCATATCACCGAACCGGTCTTCGTTCCGCACCATCGGATCCTGCCGCTGGGCGCCATCTTCACCGGTAAGATGCCGGGCCTCGACATTCCGGATAACGGGCAGGCGCGCTTCGGATATCCGACCTTCGGTCCGACCGCGTTGGTTGCGCCGATCGTCGGCATGGCGCAGGGCGCGCTCGATGCCTTCACCGAAACTGCGCGCGATGCGAAGCGCATGGCGCGTCCCGGCGTATTCGAGAAAGTGGCGGAGCAGCCTTTGATCCAGAGCCTGATCGGCCGCTCGGCCGCCCATATCGACGCCGCACGCACGCTGATGGTGACCAGTCTGCGCGAAGGGCAGGACATCGTGCTCGCCGGGGGCACACCCGACATCGAGCTGCGGGTCCGCATTCGGCGCAATCACGGCTTTGCGGGACGCACCTCGACTGAAGTGGTGAACGAGATCTTCAACAAGTCGGGCGCCGCGGCGGCCGACGAGAAAAGTCGCGTTCAGCGCTTCTGGCGCGATGCGAACACCGCGGCGACGCATGCCAGCATCGACTGGGACATGCTGTCGGCCATGTACGGGACGCAACGATTGGGGCTGCAACCGCAAGGCATTTTCTAGCCGCGGGCCCTCGCTGAGGACGCCAGCCCGGCGCTTGGAAGAAGCAGTCAGGAGACAACATGATCTACGTATCGAAAGAAATTCCCGCCAACGCGCCGGGTCAGCAACCCCTGAGCCGCAGCGATATCTGGCGCGGGCTGGTGATGAAGGCGGAGAATGCGCTGCCTTTCGTCCCCGGCATGGCGAAGTGCGACGTGATTTCGCGCTTCGAAAACGGACTGGTGCGCGACATCGTGTTCCGGGGGGAGGACGCGCGCGAGCGCATCACGTTCTATCCCGAGGACAAGGTCGTGTTCGTGCGCGAATCCGGCAATGTCGACGGCTTCATCGTCAACGAGATTCTCGGTGACGACAAGGACTTGCGTCTGCGCTTCTCGTTCGCGCTGCAACTTGTCGATGCGCCCTCCGACAGCGCGGAAGAACGCGAGTTTCGCGCCATCATGGAGCGCGATTACCTCAAGGCGGTCGACGCCACACTCGGCGCAATCCGGCAGATGGCCGCAGACCCGGCCTATGCCGCCTGACGAAGGACGGTTCTGGGCCGCATACGCGTGAAGCAGGTTGCGCCGTGCCGGGATTTCGTTGAAATCGCGGCATGGAGCTTCCTACCGTCCTTCGCACGGCCGTCGACAATGCGCTCGAAGGCGTGCCGCTTGCCGATCTGCAGGCCGCGGCCGCGCGTCTGTCGGCGCGCTATCGCAGCGAGACCCGCGACGGTCGCGCGCATCTGGCGGACGACCTGTCCGCACGGGCCTATCTCGCGGTCCGCATGCCGGCGACTTATGCCGCGGTGCGTGCCAGCCTTGATGCGGTCGCGCAATTGCGGCCCGGCTTCATGCCGGAAAGCCTGCTCGATGCCGGCGCCGGGCCCGGCACCGCGCTGTTTGCCGCGCGCGATTGCTGGCCGAGCGTTTCAGACGCCACGCTGATCGAGACCAGTCCTGCCATCCGGCGATGGGGCGAGTTGCTGGCGTCCGGTTTCGCGTTCCGGAGCATCGACTGGCGTACATCTGATCTCGCAGCCGCAGCAGCCGGGCAGTCGCAGCACGATCTGGTCATGCTGGCCTATGTGCTGGACGAACTCGCGCCGTTGGCGATCGGCCCGCTGATCGAGCGGCTCTGGCAGGCCACCGGTGATACGATCGTTGTGGTTGAACCGGGCACGCCGGCCGGCTGGTCGCGTATCCTTTCGGTGCGGGAGAGTCTGATAGCGGCCGGCGCGCATCTCGTCGCTCCGTGTCCGCATGCGTTGGCCTGTCCGCTTGTGGCCCCGGATTGGTGCCATTTCTCGCGCCGGGTGGCGCGCTCGCGGATGCACCGCCGGATCAAGTCCGCCGATGTGCCATGGGAGGACGAGAAGTTCATCTACATCGCAGCATCCCGTCATCCGCCGCTGCCGGTGGCGGCGCGGGTGATCGCGTCGGTGCAGGTGAGAGGCGGCACGGTCTCCCTGAAGCTGTGCGGGCAAAACGGCACCGCCAGCCAGAACCTGCTGTCAAAGCGGGACGGCGCGCGCTTCCGGCAGGCGCGGCGCCTTGCATGGGGGGATTGCGTGGCGGAGCATGCCACAATGCCCTCCGATTCCACTGCTTGACAGGGCCAATGTCGATTCATGTTCTGATCCGCCGTTTCTCCGCCGCATCGGTATTGCTGGCCATGGCCGCCGCCATTTCGACGGCGAGCCTCGCGCAGGAAACCGCCCCGAAGGCTGCCGCGCCCAATGCGGCCGCTCCCAAGGCCGCCGCTCCAAAAGCGGCCAGTCCGGCGCCAAAGGCGGGTGCCCCGGCGCCAAAGGCTGCAGATCCTGCGGCGCAACCGGCTGCGCCGGACCCGGAACGGCCGAGGCTGTCGCGGACGATGGCGTCGATCGAGCCTCTGAAAGAGGCTATCGATCAGATCGAGACGTCGCTCCGAAGTCCCGATATCGGCGAC
The DNA here is from genome assembly GCF_059499825.1 of Pseudorhodoplanes sp. Lineage (NCBI taxonomy): Bacteria > Pseudomonadati > Pseudomonadota > Alphaproteobacteria > Hyphomicrobiales > Pseudorhodoplanes > Pseudorhodoplanes sp. The sequence goes on from NZ_JCABZI010000013.1 coordinate 95,113, forward strand.
TCGACCCTGGTTCAGCATCGTGGCCGGCTGGAGCCGGTCCGTGATGAACTGCGCGAGATCATCAGTTCGCTCGACGAGCGGTTGGTCGATGTCGAAGCGCGGCTGAAGCAGCTTGGCGATGCGCCTGACGAGGCCGAGCCGAAGGAGGACCCGGCCCTCACCGAAGAGCGCGCACGGCTGGAGGAACGGCGCGCGGCACTCGACGGCGCGCTGAAGCAGACACGGCTCTTGATGCTGCGCGCCGACAATATTTCGGTGCGGATCACCGAACGCCGCCGCGGGCTGTTCACCCAGCAATTGCTCGGTCGCTCCTCGAGCGTGCTCGATCCGGCGCTTTGGACCCAGGCATTCAAGGCCGCGCCGGATGCATGGTTTGGCGTCAAGCTGCTGGCGCAAGGCTGGATGGATCATTTCCGCGCCAGCGCAACCTCATGGAATTTGGGAGCGGCAGGCCTCGCGTTGTTTGTGTTCTTCGTCAGCGCGGCACTGTTCCTGCGTTGGTTCGTGCGGCGCGACTTCCGGCCGAAAGAGCTCGGCACCCGCTTCGCCAAGTCGTTCTTCGCGTTGTTGTCGCTGCTGCGCGTCACCATCACTGCGCCAGCGATCGTGATCGGCGCGCTGCTGATCCTGAACGGGTTCGGCCTGCTGACCGAGCGGATCGGCAATATCGGCCTGACGCTCGCGATCGCGGTCACGATTGCGGCCTTCGGCCGTGGGGTCGCTGTCGGACTGTTTGCGCCCGGCGATCCCGACCGGCGTCTGCTTTCGGTGAAGGAGGAGACCGCAGGGCTGGTCGCGTCGAAATTGACCTGGGTCGCCCGCATTCTCGGCGCGATCATTCTGATCAATGCGATCCTGCAGATCATCGTGGCGCCGGTCATTCTGACGGTTGCGACCAACGCGATCTTCGCTGCCGTGATTGCGGCTTTGCTGTGCCGGTTCCTGTTCCTGATGGGCAACCGCGAAACGTTGGAAGACGATGTCGCCGGCGCCGGTTGGCTTCGGAGTGCAGGATGGCTGCTCGCAATCGGCATCATTGCCGCGCTGGTGACCGGCTTCATCGGGTTGGCAGCCTTCCTCGCCGGCCGCTTTCTGTCCGCGCTCGGTCTGATCGGCGCGCTTTATATTCTGCTGACTTTCGTCGACGCGTTGTTCACCGAAGTGCTGACGGCTGCCACGCCGCGCGGACGTTCGGTTGCGCATTTCTTCGGCATGAAGCCGCGGTCGATCGATCTGCTCGGCACGCTGCTGTCCGCGGTCATCCGGGTGCTCCTGGTGCTGGTCGTGCTGATGCCGCTGCTTGGCCCGTGGGGCATCTTCGCCGCGGATTTTGTCGGTGTGCTGAAGGACGCGACCTTCGGATTCCGCATCGGCGAGATTTCGATATCGCTCACCACGATCCTGATCGCGCTTGCGATTCTAATCATCGGAATCCTGGCAACGCGCGCGGTCCAGGGCTGGCTCAACAACCGCTTCCTGCCGCGCACCACGCTCGATCCGAGCCTGCAGAACTCCGTGACCACCATTTTCGGTTATCTCGGCGTGATTGTCGCCAGCGCGCTCGCGCTCGCGCAACTCGGCGTCGATTTTCAGAAGATCACCCTGGTCGCCGGCGCGCTCTCGATCGGTATCGGCTTTGGCTTGCAATCGGTGGTGTCGAATTTCGTGTCCGGGCTGATCCTGCTGGCGGAGCGGCCGATCCGGGTCGGCGACATCATTGCGGTCAAGGGCGAGGAGGGGCGGGTGCGCCGTATCCATGTGCGCGCAACCGAGATCGAAACCGGCGACCGCGCAAGCGTCATCATTCCGAATTCCGAACTGATCACGCAGGTGGTGAAGAACCGCACCCACACCGACACCTTTGCGCGGGTGGCGGTGGCAATCGGCGTCGCCTATGACAGCGACGTCGCAAAGGTACGAGACATCCTGTTGGAGATCGCAAAGGCGCACCCGCATGTCATGCAGACCCCGGGGCCGACCGTATTCCTCACCGGCTTCGGCGAAAGCGCCATCAATTTCGAGCTTGGCTGGGTGGTCCGAAATCTCGGCGACGGTGCAGGAATCAAGAGCGATATCTGTTTCTCGATTCTCGAGCGTTTCCGGGCCGAGGGTATCGTAATGCCGTACCCGCACCGGCACATTCACATCGAAGGCATAGCCGAGGACGACGAGCCGGACGCGCCCGAATCCGAGGACCACAAGCGGCCGGCCCCAAAAAAGCCGAAAGCGCGGTGACTTGTGGGTTCCAGACGGCATTTACCGTTTGGTTACCAATTTGCGGCCAATTCGGTCGATCGGGGGATTTCAGGCGATGGTGGGCGGGTGGCCGATGTCTGCAGCAATATTGTGTTGGCTCGGTCTGGCGCTCGCGGGCTGCGCGACCGAGCCCCTGCCGTCGCAGCCGACATTCTATCAGAGCATGGCCCGCGAAGGCGCCCAACTCGATCCGCAGGCCGCGGCCTCGATGATTTCCGGCTACCGGCGCAACAACCTGCTGGGCGACGTGACGCTCGATCCGCAGCTGATGCGGATGGCCGAGGAGCAGGCGCGAGCCATGGCGACCAAGGACAAGCTCGACCACAATGTCGCCGGCAATTTCCAGCAGCGGCTGCGCAAGTCGGGTTACAAGGCACAAACGGGTGCTGAGAATATCGGCGCCGGCTACCATACGCTTGCCGAGGCTTTTTCGGGCTGGCGCGACTCGCCGTCGCACAAGGCGAATATGCTGCTGAAAGGCGCCACCCAGATGGGGATCGCCGCGGTCTATGTGCCGAACACCAAATACAAGGTGTTCTGGGCGCTGATCCTGGCTTCGCCGGATCAGCGCATGGCGCAGGTCGCGCAATAGCCGATCAAGCGAGTTCTCGGACCATGTGAACCGCACCCGCGCCGTATTTCGCGCGGGTCGCAGCCTGAAGCTGGTCATCGCCGGTCCGGTGAAACCCCATCCTCATCCAGAACGGCGTGCTGCCGCTGACCGCGACCAGCATCATCCGGCGGAGTGCAGCATCGCGGGCGGCCTCGAATAGCCGCGGCACCAGCGTGGATGCGAAATTCCTGCCCCGCAAAGATGCTTCGACGGTGAGATCGTGGATGAAATACGTGGTCGCGGCCTCCGGCAGCGCGCGGAGCATCGTGTCCAGCGCAGGCGGGGGGCCGAACATCCAGGGATGAGAAAAGCAATATCCGTTCGGCTGGCCCTCGGGGGCGGCAGCAAGTACGAAACAGCCGCGCGGGAACAGCCGGAATTTTTCCGCCAGGACCTCCGGCCGTTCGGGAAAATCCGGGTGAATACGGGCCGACAGATCGTCGACCGCGGCGAGATCGGCCGCACTCATCGGTCGCCATTGCAGCGGCGCGGGGCTGCCATCGTTCATCACATGCACCAATCACTGGACGCAGGCTGCTTGCCCGACTAGCTTGCCGCCCGCAAGGCTGCCGGGATGCTTCCATTCATCAAGGACTACGACAGGCTCTATCGCGAATTTCGCTGGGAGATTCCTGCCCGTTACAATATCGGCGTCGATGTCTGCGATCGCTGGGCGCGGACCGACCCAGATCGTGCTGCCATCATCCATGTCCATAGTGGCGGTGGAACCGAGGCGATTTCGTTTCGCGCGCTGATGCAGAGGTCGAACCGGCTCGCCAATGCCTTGCGGGCACACGGCGTCGGGCGCGGAGAGCGGGTGGCGATCCTGCTGCCGCAATCGCCGGAAGCGGTGATCGCGCATGTTGCGATCTACAAGCTTGGCGCGATTGCGCTGCCGCTGGCGCTGCTGTTCGGCACCGAGGCGCTGGCCTACCGGTTGCAGAATTCCGGCGCGAAGGTGCTGGTCACCAATGATGTTGGCGTGCAGAAGCTCGCCAGTCTGGGCGACACTCCGCCCGACTTGAAGCTTGTGATCTCGACCGATGGCGACGCCGATGGCGCGATCGGCTTTGCCTCGCTCCTGCAGGCGGCGTCCGACGCGTTCACGGCCGAGGCTACATCGGCCGACGATCCCGCGATGATGATCTACACTTCCGGCACCACCGGGCCGCCCAAGGGCGCGCTGCATGCGCATCGCGTATTGCTTGGACACATGCCGGGCATTGAATTGCCGCACGATTTCTTTCCGCAGCCAGGTGACCTGTTCTGGACGCCGGCGGACTGGGCCTGGGCCGGCGGCCTGCTCGATGCGCTGCTGCCGTCGCTGCATCACGGCGTCGCGGTGGTGGCGCACCGGTTCGACAAGTTCGACCCGGAAGAGGCCTATGCGCTGATGGCGCGCACCGGCGTCCGCAACGCGTTCATTCCGCCGACGGCGCTTCGCATGCTGCGCGCGGCACCGAATCCGCGCGGGCGATACGATCTGAAACTGCGCAGCATCGGATCGGGCGGCGAGGCGCTCGGCTCGGAAACGTTCGAATGGGGCCGGGATGCTTTCGGCCTGACCATCAACGAGTTCTACGGCCAGACCGAATGCAATCTGGTCCTGTCATCCTGCGCGATGCTTGGCGTGTCGCGCCCGGGCGCCATCGGCAAGCCGGTGCCCGGGCATGAGGTCGCAGTGATCGATGCCGATGGTGTGCCGGTCGCGTCCGGCACCATCGGCCAGATCGCGGTGCGCCGTCCGAACCCGGTAATGTTCCTCGATTACTGGGGCCGGCCGGACGCGACGCGCGACAAGTTCATCGGCGACTGGATGACCACCGGCGATCAGGGCATCGTCGATGAAGACGGCTATTTTCATTTCGTCGGTCGCGATGATGATGTCATCACCTCGTCGGGCTATCGGATCGGGCCGGGCGAGATCGAGGATTGCCTGATCCGTCATCCCGCGGTCGCGCTTGCGGCTGCGATCGGCAAACCCGATCCGTTGCGCACTGAAATCGTGAAGGCGTTCGTCGTCGTCAAGCCGGGCATCGAGACGCCGCGCGACCAACTGGTCGCCGAGTTGCAGGAGTTCGTTCGCACGCGGCTGTCTGCGCACGAATATCCGCGCGAGATCGACTTCATCGATCAGATGCCGATGACGACCTCCGGCAAGATCATCCGCCGGCTGTTGCGGGATCGCGGCTAGGATCAGCGGCGTGGCGCGAGACTGTTGATGTAAGCGATGATCGCGTCCAGTTCCTGATCCGTCGGCCTGAATCGCGGCATCTCGTCATGCGGCGCTGCCAGGCCGCGGGTGATTGGCGTGCGCAGAGACAGCATCGCGTACCGCTTCTGAAGCTCGTGGAACGGAGGCGCCTTGGCATTCGGGCTCGTTCCGCTTGGGCCCACGGCATGGCAGGGCGCGCAACTGACCTCGACCAGCGTTCGGCCCTCGCGCAGACGCGCATTGCTTTCGCGCTCGGCCGGATCGAGGGCGCCGAGTTTTTTCAGCGCGTTTCGCACCGAAGCTTGCGACGGGTCGAGACGCAGCGCTTCGGAGAGATCCTGTATCGCGTCGTCGGTCTTGCCGATGCTCTCGTTGAGACGGCCGCGATTGGCATAGGCCAGCGCGTAAGCCGGATTGAGTGCGATCGCAGCGCTGTAGTCCGCGAGTGCTGCCGTCGTGTCGCCCTTCTTGCGGTAGGCAAGGCCGCGATTGTTATAGGCCACCGCACTGCCGGGCTGCAGGCGAAGCGCCTCGCTCAGGTCGCGGATCGAAGCATCGGCATTGCCGCGAACCAGATAGGCATGGCCTCTTCCGACGAAGTTGGCGCTGTCGGACGGCGAGATCGAAATCGCCTTGTCGTAGTCGCGGATTGCACCCGCCACGTCGCCGGACGCGGCGTACGCCTCGGCCCGTCCTGCATAAGCGATGCTGTTTTCGCTATCCAGTCGCAGCGCCAGGCTGAAATTCCGGATCGCCTCCTTGAGCGCGCCAGCCTGCGTCCGCAATTCGCCGATATTGGTGTAGGCCTTGCTCTTTGCTGCCGCGTCGAAAGACGGAGAGCGGATGACCTCGCTGCAGCCCGCCAGTCTCAGCCGCGGACGGTAATTTTGCGTGCAATCCTCAAACGGACCCGCGCCGGCCGGTGCGGCAAGCACCGAGAGACCGATTGCGATCAGCAATGCGCCGTTGCGAAGGCCGGTTCTCATCGTTCCCTCCGTCAGATGCGCGCGGTGAATGCGCTGCATCTTCCGGACGGAATTGCTTGGCTGAAAGCTGGATATTGCCCCTACGGGAGATTACGGAGCCATGGAAAGCGCAGGCAACTGGCTGCAGCCACTTGGCTGACCCCGACAAACTCGAGGACGCTTGATCGTCCTCGAGGTCGGACGCGTTCAGATTCGATTGTTACACGCCGAAAAGCGGCCATAGCCGTCGTCGATGTAGCATTGCCCCCGGAGATATTCCGGAACCTTGTAAGGCTTTCCATCCGGGCCGAACGAGGGATCGGCGAAGCCGCGGCGGACATAGGGGGTGCCTTGTGGCACGGGCTTCTTGGGCTTTCGCTTTGCCGCCGCAGAAATCTCGGTACTGCGCTGCAGCATCAAGTTTTGTTGACCAGCCAACGCATCCGAAGGTGCCGGCGCCGTCGCGCTCAGGGCGCAAGCGAAGAGCGCGATGAAAACAAAATTGGCGCGCATGAAACTCTCCATAGACACGATGTCTTGTCGTACACTGCCTTGGTCCGCAGCGGACCCAGCCAGCATTCTGTGTTTAGTGCTTGCCGCGTTCGCCAGCCGGCACAAGACCGCTCCGACGAATGAGCTTACGTTATCTGACGACGATTTGAATTTTATCAAGATCCATCAAACGATGTCGCCTGACCCTTGCATTCCGGAAACCCCGCAGCACCGGAAATATTTCCGGCGCCGGACTTGAGAGAGGTCAACGCGGCGTGGTCCGATGGATCCCAAACAGGTGAGGCCTTGGCGGTGGTGCGAGTTTGGCTCAACCGCGCTTCGGCATTCGGACCTGGGTACAAGGTTCTCGGCGCGAGGAGGAAATAACGATGTCATCCGACGAGCACACGAAATGGCCAATGCCGATGTTCAACCCGGCAGACTTCACCAAGCTGGGAAAAGAGCAGGCGGACGCGCTCACCGACATGCAGAAGGAGTTCGCCAAGCTGATTGAGCAAGCCAATGCGGACTGGCTCGCCCGCATGGAACAGGAAAGGGAGTTGGCCTCCGATCTTGCCGCCAAGCTGGCTGCGGCCAAGTCGCTCCCGGATGCGGCCAAGGCCTATCAGGACTGGATGGGCCGCCGCATGGAGACCATTACCAAGGACAGTCAGAAGTTCTTCGCCGACAGCCAGAAGCTCGTCACCTCGATGAACCGGTTCATGTCGACCGGTGGCAAAGGCTCGAGTACCTAATAGTTCAATCAGCCCGCAACGCCGGACGGCCGCACGTCGGTCTGCTCGGGGTGAAACGGCAATCGGGGGACAGCACGTCAATCTGGGACAAAGAAACTTTGCATCGGAGGACGCCCATGGAACGTAACGTCGATCCGCAGGAAATTGCTGACCCGGTGGAACGTCCGACGTCGGTGGAGCTGGTCAAGCTGATCCGGAAACTGCGCTGGATCGGGCTTGAAGACGAGGCCCGTCAACTGCAGATCGCGCTCGACCGGTTCCCGGCCGAACAACGTGCAACTCTGCCCGGCGCCCCATCGATTGCGACCGACGGGACTGCGACCGACCGATAGACTGACCGATCCTCGGTCTCCCACGCCTTCGGATCGCGATATCGGAGACGGCGCGGCAAAAAGACCTGTAATATCTGCGGCGGGACGGCGATCTTTGCCGGCAATCCCCGACGTGGCTCAGGTTATGACAGATCAGATTATCGATGGCCGTGTGGCCTCGCGGCAGCAGCTTCTTCAATTGTTGCGGAACGTATGCACCGGCGCCGCCGCATTGTCCGAACGCGAGCTTCGGGCATCCGGTCAATGGGAGGATCGCGCGAAAGCTGCGATCGGCTCATGCGTCCAGTTGCAGCGCGGACTTAACAACTCGCATCCGAAGCTGGCGGATCAACTGCATATTCTGGCGGCCGAAATCCAGATTGCGCTGGAAGCCCGCTCTCATGATGGCCTGTTCGCGGCCCGCATCGAGAAGATCGGGGCTGCCATTCGTCGCGTCCAGCAAACGGGACTCGACAGCGATCAGCCCGCCTGACGAGCGCGACAGGTAGCTGCGATCATGCGCGCATCTGAGGGCTGCCGTACGCGCGGTTGGTTGCGACGGCGGTGCAAAGTCGGGCAGTGTGGAAGTCCATCCGCGCTCCGTCGCCGCATTTTGTTCCTCAGGTTCTAGCCTTCAATGAAACGCCAGTTGCATCTCAATCTGTTCGTTCAGAGCCGCGGACATCATGAAGCCTCTTGGCGCCATCCGACGTCGTCGCCGCTGGCCTTGACCGATATCCGGTACATTCAGGATCTGGCCCGCCGCGCCGAGGCCGCGTGCTTCGATTCCATCTTTCTCGGCGATACGCTGGCTCTGGGCGAGGATATGCAGGCGCCGCAGGCCTGGCTCGAGCCGATCACGGTGCTGGCGGCGCTTGCGGTGACGACCAGCCAGATCGGGCTGATCGCCACCGCCTCCACGACTTATACGGAGCCATTCAATCTGGCGCGGCAATTTGCGTCGCTCGATCACATGAGCAATGGCCGTGTAGGCTGGAATATCGTCACGTCGTGGCTGCCCGCGGCCGCGCGCAATTTCGGCGGCGCCGGTTCGCCCGCGCACGAGGAGCGCTATGCGCGCGGCGAGGAGTTCGTCGCCGTCGCAAACGCGCTGTGGGATTCATGGGCGGACGATGCGGTGCTCGACGATCGCGCGGGCGGGCGCTATGCGCGACCGGATCGCATCCGGCCGATCAATCACAAGGGCCACTATTACGATGTGGCCGGGCCGCTGAATATGCCGCGATGCCCGCAAGGCCGGCCGGTGCTGGTGCAGGCGGGCTCGTCCGATACCGGCCGGCGCTTTGCCGCGCGGCACGCGGAAGCCGTGTTCACCGCGCATATGGAGAAGACGACGGCGCAGGCCTTCTATGCCGACCTGAAGGCGCATGCGCAGGCCGAAGGGCGCGACGCCAGCCAGATTCATATTCTTCCGGGCTTAAGCCCGACGATTGCGTCCACCGAGGCGGAGGCGCGTCGGCTCGAGCAGGAGGCGAACGATCTGGCCGATCCTGAAATCGGCCGCCGGCGGCTGTCCAATCGCTTCGGCGGGCATGATTTCTCCCACCTCGATCTCGACCGGATATTGTCGCCGGAGGATTTTCCCGATCCCGCCACGGTCGAAGCGGCGCGTAGCCGGGCTGAGGTGATCGTCGGCTTTGTGCGGCGGCAGAAGCCGACACTGCGGCAATTGCTGTCCAGCCTTGCCGGCGCGCGCGGTCATCTGACGATTGCGGGCACGCCGGAACAGGTCGCCGATCTGATCGAGGACTGGTTCAACGACGGCGCAGCGGACGGCTTCAACCTGATGCCACCGGTGTTGCCGCATATGCTGGACATATTCAGCACGGAAGTTGTGCCGTTGCTGCAGCGGCGCGGTCTGTTCCGCACCGCGTATGAAGGCACGACGCTGCGCGATCATCTCGGCCTGAACCGGCCGCCGAGTTCGTTCGCGGCGGCAGCCGGGTGACCGGAGGCTGCGTCGCTTAATTCGGCTTCATGCCGAGCGCGTTCGCAACCGAGGCCCAGCGATCCATCTCCTCGGCAAGCTGGACTTGAGTCTGCGCGCTCGTCGTTGCGACCACATTCGCGCCCTGGTCGGCAAAGCGTTTCTGCAGATCGGGATTCTTCAGTGCAGCCGCAACCGCCTGTTCGAGCCGCGCAATCACGGCGGGCGGCGTCCCGGCCGGTGCCGCGAGGAAGATGCGCGCGCTCATGTCGAAGCCCGGGATCACGTCGGCGATCGCCGGAACGTCCGGCAGATTGGTCGATCGATCGAGCGATGTCACGGCGATCACCCGCGCGCTGTTCGCGCGCGCCAGCCCGACGGCGACCGACGAACTCATGATCGCAATATGGACGCGGCCCGCGATCAAGTCCGGCGAGAAGGCGGTCCCGCCTTTGTAGGGGACGTGCTGGGCATCGACGCCCGCGACGCGCTTGAACTGCTCGAAGGCGAGATGCTGAACGGTGCCGACACCGGGCGAGGCATAGTCGTATTTCTTCGGGTCCGCCTTCAGGGTCGCAATCAATTCCTGCGTGGTCTTGGCGGGGAAGCTGTTGGTCACCGCGAAGGCCATCGGAATCTGCGCGACATATCCCACCGGCGTGAAGCTTTTCTTCAGGTCGAAGGACAATGACGGCAGCAACGCCGGCGCCAGCAGCAATCCTGTTTCGCCGAGCAGCAGCGTGTAGCCGTCCGGTGCCGCTTGTGCGACCGCCGCCGCGGCCAGCGTACTTGTTGCTCCGGGACGGTTCTCGACCACAACCGAAACGCCGAGATTCTCCTCGAGCCGTTGCGCGAGCACGCGCGCGATCGTGTCCATACCGCCGCCGGGCGAATAGCCGACGAAGATTCGGATCGACTTGCTGGGATAGGCATCGGTCTGGGCATGAGCGTGGCCGACGAGCGCACTGCCCACGAGAGCGGCAACGAGGCCCATACAGAACAAGCGGACAATCGATCTCATCGGGCCTCGCATATGCACAGCGGCGCCGCGTGGTGCGGCAACGCATAACGATGCCGCAGTCCGGCGTCCGTGACAATGGTCATCCGGATTTGGCCGCGGCAGAGGCAGGATCGCTCAGCGTGATCGAGAAGCGATCGGCCATGTCGTGCAGTTGGCCGCGCACGATTTCCAGCAGCGCCGCGGTGGCCGGCGACAGCGCCTCGCCTGCGCGCGTGATCACGCCGACCGTACGCGTTGCGTCGGGTTCGTCGATCGGGACAAAGCCGATATCGGCTTGCGGCTCGTTGACCGAGAGTTGCGGAAGAATGGTGATGCCGATATTGGCGCGAACCAGCGCCAGCAGCGACAGCACGTTATAGACCACGATCGGCGCCTGCGTCGGCGACGGTATTGCGCCGATATTGTGCGCGTCGGAAATCGCATTCGCGAGCAGCGTGCGGCTCTCGAGATCCGACCAGCGCCGCTTGCCACGTTTGCGATAGAGCGGGTCATCCTTGCGGCAGACGATACCGAGCGGCTCTTCGAACAGCGGCGTGAACACAAGCGCCCGGCGTTCGCTGGGCATGCTGGCGATGCCGAGTTCCACGGTGCCCGACTGCACGAGATCGGCGACGCTGCGCGAGTCGGCATCGCGTGCAGTGATCTCGACCGCAGGCCATTGGCTTCTGAAACGCGCGACGACCGCAGGAAGCAGCGTGGTGGCGATCGACGGCACCGACGCGATGTCGATGCGGCCAATGGCGTTGCGCGAGTACGCCTGCAGCGACGCCAGCTTGCGGTCGACATGACTCAAGAGGTCGCGAACTTGGGTGTGAACAAAGCTGCCGACCGGGGTGAGCCGGTTCTTGCGGCCGCTCTCGAACAGCGGCGCGCCGATGTCCTGCTCGAACTGCTTCAGCTTCTCGGAAATCGAGGAGGGGGTCCGGCCCAACCGCTCCGCCGCGAGGCGGATGTTTCCTGATTCCGCCACCGTGGCGAAGACGCGAAGGGTGGCCAGCGAGGTGCGCATCAGAGTTACCAAAATTCGGAAAAACCGAAATACTGTACCGCATTTCCGAATTGACCGAAATGTGTCATCGGCCTTCGATACCGATGGAACTGGCGGGTGTCACGATGGCGTCGGACAAGCACAATTACATCGATGGCCGCTGGGTCGCTGGCGGCTCCTCCCGTCCCAGCGTCAATCCCTCCGATATCTCTGACATCGTTGGCCATTTCACCGAGGCGACGCCGGCCCAGGTCGGCGAGGCGATCGCGGCCGCGCGCAAGGCGGCTGGCGTCTGGGGCGTTTCGCCGCTCGAGACCCGGTACAAGGCGCTGATGGCTATCGGCGACGAGATTTGCGCCCGCAGCCAGGAGCTGGGTGGATTGCTGTCGCGCGAAGAGGGCAAGCCGCGCGCCGAGGGTGTCGGCGAGGTGTTTCGCTCCGGACAGTTCTTCCAGTATTTCGCTGCCGAGGCGCTGCGGATTTCCGGCGATGCGGTGGACTCGACGCGCCCCGGCATCGAGGTCGATGTGCGGCGCGAGCCGATTGGCGTGGTGGCGGTCATCTCGCCGTGGAATTTTCCGCTCTCCACCGCATGCTGGAAGATCGCGCCGGCGCTGGCTTTCGGCAATGCGGTGATCTGGAAGCCGGCGAGTGCGACCCCAGCCATTGCCTGGCAATTCGCCGACATTGTCAGCCGCCAGAATCTGCCGGCGGGCACTTTCAATCTGCTGATGGGCTCGGGCAGCGTCGTCGGCAATGCGCTGGCCGCAAGCCCCGACATCGATGCCGTCACCTTCACCGGCTCCTACGAGATCGGCCAGCAGGTCGCGACTCGGGCCGCGCCGAACTTCACCCGCATCCAGCTTGAGCTTGGCTCCAAGAATCCGCTGGTCGTCATGGACGATGGCGACATGGAACTGGCCGTCGCGCATGCGCTGAACGGCGCCTATTTCGGATCGGGCCAGAAATGCACGGCTTCGTCGCGCCTCATCGTGCATCGCAAGGTGCATGACGAATTCGTATCGAAGCTGAAGGCCAAGGCCGAGGCTCTGGTGGTCGGCCACGCGCTCGATGAGGGCACGCAGATCGGTCCGGTGGTCGACGAGAAGCAGCTCGCGCAGGCGCTCGATTATGTGAAGCTCGCCGAGAGCGAAGGCTGCGAGCGCGTCTGCGGCGGCGAACGGCTGACTCGGCGCACCGAGGGCTATTACTTCGCTCCGACGCTGTTCATCCGGACGAAGAACGACATGCGCGTCAATCGCGAAGAGATGTTCTGCCCGATCGCCTGCGTGATCGAGGCCGGCAGCTATGAAGAGGCTCTCACGCTCGCAAACGACACGCCTTACGGCTTGACCTCGGGCATCATCACGAAATCGCTGGCGCGCGCGAACCATTTCCGGCGCAACATGAAGACCGGTTGTGTGATGGTGAATTTGCCGACGGCGGGGACCGATTACCATGTGCCGTTCGGCGGCCGGAAGAAATCGTCCTACGGGCCGCGCGAGCAGGGCCGCGTCGCGGTCGAATTCTTCACCGCGATGAAGACGTCCTACGTCAATGCGGGAGCGCCGGAATAGGCCATGACCGCAAGCGACCGCGTCCTCATCGACGGCCTGCAATATTGCAACTGGTCGGAGAAGATTTTCCGGGAGCTGAGCGCGGGCGGTGTCACCGCGATCCATGTCACGATCTGCTATCACGAGAATTTCCGCGAAACGATCGCCAATATTGGGCAATGGAACCGGTGGTTTCAGGATTATCCCGACCTGATCTGCCCGGCCTACACCGCCGACGATGTGCGGCGCGCGAAAGAAAGCGGGCGCACCGCGGTGATCTTCGGTTTCCAGAATCCATCGCCGATCGAGGACGATCTGTCGCTGGTTGAAATCTGGCATCGCCTCGGCGTGCGCTTCATGCAGCTCTCCTATAACAACCAGAGCCTGCTTGCGACCGGCTGCTACGAGGCGGAAGATCCCGGCATCACGCGCATGGGACGCGAAGTGATCCGTGAAATGAACCGCGTCGGGCTGGTGATCGACATGTCGCATTCGGCCGAACGCTCGACGCTGGAGGCGATCGCACTCTCGTCTCGGCCGGTCGCGATCACCCATGCCAATCCGTCGTCATGGCACGACGTGCCGCGCAACAAGTCCGACGCGGTGCTGAAGGCGCTTGGCGAAAGTGGCGGCATGCTCGGCTTCTCGCTCTATCCCTTGCACCTCAAGGGCGGCTCGGGCTGCACGCTGCGCAGCTTCTGCGAGATGGTGGCGCGCACCGCCGAATTGATGGGCGTCGAGCGCATCGGCATCGGGTCGGACCTTTGTCAGGATCAGCCGGATTCGGTGGTCGAATGGATGCGTGTCGGGCGTTGGACCCGCGATTCGCGTGGCGCATCCGGTCCGCTCGGCGCTGCGGTGTTTCCGCCGCAACCGGACTGGTTCCGCGACAACACGCAATTTGCGGGCATCGCCTCCGGACTTGCGGAGGTTGGTTTCGCGCAGCCGGATATCGACCGGATCATGGGCGGAAACTGGCTCGACTTCTTCGAGCGATCCTTCTGTCCCCAAGCGGAGGCGCAGCCGAGCCGTGAAGCGGCGGCCAGGCGCGCTGCGAGCAAGGGCGTCTGACGATGATGACGCGGCCTGCACCAGTCTTGCGCGACTTGGACGGGCCCGCCTCCGGCGCCGACAATGCGCCGCGCGTGGCGCTACGCTCGCCGGACATGGTGATGCGGCTCGATCGTCTCGGCAGTTTCCATCAGACCCGTCTGTCCTTCATGCGCGTGCTGCTTCGCCGGCTTGCGCGCGACAACTGGCGGCTGTCGCGTATCTCGTGGGACGTGAACGCGCGAGGCGAAGGCGTCGCGATCTATCGTGCCGCCGGTCCGTCACGCAGCTACAGCCTGGTCGCATTCGCTCATGACCTGCCGCCCGAGAAACGTACCGACCGGGTGATTGCGGAGGAATGGGACGCGGCTTTCGCCCTGTATGACGGCGATCCGTCCCCGGCCGATATCGAGCGGCTGCGCGCGAATGTCCCGAAGCAGGAGGCGGGCCGCGTCAGTGAGAATGAGATCGTGCTGGCACGCGCCAACAAGAGCGTGCGCCTGTTCGATCATGCGGTGTCCTGCCTCGCGGCCGGGCAGCAGCCGCGCGCCGAAGACCTCGCGCCTATCGGCTACCTGATGCGGACGACGGCGGTCTATGGCAGCGGCAAGTTCGGACTGGCGGTGCGCGAGGCGATCTGCGGTCGCGAGGAATTCAATGCGCCGTTCCAGGCGGAGATGCTCGCCGTCTTCCTGATCCGCGCCTTCACACTCGATCTGGTCGATCACGCGGCGAAGATCAAAGCGCCGAAGACAGCGGTCACGCTTGCGCCCACGCTCCGGCGCAGTCTTGGCGTGGGTAACGCCACCGGTCTTGGCATGGCGCCTTTCCTGATCAATCATCCGGCGCTGCTCGATCACTGGATCACCGCGCGCGAGACCGCACTGGCCCGCGTCCGCGGTCTGTCAGATCCTCAGACGTGGGACATGCTTCCGCCCCTCGTCGCACGCGCAAAAAAGCTGGTCGCGTCCTGGACCACGACGGATGCCGTGCAGCAGGCGCGCATCGAAGGCCTCGCCGCCGACCTCGCGAGATTGTCGGCGCAGATTGCCCGCGGTCCATCCGGCTCGCTGCCGTTCGATTCGCTTTATCGATGGGCGGAGGCGGAGATTGGCCTCGAGGCGCAGGAATTGCTGGTCTCGCTCCTGATCGAGCCGCATGGCGACCTCGTCGACGATCTTGCCGAGACGATGGCCTGCGACGAGGACGCGGAATTTACGATCGACGGCAGGATGAGCGTTTCCGCGCTTATCACGCTGATCGAGCAGAATTACCGCTTCGCGATCGACACCGATTTCGGTGAGACCGCGCAGCAGGCCCGCTTCTGGTATGTCTCCGAGGAAAAGCTCGAACCGCGGCTCGGCGAACGGGCTGAGGAGGAAGGCGCCGACCGCGAGCAGCCGCTCGGCATCGCCCGCGATGTCGCCGCGCTTTATCGGGTGCTGCTGACGCGCGAGCGTGGCGACCGCGTTTCGGCTTTCCTGTTGCAGCAACCGGAGCATCGGCATCTGGTCCGCCGCATCCAGATGTCGGCGCGGCATCCCTATGCGGAGGTGCGGGACAATCTTCTCTCCGCGCAGATGCGTCCGATCGATCTGCTGCGCGCGAAGCTGGCGTGTTTCGGTGCCACCCGTTTCGACCCCAAGTCGGATCGCTGGGTGCGCATCACCATGTTCCAGAACGCCCCGCTGCTGGACGAAATCGGCACCTGCGATGCGGACGACTGGGTGCTTCCGCCGCTCGGCGAGGCCAGGGCATGACCTGGTCGCTGAGCGAGCTGGAAAGCGAAGCCAGGAAAGCCATTCGCGGCGCAGGCTTGCCATGGGGGCTGGCCGAAGAGGGCGGCAAGGCGGTGCGCTGGCTTGCGGCGCACGGTATCGACCCGCTGCCGGCGTTGGCCGACGTGCTGGAACGTCATGATCGCCGCGAGCGGATCACTTCGGCTTGCAGGTTCACGGAGACCGGCCGTCTGACTGCCGATGCGCCGCTCTGTCCGATCACGCTCGGGGCCACGCTTTGCGATGATGCTGATCGGCTGACGACGAATGCTTTCGTCGCCGGTCCGGTCGCGCGGCCGTTGCTGCTGGCTCCATTTGTGGCCGCGGCCGCGCGTATCCTCGGACGTCCATCGCAGTTGGAGGCGGATGGAACGCGAATCGTACTGGATGAGTGCGGCGATCCGTCGAGCGATCTTGCGATGCTCGACGTGTTGGACGCAGGCGAAATCCGATGCGCCGCGATTGCCGATGGTCCGTCAACTTCACCAGTCAAGGCGGCATCCACGCGCGGGATCGCGACCGATCCGCAGGCGTGGCAGCGTATCGCTGCCTATGGTCACCGAACCTACGTTCCCGCCAGCGAGCGTTCGCGGCGCGAGGGCGCGGGCGCCGGTCTGATCGACAATGATTGAGCCGTTCCCAAAGACTGAGTATCGCCGATGAGCCATGTAATATGAATCAAGTGACGATGACCCTGAGCGAGATCGAAGCGCTGGCGCTGGCCGCGCTTGTGGCCGCCGGTGCATCGCCCGAGCAGGCGCAGCCGCTTGCTTCGGCTGTTGCCGGTGCCGAAGCCGACGGCATCGCCTCGCATGGCCTCGCCTATGTGCCGACCTATTGCGAGCATTTGCGCTGCGGCAAGGTCGACGGCGGCGCCGTGCCGCTGCTGAGCAAGCCGAAGTCCGCGCTGCTGGTCGTCGATGCGAACAGCGGCTTCGCGCATCCGGCGATCGATACCGGATTCAAACAGTTGATTCCGCTGGCGCGCGAGATGGGGATTGCCGCACTGGCGATCCGCAATTCCTATAATTGCGGCGTGCTCGGCTATCACACCGAGCGCATCGCGGCGGCCGGTCTGCTGGGGCTTGGTTATACCAACGCGCCGGCCTCGATCGCGCCCTTTGGCGGCCGCAAGGCCGTGATCGGCACCAATCCGTTCGCGATCGCAGCGCCCGACGGCAAAGGCGGTGCCGCGATCTCGATCGACCAGAGCGCGAGCGTCATCGCCAAGAGCGAGGTGATGCGGAGGAAGCGCGCCGGTGCATCGATTCCGGAAGGCTGGGCCTTCGGTCCGGACGGCGAGCCAACCACCGATCCGGATGTCGCGCTGAAAGGCACGATGGCGCCGAGCGGCGGCTACAAAGGTTTCGGTGCCGGCCTGATGGTCGAACTGCTCGCGGCCGCCGCGAGCGGCGCATTGCTGGCGATGGATGCGAGCCCGTTTTCCGGCACGGCCGGCGGGCCGCCGCGCACCGGGCAATTCTTTATCGCAATCGATGTGGCGACGAGTTCGGGCGGCGCATTCGGCGAGCGCGTCACGCGTCTGGTTGAGGCGATCGCGGCGCAGGACGGCGCGCACATCCCCGGCAGCAAGCGCAAGGCCGCGCGGGCGAAGTCGGGCGCGGGCGTCGCGGTGTCCGCGGACCTCGTGAAGCAGATCAGGGATCTCGCCGCATAGCGGGTGATCGACAGGGAGAAACAGATGGCCGTTACCACCAAACAAGAGAGCGAAACCAATTCGCCAGTGATCGCGATGCGTGGCGCCGGCTATTACAGCGCCAACACGGTCGGCGCCAAGGCCGTGATCGATGCGGCTGCCGACCTCGTGCTGGAAGCGCTGGAATCGATGCCGCTGACCGGCACGACGCCGTTCACAATCGCGGATTATGGCGCGGCCGACGGCGGCACCTCGATCGACATGATGCGCAGGGCGATTGCCCGAATCCGCAAGGATGCTCCCGAGCGGCAGATCGCCATCACCTATACCGACCTGCCGCATAACGACTTCTCCGTGCTGTTCCAGCTGCTGCAGGGGCTGCTGCCGGCCTTCAAGGACAATCCGCTGGCGCTACAGCCGAACGTGTTCACCTTCGGCAGCGGCATGTCTTTCTATCGTCAGATTTTTCCAGATAGCACCATTTCGCTCGGCTTCTCGGCGACGGCGATGCACTGGCTCAGCAAGCTGCCGCTACAGATTGCCGATCACACCCACGCGGTCGGCGCCAACGCGGAAGAGAAGAAAGAGCTGCGCAAGGCTGCGCTCGCCGATTGGGACACGATCCTGCTGCATCGCGCCCGCGAGATGATGCCGGGCGGCAAGTTCGTGTTCGCCAATTTCTGCGAGGACGAGAAAGGGCATTATCTCGGCCATACCGGCGGGGTGAACATGCACGACACTTTCGCCAAGCATTGGCGAAACCTGCTGCGTGACGGCACCATCACCGAGGCCGAATACCGGGGCGCCAACTTCCTGCAATTCTACAAGACCAAGGACGAGTTCGTGGCGCCGTTCCAGGACCCGAATTCGGCCGTCAGCAAAGCGGGGCTGGTTCTGGAAAAGGTTTTCACGCGCACCACGGGCTGCCCCTATGCGGCGGACTTCAAGCAGAAGGGCGACGCTGCCGCCTTTGCCAAAAGCTATGTCCCGACGCTGCGTTCGTGGAGCGAAAGCACATTCATGGGCGGGCTCGATCCGAGCCGGCCGCAGCAGGAGCGCATGGCGATCGTCAATCGCTTCTACGAATCCTACGAGGCGGATGTCGCCGCTTCGCCTGAGGGTCATGCGATGGATTACGTCCACTGCTTCATGGTGGTCGGAAAGAAGGCCTGATGCCGGTGCGGGACCGAGCAGCAGGAGGGAGAAGCGCTGTCGAGACGGACTGAAGGTTTGCACATCAACTGAATTGCAACGGGGACAGAGAGAGGTGGATCATGCAACGTCGTAAATTTCTCAAGGGTGCCGGTCTGGTCGCAGCGACGGCCGGGATTGCGGCGCCGGCTATTGCGCAGACGCCGACCATCAAGTGGCGCATGGCGGCGAGCTGGCCGAAAAGCCTGGATACACTTTACGGCTCGGCCGTGGCGATGTGCGAGCGGATCAGCCAGATCACCGATGGCAAATTCCAGATTCAGGTCTTCGCCGGCGGCGAGATCGTGCCGCCGCTTCAGGTGTTCGATGCGGCCGCCAACAACACCGTCGAGTGCTCGCATACGCTGACGTCCTACTTCATCGGCAAGAACACCGCGTATGCCTTTGACGGCGGACTGCCGTTCGGGCTCAACGCGCGCCAGCAGGCGGCGTGGCTCTATTACGGTGGCGGCATGGAGCTGCTGCGTACCCTGTTCGGAAAGGCCGGACTGGTGCAGGTGCCGGTCGGCAATGTCGGCGTCCAGATGGGCGGCTGGTTCCGCAAGGAGATCAATTCGGTCGAGGACCTCAAGGGCCTCAAATTCCGCATCGGCGGTCTGGGCGGCACGGTGTTTTCGAAGCTCGGCGTGATCCCGCAGCAGATCGCCGCTGCGGACATCTATTCGTCGCTCGAACGTGGCACCATCGATGCGGCCGAATGGATCGGCCCGCATGACGATGAGAAATTCGGCTTCTTCAAGGTGGCGAAATACTACTACACGCCCGGCTGGTGGGAGGGATCGGCGCAGATCACCTCGCTGGTCAACAAGGGCGCGTGGGATGGCCTGCCGAAGGAATTCCGCATTGCGTTCGAGACCGCAGCCAACGAGCAGATGACGATGATGCTCGCGAATTACGATGCCAAGAATCCGGCGGCGCTTCGTCGTCTGATCGCCAACGGGACCGAAATTCGGGCCTTCCCGCGGGATGTCATGGAGGCCGCCTACAAGGCGTCGCTGGAAACCTTCGACGACCTGTCGAGCAAGAACCCTGACTTCAAGACCATCTACGAGCCCTGGACCAAGTTCGCCCGCGAGTCGAATGACTGGTTCCGCCTCGCGGAATACCGGCTGGACAGCGCACGGTTCTCGGCGCCCGCTCGCTAGACCAGCCCGTAAAGCGCAATCGCGGCCGGCAGTGCTTCGGCGCTGCCGGCTGCGGCGCCAAGCTGACGATGACCGGTGGCTGCAAAGCGGCTGCGACGCCGCACAGGCGTCTCCCAGTCGACTGTCGATGTCCGGTCAAATGCGAAGCCCGGAATCGGGCCGCTGTTGCAGCGAATTGTCCGGTCATTTAGGCTGCCCCCCAGGTCCGCAATGACGCGAATAATCGCGCAGCGACATCGGATCTGGGAGGAATGAAATATGAAAAGGCTTTTCTGGGCAGCGATCTCAGCCACTGCGATCTCGTCTACGCTCGTTGGTTTTATGGTTCTTGCGTCGGCGCAGACGTTTCCCTCACGCCCGGTCACATTGCTTGTCCCGTTCCCGCCCGGAGGTGTGACCGACACCACGGCCCGCGTCATCGAAGCGGAGCTCGCGAAGGAGCTCGGCCAGCCCGTCGTCATCGAGAACAGGGGCGGCAGCGGCGGCAACATCGGGACCAACATGGTCGCCCGCGCGCAGGCGGACGGACACACCCTTCTGGTCGTGCCCAATGCAACCGTGGTTATGAACCCCTACACCTTCAAGAATTATCCGATCGATCCGGGTAAGGATCTGACCGGGGTCGCCATGATTGGAGAGACCTATATCGGCCTCGTCGTCAAGGCGGACTCTCCGTTCAATACGATCCAGGACGTCATTGCCGCGGCAAAAGCAAAGCCCGGAGAACTCAGCTTCGGGCATATCGGCGTCGGCTCGGCCCACAACATCGCGGGCGCATTGCTGAACAAGCAGGCTGGAATCAATATTCTTCCGGTGCCGTTCCAGGGTGCCGGTCCGGCCCTCCAGAGTCTGCTCGGGGGTCACATCACCATGAGTTTCGCCACTGTCGCCAGCGTCGTGCCGTATCTCGAAGGCAAGCAGATGAAGCTGATCGCCTTCGCCGAGCCTTCCCGCGTCAAGCAGATGCCGGACGTGCCAACGATCAACGAGGTCGTTTCGGGCGTGCAGGTGACCTCCTGGGTCGGCGTGTTCGCGCCGGCGGCAACGCCGAAGCCGGTTGTCGATCGTCTCAATGCGGCGATCAACAAGCTGCTTGCGCTACCCGATGTGAAGACGAAGCTGGACCGTATCGGTGTCGTGCCGATGCCGGAGACTCCGGCGGAGTTCAACAAGCGCATTCAGGAAGATCTCAAATTCTGGAAGGGCGCGATCGAGGTGGCCGGTATCACGCCGCAATAGTGATCAGGCAGGCTTGCCGCGGGATACTGACACCTGAACGGCCTGGACGGCGCCGCGATCATCGCGGCGCCGCTGCCGTTTTAGCGTCCAGGGGACGGTCATCCGGGTTCCCGGCCGCGCCTAGGCCGTTCCGTAGGGTGAAGGCGTCGGCAGCAGTATCCCTGCAAGCTAATTAACTCGAAATGTCCGGCCATTTTGTTGGCCGGCACGGATCAAGCTGCCTTGCGGTCAATTGTCCGGTCATTTAGGGTGCCCGAAATTTGAGAGTTCGGCTCGATCGCGCTCGCGGGCCGGACCAGGGAGGGATCCATGAGGACATTTTTCCGCGTTGCAGCAGCGATAGCCGCGATTTCGGCCGCTTTATCGGGTGCTGCGGACAAAGTCGCGGCGCAGACCTACCCGTCCCGTCCGGTCACCATCGTGGTTCCATTCCCGCCGGGCGGCGTCATCGACACCACGGCGCGCGTCATCGAATCCGAACTGAGCAAGGAACTTGGCCAGCCGGTGGTCATCGAGAACAAGGGCGGCAGCGGCGGCAACATCGGCACCCACCTCGTCTCTCGCGCGCAGCCGGACGGGCACACCCTCCTGATGGCTCCCAATTCCGTGCTGGTGACGAACCCCTTCACCTTCAAGAACTATCCCATCGATCCGGTAAAGGATCTCGCCGACGTCGCGATGATCGGCGAGACCTATATCGGGCTGGTCGTCCCCGCATCGTCGCCGTTCAATTCGCTTCAGGACATCATTGCAGCCGCGAAGGCCAAACCCGGCGAACTCACTTACGGGCATATCGGCGTCGGCTCGGCCCACAACATCGCCGGCGCTCTCCTGAACAAGAAGGCCGGTATCAACATCACTCCGGTTCCGTTCCAGGGCGCTGGCCCGGCGATGCAAAGCCTGCTCGGCAACCACATCACCATGAGCTACGGCACGCTCGCCGGCATCCTGCCCTATGTGGAATCCAAGCAGATGAAGCTGATTGCAATCGCCGAACCCAAGCGCATCAAGAAGCTGCCGCAAGTCACGACGATGGACGAGGTGGTGCCCGGCGTCGAGGCGACCGTCTGGGTCGGCGTATTCGCGCCGGCCGGTACGCCGAAGCCGGTGGTTGAACGGCTGAATGCCGCGATCAACAAGGTGATCGAAATTCCCGAAATCCAGACCAAGCTCGATCGGATCGGCGTTGTGCCGACGCCCGGTTCGATCGCGGATTTCGAAAAGCGCGTTCGCGACGATCTCAAGTTCTGGAAAAGCGCGGTTGAACTCGCCGGCGTTACGCCGCAATAGTCGGTTGATCCGTCACCTGGATTCTTCACGTGGATCAGATTGCAGATTCCTTGTGTGACGTCCTCCTGACGGAGGAGGTGTC
This sequence comes from Pseudorhodoplanes sp., assembly GCF_059499825.1. NCBI lineage: Bacteria > Pseudomonadati > Pseudomonadota > Alphaproteobacteria > Hyphomicrobiales > Pseudorhodoplanes > Pseudorhodoplanes sp. Next base: position 117,686 of record NZ_JCABZI010000013.1, read on the forward strand.
GGAGACGACACCGTTCTGGGCCGTGCTGGCGATAGCTCTGACCGGCCGCCTTGCCGCGGATTTCGGCGCGCGTGTCGTTCGCGTGTGTCGCGGCACCGATCCGCTATCGGTCGCGCGAGCGGATGCGGGCGACGCGCCACGCGCAGCTCATTTGGAGGCGCTGCAAGCCTTTCTGTCCCACGGAAAGGAATGCGCGCCACCGGACACGCCTTTGGTGGCCCACGGCTCCATCCGGCCTCGCACCCATGTGCGTCTGACGTACGACGGCGACGCGAGTCCGTCTGTCTCGACTGCCGGCGCCGGCGATCTTTCGACCAAGACCGTGATCTTCGCCGAGGACGTGACCGGCCAGCGGGGAGCCAAGGCTGCCGCAAGCGAATTCACAATTTGTGCGAGAAGCGGGCTCCTCGACATTGTCGGTCGCTCGGACGCGCGGCCGCTCATGCTGGGTGGCCATCAGATTTCATATTCGACGGGTCTGTCCGGTTTTCTTGCAGCCTCGGCGCTGTTGCACGGGACGGATCTCGATCGTGCCGAAGTTTCGGCGCTCGGCACTGCGTTGTGGATCAACTGGAAGTCGCTGGCAGCGGCCGCGCGGGGGAAGCCGATCCCGCGGCGCTCCGCGGAAAGTGGAAAGTGGCGCACCGCGCCATGTGCGGATGGTCATGTCGCACTTGTGTATTTCGACCGCGACTGGCCGGTGCTCGCCAGAATGACAGGCGATCCGGAGATGCAGGCGCTAGCCGCGGAGCGAGCCTGGACCGACCCTACGAAACTCTCCGCGCTTGAGCGCCGGCTTGAAGCTTGGGCGCTCGGTCAGACACGCGAGCAGATATCGGCGGCATCGAAGGCATCAGGCCTGGCGTTGGGCGCCGTCTGGACCCCGGCGGAGTTGCTCAATGACCAACAATATCGAGCGCGCAGCTTCTTCGGCGCGGCGGTAGATGGGAACGCTCCCCGTCCGCGACTGCCGATGATGATTGCGGCGCGCGGCGCATCGGGCAACGCGCCGCGGCGTGATCGAGCGGCGGGCGGCGGCGGTCCGCTGTCCGGCATTCGTGTGATCGATCTCGGGATTCTCACGGCCGGCGCGAGCACGTCCGCAATTCTCGCCGATCTCGGTGCCGACGTCATCAAGGTGGAATCGCCGACCTATCTCGATCCGTTTCGCGGCACGCCAGGAACGAGCCGCGCCGAGGGCTGGTGGAACAATTCCGACGCATTCAAGAGCACCAACCGCAACAAGCGGGGTATCTGCCTCGATCTGAAATCGGACCGCGGCCGCGAGATATTCCTCGAGCTTGCTGCGCAATCGCATGTGGTGATCGAGAATTTTCGGCGCGGTGTGATGCAGCGGCTCGGCCTTGGCTATGAGGCGCTGCGCGCAGCGAATGGCGGGATCATCCTCGCGTCTGTCTCGAGTCAGGGCGAGAATGGACCGGACGCGGGCAATATCTCATTTGGTTCAACCCTTGAAGCGACCTCGGGACTTGCCGCTTTGACAGCCTATGACGACGGGGTTCCGCTGGTGACAGGCATGGACCTGAATTATCCGGATCAGGTCGGCTCGGTTTTTGGCGCCTCCGCCATCGTGGCGGCCTTGCATGCCGTGCAACGTTCGGGAGCCGGCGCACATCTCGACATCTCGCAGCGTGAGCTGACGACCTATCTGTTGGGCGAGGCGATTATGGCGTCTGCCGACGTCGTTGCGGCATCGCGCGGAAATGCGTCTCCCGAATATCTTCTGCAGGATGCGTTCGCGACGAAGGACGGCTGGATTGCGATCAGCCTGCGGGATGAACAGGATATGATGCGCGCGTTGACACTCGCCGCGCCGCACATGGCCGGCGCGAACAGCCGCGATGTTGCCGCCTGCAAGAGCGCATTGAGCGCCTGGACGTCGAGCGAGACATCTCAGGACATTTGCAAACGCCTGAACGCGAGTGGCCTTGCGGCGACGGTTGTCTGCAACGGGCAGGATGCTTGGCATTGCGCACGGCAAGGAGCTGGTGGCGCGATCCAGCCCCTCGCGCGATCACCGTCGGACGACATCGTGAAAGGGTTCCCGCTGCATCTGCCGCAGCGACCCATCGCGGTGACCCTGTCGGCGCCGGATCTCGGCCAGCACACCGAGGAGGTGCTGCGCGATATTCTCGGCCTCTCATCTGCCGAGATCGCGCAGCTTGCGCAGGACAATGTCATCGGCACGAGACCGGCATCGCCGAATGCGTCGCGGCTGGACTAACTGATCTGTTCCTGCGGCGCCCATAGATTGAAAGAGAAGCGAGCGATGAAAGCGGTTCGTTGTCACGAGTGGGGCGACCCCGACGTCCTGACGGTCGAAGACATCGAAGCGCCGCGGCCGGGGGGCGCTGAAGTTCTGATCCGCGTCGAGGCCAGCGCGGTGAATTTCACCGACACGTTGATCGTTGCCGGAAAATACCAGTTCAAGCCGAAGCTGCCGCATATTCCGGGTCACGAGCTTGCCGGAATCGTGCTGGAAACGGGCGAGGGCGTGACGCAATGCGCCGTAGGCGATCGTGTCATCGCATCGGCGCGGCAGGGCGGTGGCTTCGCAGAGGAATATGTAGCGCTGGCCGACAAGGTCTATCGCATTCCGGACAACATGAGCTTCGAGGCGGGTGCGGGCTTCATCATCGGATACGGCACTGCGTATTTCGCGCTTCGTTATCGTGCCATGCTGCAGCCCGGAGAGACTCTGCTTGTGAATGGCGCGGCCGGTGGCGTTGGTCTGGCCGCTATTCAGGTCGGCAAGGCGCTGGGAGCGCGCGTCATAGCCTGCGCCTCGACGTCAGACAAGATCGCGCTCGCGGCATCGTATGGCGCCGACTGCTGCATCAATTATGTGAGCGAAAGCGTGCGCGACAGGGCGCTGGCTTTCACCGACGGCAAGGGCGTGGATGTCGTGTTCGATCCGGTTGGCGGCGATGCCTTCATGCAGGCCATGAGGGTCGTCGGCTGGCACGCGCGCATGCTGATCGTTGGATTTGCTTCTGGTACATGGCAGCAGATCCCCGCGAATATCGTGCTGGTGAAAAATATTGCGGTGATGAGTTCGCTGTGGGGCGCTGAAATGGAGCGCGATCCGGAATTCGCCCGCACGGTGCTCGGTGAAGCGCTGGCGCTGTATCGCGACGGGCGGCTGCGGCCGTTGCCCGGCAAGACCTATCCACTGAAGAATGCGGCCGATGCGCTTCGTGACATGATAAGCCGCAACGTGACGGGCAAGAGCATCGTTCTGCCGCGCGCCTGACCGCTCTTCCGCGTTACGCCTTTGGTCGGCGGCGCATCAGCACCCGGCGTTCCGCCTCGAATACGATCTTGTCGTCCTGATTGAGGCCGATGTGGCGGAAGCGCACGACGCCGGCATCCCTGCGGTCGCTATCTTCCTTGTCGATCACCTCGCTGAAGGCATAGAGGGTGTCGCCGTGAACGACCGGATGCTTGAGGCGGAGCCCTGTCAGCGAAAGCTCTGCGAGCGCGTTTTCCGCGGTGTCCTGCGCGGCAAGCCCGATCACGATCGATGCCGTGACGCCGCCGAACACAATGCGGGTGCCGAACGGCGTCTGCTTCATAAGATGCTCGTTGAAATGGCCATCGGCGGTATTCATCACGAGGTTGGTGATGAACTGGTTTTCCAGCGCTTCGACCGTCTTGCCGCGACTGTGCCGGATAACCAGGCCGGGCGTGAAGTCCTCGAAATAGTTGCTGGCTCCGGTCAGTGCAGGGTCGTTCATGGCGGAACCTATGCGAGCAAGCGGTCGGAAATGATGCGAAGCTGAATCTCGGAGGTGCCCTCGAAGATCTTCGTCAGCCGTGCGTCGCGCCAGAACCGTTCGACCGGGTGGAGCGTCGTATAGCCCGCGCCGCCCAGCACCTGGAGCGCGTCCGAGGTGACGCGTTCGGCCATCTCGCTCGCAAGATACTTTACCATCGACGATTCCTTGTCGCTCCGACGGCCAGTATCCACGCAATCGCACACGAAATACATCAATTGCCGCGCAGCTTCGATCTCGGTCGCCATCTTCGCAAGCTTGAAGCGGACCCCCTGGAAGTCGGAGATCGGTTTGCCGAACTGCACGCGCTCCTTGGCATAGGCGATAGCGGAGTCCAGCGCGCCGGTGGCGCATCCGATCGCGCGGGCGGCGGTGTGTGCACGCGCCTTCTCCAGCTCGCTCGTGATCAGGTAGAAGCCCTTGCCTTCTTCGCCCATGAGCGAAGAGGCTGGAATGCGGAAATCGTCGAAGGCCAATTCGAAGGTCTTCATGCCGAAATAGCCGATCTTCGGTATGGCATGGCCTTGCAGGCCCTTCGGAAAGCTGCCGCGCGGCTTCTCGAACATGAAGCAGGAGATGCCTTCGTGCCGCCGCTTCGGGTTGGTTGGCTCGGATGTGCGCGCCATCAGGATCATGAAGTCGGCGCCGTCGGCGAAGGTGCACCAGTACTTGTTGCCGTTGATGACCCAGCTGTCGCCGTCGCGGCGCGCGCGGCAGGCAATGGCGGACACATCCGAGCCGACATCGGGTTCCGAGATTGCGACGCATCCGATGAATTCGCCGCGCACCATGCGTGGGAGATAATTGCGGCGCTGTTCTTCCGTCATCACCGGCATACCGACGAGGCCGTTACCGCGCGCCATGATGCTGGCGACGCTCATCCAGGCTTTCGAAAGCTCCTCCGCAACAATACAATACTCAAAACATCCCAAGCCTAAGCCGCCATATTCTTCCGGAATCAGAATGCCGAAATAACCCATTTCGGCCATCTTCTCGCGCAGCGCCATCGGGATGTCGCCCTTCTCCGGATCGAGCTTGTTGGCGATCGGCATCACTTCGCGCATGGCGAATTCCCGCGCGCTCTCCTGAATGAGGCGGCGTTCTTCTGTCAGGTATGTCATCTAAATCGTTCTTTCCGCACCAGATTCGTTCGCTTGAAATCCACCACCAGCGCCTTGCGCTGATTGAATCCGCGTGTGTGCCAGGTCACGATGCCGTGGCGCTCGTCGCTCTTCGAGGAGCGACAATCCAGCACCTCGCTCGATGCGGTCAACGTGTCGCCGGGATAGACAGGCTCGTAGAAGGTCAGATCCTCGATGCCGAGGAACATGCCTCCGGCCTCGCTCAGGTCCTGGACACTCAGTCCGAACACCGTATTGAACACGAGCATCGGGCAGACCACGACATCCGGATGCCCTTCCGCGCGCGCAAACTCCGCGTTGAAGTAGCGCGGGTTGTAATGCAGCGTCAGCGTGGTGAAGATGGTGTTGTCGGCTTCGGTGATTGTGCGGCCCCAGTGATGCACGAACACGCGCCCGGGCTTGAACTCCTCGAAGGACGTGCCCTTGCGCCAGAGGACGGCCCGCTGCTTCAGCGCGGCCGGATCGGTTTGTGTTGCTGTCATGCGCCTCCTGCCTGACGCAGCAGCTGCGTCTTCATGGTGAAGCGATCGGCCGGATAAAGGCTGATCGCGATCTGATAGAGGTCGTCGGCGGGATCGAAATAGCGACGCAATACGAACAGGCCGGGGCTGCCGGCCTCGGCGTCGAGCTCCGCGGCATGCTTGTCATCGATCGCAACCGCGCTGATTTCCTGTTCGAGCCGCGTCAGCACCACGCCGAAATGCTGTTCCAGCAGGGTGAAGATGCCGGAGGTCTGCGGCGTGAGGTGCTTGCGCACATCCGAATATTTCCGAGCGACGAAGATCTCGGTCCAGCACAGCTTGATGTTGCGCGTGAGGTGCCAGCGCAGGCCGGCAAAGCGCAGCCAGCTCTCACCCGCTTTGCAGCCGAGCAGATCGGCGAGGCCCTCGCGGACGGCGATCAGCCCTTCCGATTTGCGTTCGAGCCTCGTGTCCTGTGCCGCGTCGAAAAGACGGCCGAGGGTGTCGATCTCCTGCACGAACAAAGTGGGGTCGGTCCGGCCGCAGACCACGGTGCCCGCGCCGCGCCGGCGCTTCAGCAGGCCGCGGGACTGCAATTCCCGGATCGCCTCGCGCACGGTCTGGCGGCTGACGCCGAACCGGTCGCACAGCTCGTTTTCCGGAGGGAACTTGTCCCCCGCCGCATAGCGGCCCGACATGATTTCGTCGGTCAGCGTCCGGCGAATCTGCTGGTACAGGGTCGGCGACGACATGCTCTTTCTCCGCCCGAGAGGATCGGTGCTGCAAATGTCCGAACATTTGTTTGCATGCGCCGGGCCTGCTTGCAACGAAATTCTGCAGAGCCACCGGTCTCTCGCCCGGTCACCCACAGCACCGGCGAGGCATCCGTTAAACCACTGAAATGTTGATTGTTACTGGATCGCCCGCCTTCGCGGGCGATGACATTGAGCTTAGGACCTGCTCCTGGTCGCAATCCGGTCGGTCGCAGCAGGCCGACAATGTCCGTACAATTTCGCTTGACCGGTTTGATGATCGGTGGTGGGAAGGGCCGCAGAGAAAGCGCCGGCAAAAGCAAAGGCGGCAGGACGGCCAATGACCGAGAGCAGAGGCGGCGCGCTGGAGGGGACCCGGGTCATCGATCTGACCCAGATGCTGGCCGGGCCGTATTGCACGCAGATGCTCGCGGATCAGGGCGCGGAGGTCATCAAGATCGAGCCGCCGCAGGGTGACTCATCCCGCAACCTCGGACCGTACCGGCCCGACGACAAGGTGCGGCGGACCGGCGGCTATTTCGCCTCGGTGAACCGCAACAAGAAGAGCATCGTCATCGATCTGAAGTCGGAGGATGGCCGCGCGCTGCTACGGCGGCTGGTTCGTACCGCCGATGTGGTGGTTGAGAATTATCGCGCGCGGGTGATGGACCGCCTCGGCCTTTCATTTGAGTCGCTGCGCGAGGACAATCCGGCGCTGGTCTATGCCGCGATCCGCGGCTTCGGCGATCCGCGTACCGGCGAGAGCCCGTATGTGGACTGGCCCGCCTTCGACGTCGTCGCACAGGCGATGGGCGGCATGATGGGGATCACCGGTCCCGACGCCAAAACACCGACCAAGGTCGGTCCTGGCCTTGGCGATATCGTGCCGGGCGCCTTCGCCGCGACCGGCATCCTCGCCGCTTTGTTGCGTGCGAAGATGACCGGACGCGGCCAGTTCGTCGACATCTGCATGGTCGATGTGGTGCTCTCGATCTGCGAACGCATCGTGCATCAGCACAGCTACGCCGGCGTGGTTCCGGGCCCGGAGGGGAACCAGCATCCGATTCTCACGCCATTCGGCCTGTTCAAGGCATCCGACGGTTTCGTCAGCATCGGCGCGCCGACCGATGAATGGTGGCGCAAGATCCTCAATCTGATCGGGCGCGAGGATCTCCTCTCCGACGAGACGCTCGCGACCAATGCGTTGCGCACCAAAAATCGCGAGCGAGTCTTCGAGATCGTCGAATCGTTCACGCGCATCCGCACCAAGAAAGAACTGCTGGAGATTTTCGGCGGCAAGATCCCGTTCGGTCCGGTCTACGACATGGCCGATATCGCGCAGGATCCGCATTTCGCGGCGCGCAACATGATTGTCGAGACGAGCGATCCAGACACGGCAGCGCCGGTCGAACTGGCCGGCGTACCGATCAAGTTCACCGAGACGCCGGGCGGGATCTGGTCCGGTCCGCCATTGCAGGGCCAGCATACCGACCAGATTCTCGCAGCAGCCGGTCTCGAACCGTCAGAAATCGCCGACCTGCGTCAGCGCAAGATCGTTCAGTAGGAAGTGAAGACGATGCAGAGCACACGCCCCCGCCGCCCGCGCCGCGTTCAATTGTCGGTCCCGGGCTCCAGCGACAAGATGATGGCCAAGGCCGCGGCAAGCCGTGCCGATCATGTCTTTCTCGATCTCGAGGATGCGGTTGCGCCGAGCGCGAAGGAAGGCGCGCGCCAGAACATCGTCAAGGCGCTGAAGGAGCTGGATTGGACCGGCAAGACGCGTTGCGTCCGGATCAACGATCTCACCACCAGGTATGCCTACCGCGACATCATCGAGGTGGTGGAGGGCGCGGGCTCCCATCTCGACACCATCATGATGACCAAGGTGACGTCGGCATCGGACATCCAGTTTGCGGCAACGCTGCTGAGCCAGATCGAACGCACCATCGGTCTCGATCGCGAGATCGGCATCGAGGTGCTGATCGAGGAGGTCGAGGGCGTGCAGAATGTCGAAGCCATCGCCAAGGCGAGCCCGCGCGTCGAATCGCTGATCCTCGGCATGGGCGATCTCTCCGCCGCGATGGGGATCGACCTCGGGTTCGTCGGCAGCGCCGCCAATCCCTATCCCGGCGACATCTGGCATTATGCGCGGGTGCGGCTCGGCATGGCCGCGCGCGCGGCGAAGATCGACGCCATCGATGGCCCGTTCCCCAATTTCAGGGACATTGAGGGCTACCGGCGGCAGGCGATCGAGGCGCTGGCGCTCGGCTTCGTGGGCAAGTGGGCGATTCATCCGGCGCAGATCGAGCCGGCCCTTGAAGTATTCTCGCCGAAGCCGGAAGAGATTGCGCAGGCGCGCAAGCTGCGCGATGCCTTTCTCGAAGCGGAAGCCAAGGGGCTCGGCGCCGCGCAGATCGACGGGCAAATGGTCGATATTGCGTCGCTGCGCATCCTGAAGAATACGCTGGACCGCGCCGAATTGTTCGGCATGTAGGACGACGCAGTAAACTGGAGCAGACCGATGCTGCAAGCCGTTAAGTCGCACGCCCAGGACGGCATTCCGAGCGCGGTGACACGCGCGGTGGTCGACGAACTCGTTGCCCGCCGGATCGAGCAATATCCGGCGGACATCGTCGAACTGGCCAAGCAATGCGTGATCGATCTCCTCGCCGTCACACTGGCGGGCACACGCGAAAGCGGATCGCAGGCGGTTGCGGCTGAGCTCCTTGACGGGCGCGGCAGCGACGGTCCGTCGACGCTGATCGGACTGGCTCAGCGCGCTTCCGCGCTCGACGCCGCGCTGATCAACGGCATGGCCGCGCACGCGCTCGACTACGACGACGTCAGCCTGCCGATGTCGGCGCATGCCAGCGTGGTCATCCTGCCGGCGCTGCTGGCGCTCGCGGAGAAGCGCAAGGCCTCGGGTCGGCAGGTGCTGGAATCCTTCGTCGCCGGATACGAGGCCGGATCGCGGATCGGCATGTATATGGCGCCGACGCATTACGACAGCGGCTTCCACGGCACCGGCACGATCGGCACTTTCGCCGCCGCTGCCGCCTGTGCGCATCTGATGCGGCTCGATGCCGACCGCACCGAACGCGCAATCGGCATTGCCGCAGCGCAGGCGGCCGGCATCCGTTCGATGTTTGGCACCGACTGCAAGCCGCTGCATGCCGGCAAGGGCGCGTTCAACGGCCTGTTCGCGGCATTGCTGGCGGCGCGCGATATCACCTCTGCGACCGGTTCGGTCGAATGCGCCAACGGTTTCGCCGCGACGCATGCCGGGTCCCGCAATGGTGCGGAGGCCTTTGCGGAGCCGGCGGGCGGTTTCTTCCTGCGGCAGAATCTCTTCAAGTATCACGCCGCCTGCTACATGACGCATGCAGCCGCAAACGCGATCAACGAGACGATGAAGGCGCATGCGCTGTCACCCGACGCAGTGGAGCGGATCGTCGTCACCGCCGACCAGTCGCTGAACAGCGTCTGCAACATCCCCAATCCGGACACCGGTCTCGGTATGAAGTTCAGTCTGCGGACGGTTGCGGCTTTGTCGATGCTCGGACGCGATACCAGTGCCCTGTCGAGCTTTACCGACGATGCAGCCGCAGACCCCGCGATCGCGCAAGCGCGCGAGAAGGTCGAGGTGCAACTCGCCGACATCCGGCCGATCACGCGCACCGGGATCCGGCTTATCGCAAAGGGTGGCCGCGCCATCGAGGCGGAGCACGATTCCGGCAGACCCGAGACCGACCTCGGCATTCAGAAGGCGCGGCTGCAGGGCAAGTTCAAGGCGCTGGCCGGCGAGGTGCTGGGCGCGCAGCGCGCCGGGGAATTGCTCGGCGTGGTCGAGACGCTGGAGACGCAGCCGGATATCGGCGCGATGATGCGGCTTGCGGCGAAGGGGTAAGTCGATCCGTCATCCTGACGTGCGAGTGATGCCGGCCGCCTCAGGGTGACGGATCAGCTCGCGCAGCGATGTTGCTTTTCCTCTGTTCAATCGCGGTTCCGCCTGTGCTACACGCGCCGCAGGGGCTCCGGCGGACAAAGCCGGCATGACAGAACAGAGTGAGGCGTCCGTTTCCGGACAGTCTCTCCAGCGCGCATGGTTTTCACGTGACAGACGACGTTCTGCAGGATGGCTCGACGAAGGCGCGCCGCAGCTTCTTCCGCAGGATGATGCGGGGATTAGGACGCGCCTTCTGGGCGCTGTTCCTGTTTCTGCTGGTCGTATGGGCGACGCTGGCGATCTATTATTCCAATCTGCCCTGGTCATGGGGGCGCACGGCCTTGGCCGTGATCTTCGCCGTATTCGCCGCCTGGACGCTGCTGTTGTCGCGGCCGCGGCGGACTTACGTGTTCTTTGCCGGCTTCCTCGCCGTGGTGGCGTGGTGGATCGCCATTCCGCCGTCGCATGACCGGCCGTGGCGGCCGGAAGTCGCGGTGATGCCGCGCGCCTTTTTCGACGGCGACAAGGTGCGGATCACCAATGTGCGCGACTTCACCTATCGCAGCCGCAACGATTTCGACGTGCGCTACGTGGAGCGCACGATCGATATTTCCCATCTCACGGCGATCGATTTCTATGTCTCCTACTGGACCGAAGGTCCGGTCGGCCATACGTTCCTGAGCTTCATCTTCGACAACGCGCCGCCGCTCTCGATCTCGATCGAGACCCGCCCCGAGATCGGCGAGGGGTTCGATCCGATCGCGTCGCTGTTCAAGCAGTTCGAGCTGATCTACGTGGTCGGCACCGAGCGCGACGTCGTCGGCGTGCGGACCAATCATCGCGGAGAGACGACGTATCTCTATCGTCTCAACGCGTCGCTCGCGGAAGAGCGCGAATTGCTGCGGATCTATCTCGAGCGGATCAACCAGCTCGCCGACAAGCCGGAATGGTATCACCTGCTCAGCAACAGCTGCACCATCAATATCATCCGCTATGCCAATGCCGCCGGCCGCGAGGGTCGACTCAATATCCGGCATGTGCTGAATGGCTGGATCGACGCCTATCTCTATCTGACCGGGCGGATCGATACGTCGCTGCCATTCGTTGAATTGCGCCGGAAATCGCTGATCAACGCTAATGCGCAGGCCGCGGGCGACGGACCAAATTTCTCCGAGCGCATCCGCAAGGACGTGCCGACCGTCAAGGACTGACGTTTCGGTCAGGCCGGCGGCCCGGATTGTGATGCCTGCCCGGGCGGCGCGTCGGGATCGCCGAGCAATTCGGCGAGCCAGCGCGTTGCCGGATGCTGCGCGCAGAAGGTCAGGATCGCGATCGCGATCGGCACCCCGATGAAGGCGCCGAACAGGCCCCACATCCAGGTCCAGAAGAACACCGACAGCAGCACAATGAACGGCGAGATCGCCAGCGCGCTACCGGAGACGCGCGGCTCGATATAGCTGCCGATGACGAACTGGACCACGTTGAGGCAGGCGAATACGACCAGCGCGGTTTGCCAGGACTCGAACTGGCCGAGGGCGTAGAAGGTCGGGAACACGGTCGCGATGAACGGGCCGATGAACGGGATATAGTTCAGCGCGAAGGCGATCACGCCCCATTCCGGCGCCAGCGCCAGCCCGGACAGGGCCGCGATCGCCCAGACGGTGATGCCGGTCGCGAGACTCATCCAGGTGCGGATCATCATGTAACGCCGGAAGCGCTGCGCGGTGGCGCGGCTTCCGTCGATCAGGACGCGCGCCGCATCGCTGCTCATCAGGCCGCCGATCTTGGCGCCGATCGTGCGGACCTCGAGCATGCCGAGGATCACATAGACGGCGACCACCAGCCAGAAGGTGAGCGTGGTGTTGAGCCGCCCGGTGACGCTCTGCAGCGTGCCGATCAGCCATCGCACGTTGAAATGCTCGGCCCACATGCCGTCGATGACGATGCCGTGCCCCTCCAGCCAGGCCGAGGCCTGATCGTAGAGCGACTGGAATCGCGGGGCCTCGGCGATCAGCGCGCGGGCGACGCGGCTGAAGCCCCAGGCCACGGTCGAAGCGAAGGCCAGGAAAACCACAACGATCATGCACATCACGATCGCCAGCGCCAGCAGGCGCGGCATGCGCTGCTCCAGTGCGTCCTGCAAGGGCCAGGCCAGCGCAATGATGAACAGCGCGCAGGCCACCGGCGCAAACACGCTGGTCGCAAAATAGAGCGAGGCCACGATTGCGATCATGGCAAGGATGCCGGCATAGGCGGCAAGCCGGGCGGTGGCGCTCTGTGAATGCATTTGATCTGTCATGCGGCCGTCATGGTGGCGATTGCGTGTTCGCAGCCTGCAGTCATCCGCACGCTCTGGCAATCCGAAATCGCATGATGCTGCTGTGCCTAATGCGCCAGCGCCAGAATCTGCTGCGTGCCGCCGCCGAAGGCATAGAGCGCGAGAAGGTAATAGACAATGTAGAGATTGTAGGTCTGTCCGTTGCCGTTATAGAGACTCCGGCTGCGCTCGGCGGTGAATGCAGCCAGTGCGGCCGTTTCGCCCCAGAACCGTGTGGCGATCGATGGCGTGAGCGCCGTGCAGACGGCTTGCGCGAAGCTGTAGATGCCCGTCGATGACGCGCGCGGATCGACGGATCGCGAGCGGAACAGCAGCCACAACAAGCCGAACAGAGAAGCGGCGATGGCGACTGCGACAGCCATGGTCGGCAGCGGATTCCAGTACGCGTAGATCAGCTCGAGCGACATGCCCTGCCAGCGGAGCGTCGCGGAGAATTGCGGGTCGATCGCCCGCGAGACGGGATCAATCAGGAGTTTCGGGAAGAACGACATCACCAGAATGCCGGCGACCAGCAGATATTGCGGGATCAGGATCGCCGCCGGCGCTTCGGCAGCGACCGGTGCGGGACGCTTCGGCGTGCCGAGGAAGATCGCCTGGATGAAGCGCGCCATATAGAGAAAGCCGACAAAGGTGGCGAGCAGTGTCATCAGCGCCGGCATGTACCAGCCCTTTTCCATCATCGCGCTGAGCAGCAGCCATTTGCCGCCGAACCCGGCCAGCGGCGGAAGCCCCGACATCGCGACGATGGCGATTGTCGCCAGCGCAAACGTCTGCGGCATGGCGCGCGCGAGACCGCCGAGGTCGGAGAGAAGCCGCGTGCCGGTGCGCAGGATGATCGCTGCGGCGGCGAGGAACAGGATGCCCTTGACCAGCAGGTGATTGGCGACGAGATAGAGCGCCGTCACCCAGCCGAGATGGCTCATCAGCGCGATCGCGGCGACGATATAGCCGAGCTGGCTCATGCTGGAATAGGCGAGAATGCGCTTGATGTCGTCCTGGCGCACGGCGAGCAGCGCGCCAACGAGCGTGGTGAGCATCCCGATCCAGCCCAGCACATGCGCCAGCCCCAATCCGGCGTCGGACCGGATCGCGACATAGGTGCCGATGAACAGCCCGAAGATCGCAACCTTACTGATGACGGCCGACAGAAGCGCGGACACGTCGTCATCCGCTTCCGCATAGGTGTCCGGCAGCCAGATATGGACGCCGATCGCACCGGCCTTGATCAGCAAGCCGATGGCGAGAAGCACGAAGACCGGCGCCACGTCCGGGCCGCCGGTGCGGAACGACGACAGCGAGATATCGCCGGTAACCGCATGCATCATGGCGAATCCGGCCAGCAGGAAGAATGCGGCGGCCAGCGAGAACAGCAGATAGCGCAGCGCGTGCGGCGCGGCGGTGCGGCGCTGGACCACGAGGAAATAGGAGGAGAGCGTGATCAGCTCCCAGACCACCAGGAATTCCAGGCTCGTGGTCGCACGCGGCAGCGCCGGCAGCGCCAGCAGCATGACCGTCAGCAGCGGATAAAATCCCGGGCGCGGATCGGAGCGGGCGAGGCAGCCGATCGACACCACCAGCCCGCCCGCAAGCAGGATGACGGCGTAGAGTTGCATCATTCCGGACAGATCGCGGATCAGCCACAGCCCGCCGACCAGAACGACCGCGAGCGCAACAACGCCCTGGATGCGTGCTGGAAGGCGGTGAAGCAGCCACACCGCCAATCCTGCCGCGAGCGGCAGCACCACCCAGAGCCCGTCGATCCCGGCAAGGCGAGCGGCGATGGCGCCGCTGACGAACAGCAACGCCACCATGCCGTAGGCCGGGATCAGGCTGGGCGGGCTTTCGCTTTCGGATTCGGCTGCGCCATGCGCATGCACCGAATGGCCGAACCAGCGAAACATGTAGGCGGCTTCCAGCAGCGAGCCGAGCAGGATGACACCGATGAAAACGTAACGGTGCTCCGCAGCCAGCGTCAGGATCAGTTGCCACTTGGCGAAGAAGCCGGGGAAGGGCGGCAGCCCCGAAATCGCAAGAATGAAGATGCCGAACACGACGATGGCGGCCGGGCTTTTCGCGATAATGGTCCAGTCGCGCAGGCGCGTCTTGCCGACATGGTAGGCGAGCCAGAACAGTCCGACCTTGGCGAACAGGTGGTTGACGAACAGGCCGCCGATCACCAGCAGCATGGTGGCCTCGGTCGCGCGTCCATGCAGCAGGACAGCGGCCATGATCAGCAGCGCCATCTGCCCGATCGACGAATAGCCCAGCAGGCGCTGCGCCTTGGTTTGCCGCAATCCGATCAGGTTCGAGAACACGAAGGTGATGGCGGCGAGGATCGCAATCAGCGTCAGCTGGTTCTCGAACAGCGGCAGCAGCTTCAGCAGCGCGAAGAACACGCCCGCCGATACGCCGCCCGAAATCATCGCCGCGATATCGGGGCGCGCGGTCTCGTAGACATCGAGCCCCCAGCCATTGGCCGGGAATGGCTTCAATTCGAGTAGCAGACAGGCGAGCAGGAAGATCAGCCCCGCAACGCCGATAGGGCCGGCAATGGCGGCACGGCTCGCGATCAGATCATCGATATTGAGAAGGCCGGTCACCGCATAGAGCAACAGCGAGCCGATCAGGAAAAAGCCGGACGCCAGCACCGTCGCCATCAGGAATTTGAACGTGGCCGACAATGCCGCCGGTGTGTCGCGCAGGGTCAGCAAGCCGTAGGTCGCGATCGAGACGATCTCCAGGAACACGAAGAGATTGAACAGGTCGCGGGTCATCACCATGCCCTGGATGCCCATGACCAGCAGCAGATAGAGCAGGACGATGCCGTATTTCTCGCGCGCGATATAAGCCGCGCCGAACAGGGCGACGAGATTGACGCTGAAGGCGAAGATCGCTTCCGGCAACCCCAGTCGCAGATTGATCGCTATGGGCGGCTTCGCGCCGCCGGTCAGGATCTCGATCGGGGCGCCGCCTTGGGCAAGCGCGACCAGACCTACGCCAGAAATGACGGTCATCGCCGCGAGCGCGACCATCAGGGCGGCCGCAACCGCATTGCTACCGACACGATACAGCAGCGGGATCAGAAACGCGCCGCCGAGTCCGACGATGAAGATGTTCAGCGGATGCAGCAGGCCCTCTACCATTTCGACTCCGTGAAGGCGTCGATCGAGAGCGTCTTCTTCGCGTCATAGAGCCGGATCGCATAGGCGAGCAGCACCGCCGTGACCGCAAGGCCGATGACGATTGCGGTGACCACCAGCGCCGACGGCACCGGATCGACCGCGCGGGTCGAGGCCTCGGCGACGGTAAGCGCGCGGTCGATGATCGGCGCGGTGCCGCCGCGGACATAGCCGATCGCGACAATCATGATGTGCGTGCCGGTGCCGATCAGCGACAGCGAGATGATGATACGCAGGATGTTTCGGTGCGTGAGCGCGCCCCACAGTCCGATCAGCATCAGCACGAGGCCGGTGGTCAGCACGATGGTGGAGATCATGGTCGGACTGCCCGCATGAAAAACATCAGCTTCGGAAGCGATCGAGAATGACGGCGAGTTCGCAGCCGACCTTGACCCCCAGCAGCACCGACAGCACCGGAATCGCGCCGGCGCTGAAGAACGCGCCGAACTGGCCGAGCGGCAGCACCCGGTTATCGAGAAAGCCGCCGGCAAAGATCAGCCCGGCAATGCCGACGCAAACGAACAGCACGCCGGCCAGGGATTCGGTGATGCTCAGGAAGGCAGTGTTGAGCGCCTGCGAGGGATTGGCGAGCAGTAGCAGCAACACCGCCGATGCGATCACGGCGCCGCCCTGGAATCCGCCGCCGGCCGAGATATGTCCGTTCATGATGATATAGGCGGCGAAGATTGCAATCAGCGGCACCATGATCTGGGTTGCGCTTTGCACGATTTCGGAGGCGGGTGTCTTGCGCTCCGCGTCCTTGTCCCCGGCATGTGAAGACTTCGCAGTTGAGGATTTGCCCGACGCCGTGAGCACCAATCCGACGCCGGCCGCCACCATGAACAGGACCGCGACTTCGCCCAGCGTGTCGAAGGCGCGGTAGGTGAGCAGGATGCCCGTGATCACATTCGGCGCGCCGAGTTCCTGCGGCACGAGCCGCACATAGCTTTCGGCCAGCGGGCGCAGCGTCTGCTGCTCGGTATAGCCGATCGCGATACTCGCCAGGATCAGCGCGAACAGGACGACGGCACCGGCCGAAAGGATGCGCTGCATCAGGCGCGGTCCCGGATTGGCGTTGTCGCCGTACGCGTGTCCGGCTCGGTCTTGCCGGCCATCGGAATGCCGATGCGGCGTGCCGCGCGCGCCAGCGCATGCGACGACACCGGATTGGTCATAAACACGAAATAGATCAGGATCACGAGCTTCAGCGTCCAGCCCGGATGATAGAAGGCGATGCCGATCAGGATCAGCGCATTGCCGAGCGTTGAGGCCTTGGTGCCGGCCTGCATGCGGGTGAAGACATCCGGCATGCGCAACATGCCGAGCCCGGCTGAGAAGTGGAAGAACGCGCCGAGCAGGATCAGGATGCTTCCGGTCAATTCGGCCATGGCTTCACTCCTTCGCGCCCGAGGTCCTGCGGATCGCATAGAGGAAGATCAGCGTAGAGAGACCCGAGCCGATCGAGGCTTCCGTCATGGCCACGTCCGGCGCCCCCAGCAGAACGTAACAGACGGCGGCGAACAGCGTCGCCAGACCGCCGCTGACGGCTGCGGCAAGCACGCCTTTCAGCGTGACCGCAAGAACAGCGCTGGCAACGATGGCGGCGCAGATGAGGCAGACGAGAAGCTCGAGCATCGGACTAGAGCCCTCGTTCGAGATAGCGCGCGGTTGCAACCACCGCGAGGAAGCTCAGCACGCCGTAAACCAGCGCGACATCGAGATAGATGAAGCGGCCGGCGATATGGGCGTAGAGCGCAATCATCGAAATCGAGATGACGGTGAGAAGATCGACCGCGGCGATCCGGTCCACGACCGTATGGCCCATAATCAGGCGCAATACCGAAAAGCCGATCGCGAAGAAGATCAGCACACCGGCCGCGAGCAGGAGGGTGTCAGCCAAAGGTCTTCTCCAGGTCGCGCTCGAACGGCCCGACGATGATGCGCGTCGCTTCTTCGGGATCAGTGGTCTGCATGTCGAGCCAGTGCACGGTCATCGTCTCGCCGTCCAGATCGAGGACCAGTGATCCCGGCGTCAGCGCGATCGAATTGGCGAGCGCCAGACGCCCGACCGGCGTCTTCAGCCGCGTTTGGACCTTGATGACCCCCGGATTGATGTCGATACGTGGCGAATAGACGTAGCGCAGCATTTTCAGGTTGGCGCGCACCATCTCGACGAAGAAAACGCCGGTGTAGCGGAGGAAATGAAACAGCCGCGCTGGCGTGAGCTGGATATCCGCCCAGGCCGGGAAATGCCGCACGAACACGAAGGCGAGCGCGCCGGAAATGACGGCACCGCTGAGGATCGATTCAATGGCGAGCGACGAATTGGCGGCGAACCAGATGACGGTCAGCAGCAGCCACAGCCATAAAAAGCCGCGGGGCATTTTCGATCCGGAATGGCCTGACGTCATGAGTCAGCGACTCCCCCATTCCGCAACGCGTTGACCACACGCTGACATTAGGTGCCGCAGGGGTCAAAATCAATATTGTGATTGCTCGCCGACGCCGCTGGCGCAACCGCATGGCGGCATCTTTCGGGTTGTGGCAGGGCTGATTTTCATTCACAAAACCGGCTGCGGCGAGATGCTGCAGCGAGACGTGCGTGAGGGATCTGCAGGGATTGTTGGCGATGAGTGTGAGGCGTGCGATCTGCCATGCAGCGCTGGCTGCCTTTGTATGTGCCCTCGTGCCGGCTGGCGCGTCGGCACAATCCGCAATCGCTCCGGTTCAGGGCGCGCCGATCCTGCCGCGCGACGTCGTGCCGGCGCAGGCCACGCGTAACACCCGCAACAATCTCAATACCGACGCACAGATCTACCTGCTGCGCGGCCTGGCCAATGTGTTCTCGCGCGGGATGGATGAGCTGGCGGCGAAGCTGACCGCCGATGGCTTCAGCCCGGTCCTGATCAATCATCGCGGATGGCAGAATGCCGCGGATACGATCGCGCAGAATTACCGGGCCGGCCGCACCGCGCCGATCATCCTGATCGGGCATTCGCTGGGTGCCAACAACGCTTACCGGATCGCGCGCAGGCTGAACGGCAAAGGCATCCCGGTCGCCTATCTCGCGACCTTCGATCCGACCAACAGCTTCACCGTGCCCAACAATGTCCGCTACTTCGTCAATTTCTATCAGAATAACGGCGTCGGCCGCCGCGCATCTTATGCGGCGTCGCGCACGAAGCAAAAGGTCAACCTGAATTTGACCAGCAGCCCGGGGCTGAACCACCGCAATATCGATCAGTCTCGGCGGCTGCAGGATATCGTGATGGCGCGAATCCGCCAGGTCACCGCGCGCTAGGGCGTTTTCCAGCGAAGTGGTTGCCGGTTCGCGTTAAGAAAACGCGTCAGCGCAAGACTTCAGCCACGTCTCAGCGCGCCGGGCCGAAGGTCCATTGCCCATTGCGATAGACGAGGCCGGTGCCGACGAACGCGTGCTTCGGATCGTATCGCTCCCAACGGCCGGCGACCCAGGAATACTGGCCGCGCCGGCGGTCCCACGCGAAGTGGCCCGGCACATAAACCCGCGGCGCCATCGCTTGCGCGCTTTGCCGATCGGCCTGCCGCCGCCCGACCGATCGCGGCACGACATGGCGCTGCGAGGATCTGCGCTGGGCGGAGATCTCCGCGCCGCTTGTCACCGATGCGGCGTGGCCGGTCACAGGCGCGCTCACGGTTAGTGCCGAGACAAGGCCGAGCATGGCGAGAATTGCAGTCACAGGTCGCATGACAAGTCCAATCATGCCGGCTTCGCCGCCGGCTGGTCGCGGCGCTTTTCGGTCAGGCTGAACCAGGTCACGTAAAGCGTCGGCAGGAAGATGAGGGTGAGGATGGTCGCGACCAGCAGCCCGCCCATGATCGCGAAGGCCATCGGTCCCCAGAACACCGTCGGCGCAATCGGGATCATGCCGAGCACGGTGGAGATCGCGGTCAGCATGATCGGCCGGAAGCGCGCACTGGAGGCGTCGATCACGGCGCTCATGATGTCCTTGCCGGCTTCGCGTTCGGCATCGATCTGACCGAGCAGGATCACCGCATTCTTGGTGATCATCCCGAGCAAAGCGAGCACGCCAAGAATGGCGACAAAGCCGAGCGGCCGGTTGAACGTCAGCAGCGCCAGCACCACGCCGATCAGTCCGAGCGGCGCCACGCTCAGCACGATGACCAGCTTCTGGAAGCTGCGGAGCTGGAAGATCAGCACCGTCAGCATGATCAGCAGCATGGCCGGGATCACCGCGAGCACCGAAGCCTGCGATTTCGCGCTTTCCTCGACGGTGCCGCCGACCGCGAGCTGATAGCCGGCCGGCAGCGATTTCGAGAAGGCCGTAATCTCCGGCGCAAGCGCGGACACGACAGTATCCGGCAACACGCCCGGCCGGAGGTCGGCATGCACGGTGAGCGTCGGCAGCCGGTCGCGCCGCCAGACCAGCGGATATTCCTGGCCGTATTCGAAGGTGGCGAACTGGCTGAGCGGCACCGTGCGTCCGCCCGGTAGCGGGACAGCCGTCGTGCGCAGCGTGTCGATCGAGACCCGCTGATCCTGCGTGGCGCGCACCACCACATCCACAAGATAGATGTCGTCACGCACCTGGGTGATCGTAACGCCCGAAATCACCGTGTTGAGTATATTCGCCAGCGCCTGCGAACTCAGGCCAAGCGATCGCGCCTCATCCTGATCGATGCGGATGCGAAGCTGGCGCGCCGGCTCCATCCACTCGTAGTTGATGTTGATGGCTTGCGGGTTCTTCGCGATCAGCTCGCCGAGCTGCAGCGAGAATTCCCGCACCTTGGAGATATCGGCGCCACTGATGCGATACTGGACCGGCCAGCCGACTGGCGGCCCGAGTTCGAGCGGATAGACCCGCGCCACCACGCTCGGGAATTCCTCGGCCAGCAGCTTTTCCAGCTTGACCTTCAGGCGTTCACGCGCCGGCACATCCTTCGCCACCAGCACCGCCTGGGAGAAGAAATTGTTCGGCAGTTGCACGTTCAGCGGCAGATAGAAGCGGATGGCGCCGCGCCCGACATAGGTGCTCCAGCGGTCGAGATCCGGATCATCCTTCAGTGCGGCGTCGAAGCGCTTGGCAATCTCCTCGCTGGCATAGATCGAGGCATTCTGCGGCAGGCTGAGATCGACCAGAAGCTCCGGCCGGTCGGACGACGGGAAGAATTGCCGCGGGATCAGCGGCATCGCGAGGAAGGACGCGACGAACATGCCGATCGTGAGTGCGATCGTCAGGTATCGCGCGCGGATCGCGCCGGTCAGGAAAGCGCGATAGGTCCGGAATACGAAGCCCGGTTCGGAGCTCGTTTCCTTCTTCGGCGTGGACAGAATCGCCAGCCCGAGCAATGGCGCGAACAGGACCGCGACGAACCACGACACCACGAGCGCGATGGCGACCACGGCGAACAGCGAGAATGTATATTCGCCGGCCGAACTGGCGGCGAAGCCGACCGGAACGAAGCCAGCAATCGTCACCAGCGTGCCGGCCAGCATCGCGAAGGCGTAGGTCCGGAATGCGAATGTCGCGGCCTCCTCCTTGCTGTCGCCCGCTGCGAGCCGCGTCAGCATGGCGTCGGTCGTGGTCATGGCGTCGTCGACCATGAGCGCCAGCGCGATGATCAGCGCGCCAAGCGAAATCCGCTGCATGTCGATATTGACGATCTCCATCACCGAGAACACGACCGCCAGCGTCAGCGGAATCGCGGTCGCGATCACGAGCCCCGGCCGCAGGCCGAGGCTGATGAAGCTGACGAACAGAATGATGCCGACCGCCTGCCACAGCGACGTCATGAATTCGGAGATCGCGCTCTCCACCGTGACGGCCTGATCGGCGACCAGCTTCGGCTCGACGCCGATCGGCAGGTTGGCGCTAAGGCGCGTCATCGTATTAGTCAGGTTCTTGCCCAGCGCGAGGATGTCGCCGCCGTCGCGCATCGCGATCGCAAGCCCGATGGCGGGCGTGCCATTGACGCGGAACATCGGCTGCGGCGGATCGGCATAGCCGCGCCGCACATTGGCGATGTCGGCCAGCCGCAACACCCGGCCGCCGACAACGAAATTGATGTTGCGCACGTCCTCTTCGGACTGGAAGGCACCGGACACGCGAATCTGCAGGGTCTCGGCGGCGGTCTGCACGGCGCCGGCCGGCTGCACCACGTTCTGCGCCTGCAGCGCCGCGATCAGTTGCGCTCGCTCCAGCCCAAGATTGGCGAGGTCCTTGGTAGAGAATTCGACGAAGATGCGTTCGTCCTGCGCGCCGAGGATTTCGATCTTGGAGACATCCGCGACATGCAGCAGCTCGGACCTGATGGTCTCGACATAGTCACGCAACTCGCGCTGGGTGAAGCCGTCCGCGGTAAAGCCGTAGATGATGCCGAAGGTGTCGCCGAAATCGTCGTTGAAGGCCGGGCCGATCACCCCGGCCGGAAGCGTGTGCCGGATGTCGCCGATGCTTTTGCGGACATCGTACCAGACGTCAGGCACCTGCTGCGCTGTCGTCGACCCTTTGAGATTGACGAAGATGGTGGTGACGCCGGCGCGGGTGAAACTGCGCAGGAAATCGAGATGCGGAGTCTCCTGCAGCTTGCGCTCGAGCCGCTCCGTGACCTGCTTCAGCGTCTCTTCGACGGTGGCGCCCGGCCATGCCGCGGACACCACCATGGTCTTGATGATGAAGGTCGGGTCTTCCGCGCGGCCGAGCTTGAAATACGAGCCGACGCCCGCCAGCACCGCGATGATCATCAGATAGATGGTGATCGAGCGGTTCTTGAGCGCCCATTCCGACAGATTGAAGCTCATGGATTGTTTCTCGGGTTCATTCCGAGCAGGCGGACCTGTTGACCCGGATGCAGCGCCTGCACGCCGGCGGTCACGATGATGTCGCCATTCTCCAGCCCGTATCCGACCGACACCTGGTTCTGGTCGAAGCGCACCACATCGACATTGCGCATCGCCACCGTGTTCTTCTTCGGATCGACGATCCAGACCGCGGCCTGATCATTCGAGCGCGTCAGCGCGCTGGCCGGAATCTCGAACACCGACACCGCCGCCAATTCCATGCGTCCGACGACGGTCGCGCCGAGTCGCATCGCCTCCGGCGGATTGGTCAGGCCGACCTTGACCTCGAAGGTGCGGGTCACCGGATTGGCCTGGGGCGCGACCTCGCGCACGCGGCCTTCGGCCGTCACCTTGGGGTCGTCGCTCAGCGACACCGTAATCAGCGGATCGCTCGGCGCCGCCCGGATCAGTTGCGCGGGCACGTCGAACACGGCGTCGCGGCCATCCTGGCGCGCGACCCGTGCAATCATCTGGCCGATCTGCACCACTTCGCCGGCGCGCGGGCCGATGGCGGTCACCACGCCGGGCGCATCGGCCTTCAATTCGGTGAAGCCGACCAGGTCCTGCGCGGTCTTGAGCTGCGCCTCGGCGGCCTCGACCTGGGATTCCGCGGTCTGCAGCGCCTGCGTGGCCTGTTCGTGAATGACCCGCGTGGTCCAGCCCTGCTTCAGCAACGTGTCCTGCCGCTCGAAGTGATTGCGCGCCTGGGTCAGCTGGCCCTCGGCGGCGGTGAGATTGGCCCGGGCGGTGCGCAAGGCGTTCTGTTCGTTCACCGAATCGAGCTGCGCGACCACCTGTCCCGGCGTCAGCCGGTCGCCGACATTGACGTCCATCTTGATCATGCGGCCGGAAATGCGGAAAGCGAGCGAGACCTCGTCCTCGGCCGCGATACGGCCGGTCAGTGTCACCGGCACGCCGGTGTCGCGGCGCTCCACCTTGAGCGCGCGCACCGGCCGGATGTCAGGCTCGGCCTTTTCCTCTTCGCGCGAGCAGCCGATGAGCAAGGCGGGAAGGAGAACGATCAGCAGCGAGCCGGTGGCGGCCCTTCGCAGCGGATGGCGGGCGGTTGTTCGCAAATTCATCAGTCCCTCGAGATCGGCCGGCTGCAATTCGCATCTGTTTTGCGAGCTACCGTGGCAGGAAACTGCAACAGCGCCAATACTGCCGTTGCAGCAGCATGACGCCATTGCGATTACGCAATGATGTCGTGGCAGAATTGTACCAGAGGACGTCCCTGTCGCATGTCATGCGCCGCTTGTGAACAGGCTTTCAGGCTTGGGTCGCCTGCACGACTTTGATGCACTCCATACACGGAAGCGATGACACATCATCGAACACCGTGGCGCGCCGTCAAAACACGGTTTGGCATATCGCGAGGGCATGGGTGTTGCAATGCACCAGTCTGTTACTGCGTTGACGCAGCGTGCCCCCTGATGTCAGATGCCCTCGACTGTCTTTTTTGAATTGCTTTCAGAATAAGCCATTGCGGAGGATACGGTTATGGATGCGCGCCTCGACGAGGAGGCCGGATATGTCTCGACCGGTCATCTGCCGTCGCCGGAGCAGGTCCAAAAGCTTGTGCAGAGCGCCCATGAGCGCTTCAAGTCGAACGACGAGGGTGAGAATTCCCAGGTTTATCCGGCGCTCGCTCGCGTGCCGCGCGATCTGTTCGGCATCTGCGTGGTTGGCGTGCGTGGCAATGTCTATGCCGCCGGCGCCACCGACCACGAATTTTCCATCATGAGCGTGTCGAAGCCGTTCATCTTCGCGCTGGTCTGTCAGCAGATCGGGGCGGAAGAGGCGCGTGCGAAGCTCGGCGCCAACGCCACCGGCTATGCCTTCAACTCGGTCGCCGGCATCGAGCGCATGCCGGACGGGCGCACCAATCCGATGGTCAATGCCGGCGCCATCGCCACCACGAGTCTCGTCCCGGGCCGGACTGTGGAGGAGAAATGGGCCTTCATCCACGATGGCCTGTCGAAATTCGCCGGCCGCAAACTGCCGATGAACGACGAGGTCCTGGCCTCCGCGCGGGAGACCAATTTTCGTAACCGCAGCATCGCGCAATTCCTGCTCAGCGTGAACAGCATCTATTGCGAGCCGATGGAAGCGGTGGACCTCTACACCCGGCAATGCTCCCTGAATGTGAGCGCCAGGGATCTTGCGGTGATGGGCGCGACGCTGGCCGATGGCGGCGTCAATCCGGTCACCAAGGAGCGCGTGGTCGATCCGTCGGTGTGTCATTACGCGCTGGCGGTCATGACCACCGCGGGCCTTTACGAAACATCGGGCGACTGGCTCTACGACATCGGCCTGCCGGGCAAGAGCGGAATCGGCGGCGGCATCGTCACCGTATCGCCCGGCAAGGGCGGACTTGGCACCTTCGCGCCGCCGCTCGACAAGGCGGGCAACAGCGTCAAGGGGCAACTGGTCGCGAAATATCTGTCGCAGCGCCTGGGCATGGATCTGTTCGTTTCAAAGCCTGAAGTCTGACGGCCGGCCGACCGCGTTTCGGCACAGCATCTGCAAAAGATCGAGCCTTCGGGGAGGGGCGCATCATGACGACCGTAACGGCAACCGCACCGCAGTCGGAGGTTCAGGAATCCTGGGTGCCGATGATCGCCATCGCACTCGGGCAGATGATCATGTCCTTCAACGTCGCCTCGCTGCCGGTGGCGATGGGCGGCATGGTCCAGAGCTTCAACGTGCCGCCCACGACGGTCGCGACCGGGATCGTCGCCTATTCGATGCTGGTCGCCGGTTTCGTCATGCTCGGCGCCAAGCTCACCCAGCGCTACGGCGCAATCAATGTCTTCCGGGTGGCCGTCATCGTGTTCGGCGGCGCGCAGGTGCTGATGACCTTCAGCCCGACTGCGAACATGATGATCACCGCGCAAGCGCTGAGCGGAGCGGCGGGTGCCGTGATCGTGCCGTCGCTGGTGGCGCTGATCGCCGAGAACTACAAGGGCAAGCAGCAGGCCACCGCGCTGGGCGCGCTGGGCTCGGCCCGCGCCGCTGCCGGCGTGCTGGCCTTCGTGATCGGCGGCGTCCTCGGCACCTATATCGGCTGGCGTCCGGCCTTCGGCATCCTGATCGTGGTGTCGGCCATCGTTTTCCTCCTGAGCTTCCGGCTCAAGCCGGACAAAGGCCGCCCCGAGGTGCAGATCGATTTCATCGGCGTCGTGCTGGCCGCGGCGGCGATCGTGCTGATCAGCTTCGGCTTCAACAACCTGAACCGCTGGGGCCTGACGCTGGCGACGCCCGGCGCGCCGTTCAACATCGCTGGCGCGTCGCCGGCGCCGATCTTCATCCTGGTCGGCGTCATGCTGGGCTATGTGTTCCTGCGATGGACGCATCGCGTGCAGCAGGCCGGCAAGACGCCGCTGCTGGCGCTGGAGGTGCTGGATTCGCCGAAGGAGCGGGCCGCGGTCTATTGCATGTTCGCGGTGGTCGCGCTCGAGGCGATGCTGAACTTCTCGGTGCCGCTCTATATCCAGATCGTGCAGGGCCGCTCGCCGATCGCGACCGCGATCGCGATGATGCCGTTCAACCTGACGGTGTTCTTCGCCGCGATGCTGATCGTGCGGTTCTATGACCGCTTCACCCCGCGCCAGATCGGCCGCTACGGCTTCATCCTGTGCACCGCGGCGCTCCTGTGGCTCGCCTATGTGGTGCGCAACGACTGGAGCGCCGGCCCGGTGCTGATCGGCCTGGTGCTGTTCGGGATCGGGCAGGGCGCGCTGGTGACGCTGTTGTTCAACGTGCTGGTGACGGCGTCGCCGAAGGAGCTTGCGGGCGACGTCGGCTCGCTGCGCGGCACCACCAACAACCTGGCGGCGGCGGTCGGCACCGCGGTGGCCGGCGCGCTGCTGGTCGGTCTCTTGAGCGCCATCATGCTGGCGGCGATCAATGCCGCGCCGAAGCTGACGCCGGAATTGCAGGCACAGGTCAATCTCGACAGCATCAACTTCGTCAGCAACGACCGGCTGCAGGAGACACTGTCGAAAACCTCCGCATCACCGGCACAGGTGGCGGAAGCGGTGCGGGTCAATACCGAGTCGCGATTGCGCGCGCTGAAATTCGGGCTGCTGCTGATGGCGGCGCTCGCTTTCATCGCCATCATTCCGGCCGGCTCATTGCCGGGCTATCAGCCGGGCGAAATCCCGGAGCCGGATGAGGCGGTGCGGAAGACCTAGAGCGCCTGAGGCGTCGGAGCCGACAATATTCTGATGCGACGCGGATCGCGCCGCATCAGAACGAGCCGAACAGCGTCCCCATCACGATGACCGCGGCGAGCGCGATCAGCGCGCCGACCACGGCGGCCATCACGATATCCAGATAGCTCTCGCGGTGGGTGCAGCCGCAGACCGCGAGCAGCGTCACCACCGCGCCGTTATGCGGCAGCGAATCGAGCGTACCGGCGCCGATCACGGCGACGCGGTGCATCAGCTCCGGGTTGAGGCCGGTCTCGGCGGCAAGCTTCATGTAGCTCGGCCCGAGCGCGTCGAGCGCAATCGTCAGGCCGCCCGACGCCGAGCCGGTCAGCGCGGCGAGAATATTGGTTGCGACCGCCAGCGACACCAGCGGGCCGCCGTCGATCGACAACACCCAGTCGCGCACCAATGCAAAGGCCGGCAGCGACGCCACCACCGCGCCGAAGCCGACCAGGCTCGCGACCGAGACGATCGGCAGCACCGAGGCGTTGGCGCCCGCGGTCATTGTCGCTCGCAGCGCCGGCACGCTGCGGAAATTGATCGCGATCACGGTGACGATGGCGGCCAGCAACGCCACCATCACCGACCACAGGCCGCCGACCGCGGACATGGTGGTCGCGCCCCATTGCGGTTCGGCGAGGAATGCGACGTTCATCCGCGGCAGGATGAAGAACGACATCGCGAGATTGACCACGATCACCACGATCAGCGGCAGGACCGCGAGACCAATGGGCGGTCCGCTCGGCGCTTCGGTGCTGCGATGGACTTCGGCCGGATCGAACTCGCGCGCGGTCGAGGCGCGCTCGCGGATCAGCGGATCGTCCGCTGCCTTGTCGGCTGTGTCGCTGGCGATCGGGCCGAAGCCCTCTCCGGCGGCGCGCGCTTTTGCTTCCGCGCGCTGCAGCCACCACAGGCCGAAGCCGAGCATGATCAGCGACGCGAGAATCCCTAAGCCCGGCGCGGCGAACGGCGTGGTGCCGAAGAACGGCATCGGGATCGCGTTCTGGATCGCCGGCGTGCCCGGCATCGCCGACATGGTGAAGGTCGAGGTGCCGAGCGCGATCGCGGCCGGCATCAGCCGGCGCGGCACGCCGGCCTGGCTGAACAGCGCCATGCCCATCGGCGCGATCACGAAAAACGCCACGAACAGGCTGACGCCGCCATAGGTGACGATGGCGCCGGCCAGCACCACCGCGAGGATCGCGCGCTGCGCGCCGAGCTTGGTCACCATGTAGTTCGCGATCGAGGTGACCGAGCCGGAATCCTCCATCAGCTTGCCGAACAATGCGCCTAGGAGAAACAGCGGGAAGAACTGCGCGATGAAATCGGCAGCATTGGACATGAAGGTCTGCGTCCAGCTCGCCAGCAGCGGATAGCCGGCGAAGGCCGCCGCGATCAGGCCGGCGATTGGCGCGAGGATGAGGATGCTCGATCCGCGATAGGCGAAGAAGATCAGGCCCGCGAGGCCGACCAGAATGCCAAGAAGACCCATAACCTAGCGCGTCCCCACTTACTGCATCTCCGTCAGCAACCGGTCGATGTCGAGCGTCGACGTCTTGCCGATATCGTCCGCATGCGCGGCCAGGAATTCCTCGCCGGCGATGCGGCCCTCTTCGCGCAGCATGCTGACGAATTCCCATTCGGCATTCAGCTTGGACGATGCGCCGAGCTTGTCCATGATCCGGTTGCGGACCATGTGCATGCGCATCCGGCCCCAGGCCGCGCCTTCGCCGGTGTCGATATTGGCGACCCGGCGCAACAGCGCCATCATCTTCAATTCCTTGATCAGTACCGCGTTGAACGAGACTTCGTTGAGGCGGTTGAGAATGTCATGCGCGGTCTTCGGCGTGCCCGGCCGCTCCACCGGATTGATCGGGATCAGGATGGTGTCGTCGGAGACGAGTTCGTTGACCAGCGGCGCCATCGTCGGATTGCCGGAATAGCCGCCGTCCCAATAGGCCTCGCCGTCGATCTCCACCGCCTGGAACAGCGTCGGCAGGCAGGCCGACGCCATCAGTACCTCCGGCGTGATGTCGGCGTTGCGGAAGATGCGCGGACGTCCGGTGCGCACATTGGTGGCGGTGATGAAGACCTTGATCGGCGAGTTGCGCAGCCGCTCGAAATCGATCTGCTCCGCCAGGATCGGCGCCAGCGCGTTGAAGCCGCTCGGGTTCAGGTCATAGGGCGAATACAGTCGCGACATCATGTCCATGAACACGAACAGCGGCGAATGATCGAGCGACCAGCGGCCCAGCAACCGGTCCACCGGCCCGCGCTGGAACGGGCTGAAGCGTGCGGCCTCGGACACCTTGCGCCAGTAATTGTCGAGCGCCTTGCGCGCGCCCTCCGCGCCGCCGGCGGCAAAGCCATCGGCCAGCAAGGCGGCGTTCATCGCACCGGCCGATGTGCCCGACACGCCTTCGATCTTCAGCCATGGCTCTTCCAGCAGCCGGTCGAGCACGCCCCAGGCGAAGGCGCCGTGCGAGCCGCCGCCCTGCAGCGCGAGATCGACCAGCACCTCTTCGCGGGCCGGGCGCGGCGCGCCGGGGGCGTTGTCTGCGGGAGTGTTGGTGGCGGGAGTGTCGGTCATGATCGGGCACGCATCCTGAAAGTCTTATGCCAAGCGGCATTGAAGTTTTTGAGACCGGTCAAAGGTACGTTTGCACCCCGTCGCGGTCACGCCGACAGGACGGAGCCTGAATTGGTTCGGTGAACTTGCAAGGATCGAGCCGGGGCCCGGTTCTTCGCCCGCCGATGCGCGGGCGGCAAAGCCTTAGCGGCAGTTATTGCAGTGCGATAGTCACGATCGGGTGTGGTGGGGGTGCGCTGTTATGGGGAGCGACCGAGTTCACAAAGCCGCAAAATACTGATCGGCAGTCATCACCGGCACACCAATAGAGATGCAAATATCGCTCACCGTGGAAAAAATGAAGGATGTGTGATCCGATATCACGCCAAGATTTTTTGAGGCAGCTGTCGCCGCAATGAATACCGCGGCCTCATTCCCTTTCATACGCTTCGCGGCCACATCAGAGCTTGCTATAGTGCAAGCTCTCGCCAAAACGTCTGCGTCGGGAACGCAGATGCACATCTGATCATCGAAAAAAACTGCCTTCAACGCAGGGTGTGATTTAATATCATCCCTGTCTTCATGGCACGCGAACAGCTTTCCGGTCTTGCAGCCTTGGACGCAATGATCGATGCGCTGGTTGCTGCCGGACTCGAAAATCGCGCGCACGGTTCGGAAGTCAATTATCCAGCCATCGACTTCAGGCAAACTCATCGGTCGCCTGCAATCTTAAATCTTCTCTCGACTAGAGCAAACGCCCTGTCTTGAAGGCTTTCGGGAAGCGAAATTGCATCGCGCACGTCGATGCTGTCGATGGCGCCGACATTAAAGGCCTGCAAAGCTAAATAGGTCGGTAGATATCCAATTTCAGATAATCGCTTTGCATGCACCTGTCCAAATTCCGCGCTCTCCTCGTTATCTTTTTCCTCTCGCGCATTTCTACTAAAGACGTTTTCCCAAGCAACAAGTTGCGCCTGGGTCAGGTAACCGCATTCGACTAGGCGGATGGCCGCAGCATGTTTGCTCAGCAACGAAATAGAGGACGCCGCAGCCACAAGTGCAAAAACGTCACTGCGAATGCCGGCTGTAATTTTTCTTTCAATCAAGTCATTAAACGCCTCAGTCGGAGCGAGGAATTCGGCTGCGAACTGATTACAAGTTCGCTCGACTGCGTTGCGCACTTGAAAAGGATTTGAGATGCCGTCTGCTTTGAGTAGGTGATGCGCAAATTCGTGCACCGCCGTAAATAGTTGAGCTTTCTTAGAAAGAATATTCCGATTGATAAACGCGATGGGTACGCTGGTGTCGCTGTTCGTGTAGAAACCCAGATAATCCTTTGCGGGCGCATCATTTATGCTTACCGCGAGACCTTGCACCTCCAAAAATATGCGAAAACACTGGAGGGTTTTATGTTCATCTGGCCCAAGCAATTCGAATGCATCTATGCGCGAGGCGCACCAATTGTCGAAATAGCTGCGCAGCGCAACAGCAAGCTTTCTATCAACCGCTCCCTTCGGGACATCGTCCGCCCATTTTGGGCGCTGGTATCCGAACGTGGAAACCATCTGCGCCGCAAAATCGGAAACCGCCTCGGCCTGCCATACCCTGCGCGCGCCAGCAGGACTCAGATGAGCGGGCGTGGGCTCTGCTTTCCGATAGTCCGGCAATGATTGCTGGAGATTAGGAAGTGTGTCTGATGCGAGAACGTAAGGAGTAACTCCGAGAACGGCCGCTAGTTTTTCAATTTGAATGTACGATGGCTCGCGATCGCCTTCCTCGATTGCTTTCAACCTCGAAGGTGCAATAATCGCTTTTTCAGCCACGTCCTGAAGAAGGAAGTGTCGTTGTTCGCGAAGGGTTTTCAGATGCTTTAAGGTCATACTTTCAGGGGGCGGTAGTGGCTACACTCGGTGAATTCTCTAGTCTTCTGCAGTTGGGTTTCGGAATCGGAGCCGGCCTCTCTGTGTTTCGAATACCCGTAGACATGCGCGTACATAATATGCGCAAGCAGATCGATGGCGCGCTTAGTGCCTCGCAAGGTGTCGCTACTACTGCAGCGCGAGAGAAAGTTTTCACCTACTCTTCGCTGAAACTGCGTCTGCACAACGAGACAGAAAAGTTGGAGAAATTACTTTGGCCATTCCTTTGGTTCACCGCTGCGGGCGCTGTGGTGAATTGGATTTTGCTAGTCTGGGCTTCGCTTGATGCAGGGCGAACCCTGTCTCAATCCGAAGAGTGGTTTTTTATCTTCGCGTCGGTGGGCTATTACGTGTTGATTGGACTCGCACTTGAGGGGCTAGCCCGATTCACTTTATCCGGCATTCAATCAGACCTGAGGTCGGCGTTGCAACCCTGAATGTGTAGAGCGGAAAGCTTCATCTAACAGGCGACGGTAGGGCAATTAGGCCGAGGTATCCAGCAGGCTCGGGCCGCGCCGAGCTCTGAAGGCACTTTCCAAAAATCTGGAACAATCGTGTCGATGTCGCTGCAACGCGGCAGTCGCCGTCTGGCCGTCCGGGCCGCGCACACGTCATCCCAGACCATTGCAGACCATCGCAGATGCTCGGGCCGGAAAGCGCCGGAGCAAGTCGCGATCAAAATGATCGGCCGGTCATCGCGGCCGGTCCGGGACATGTCCGCTAACCTCAACGGCCCGCGCCGGGGTTCGACGCGGGCTGCGAGTGATGCCTAGTTCGGCTTGACGTTGCCGGCCTTGACGATTTCGCCCCAGCGCTTGACCTCGGAGCCGACAAAGGCGGTGAATTCGGCCGGCGTGGTGGCGCCGACCAGGAAGCCCTGCGCGGCGAAGAAGTCCTTCACGTCCTTGCTTTCCATCACCGCGCGCACCTCCTTGCTCAGACGCTCGACCACTGCCGGCGGCGTGCCGGCGGGTGCGAACAGGCCCTGCCAGGACAGCACCTCGAAGCCCGGCAGTCCGGCTTCGGCCATGGTGGGCACGTCCGGCAGTAGCGGGTTGCGATCCTTCGAGGTGACGGCGAGCGCGTTGATCTTGCCGGCGCGGATCTGCGGCAGAACAACCAGAAGGTCGCCGAACATGCTCTTGATCTGCCCGCTCAACAGGTCGGTCAGCGCGCCGGCGGATCCCTTATAGGGCACATGGATGAGCTTGGTGCCGGCCTGCAGGTCGAAGGTCACGCCGGTGAGATGCATCGAGGTGCCGTTGCCGGGCGTGCCGTAGGTCAGCGTGTCCGGCTCCTTCTTGGCCAGCGCGATGAAGTCCTGCAGCGTCCTGGCCGGGACCTCGGGGTTCACCACCAGCACCAGCGGCGCCGACACGAGCAGCGAGATCGGCGCGAAGTCGCGCAGCGGCTGGTAGCCGAGATTGGGATAGAGGCTCGGCGCGACGCCGTGCGATCCGGTGACTCCCATCAGCAGGGTGTAGCCGTCGGGGGCCGATTTCGCGACGAATTCCGAGCCGATGGTGCCGCCGGCGCCGCCGCGATTCTCCACGATCACGGTCTGGCCGAGGCGTTCGCGCAGCCCTTCTGCCAGCCGGCGCGCCAGTACGTCGGTGCTCCCCCCCGGCGGGAAAGGCACCACCAGCCGGATATTCTGCGACGGCCAGGATTGCGCCTGCGCGGGTCCTGAGATCGCCAGCGCCAAGCCGATCAAACCGGCTCCCAATGCGTCGCGACGGGTCAGCATGTGTCTTACTCCTGGTTCGGGATGGGCGAGGGCGCGGTGGGCGATGAGATAGCGCGCCAACCGCCGCCGCCCGCCGTTTCGATGATGAGCCGGTCGCCGGCATTCCAGACAAAGCGGGCCTTGGAGGCAAGCGTTTCGACAGTGCCATTATGACGCTCGATGAAGGCTGCGGACGGCGCGCCATCGCCGCCGCCCTGGGCGCCGGAGGCGCCGCGATGATGCCGCTCGCCGCGATAGGACACCGTCGCAGAGCCTTCCAGCAGCCGGTAGACGCGACGCACGCCATCGCCGCCTTGATGCAGGCCCGCGCCGCCCGATCCGCGCCGTCGCATCGTGGTCTCGACCCGGATTGGCGCAGCGATCTCCAGCATTTCCACCGGCACATTGCGCGCATTGCTGACATCGGTGGAGATGCCGGCGACGCCCGGTCCCGCCGGTCCGCCGCCGGAGCCGCTGGCGATGATTTCGGTGAAGAACCAGTTGCGGCCGGCATCGTCCTGGCCGCCGGCGGAGAGCACCACGGCCACGCCGCCATTGGAGGCCACGGCGTCTTCCGGTTCGCCCAGCCGTGAGAGCGCAGAGAGCATGGCGTTGCAGGCGAGTTTCACAGTCGCTGTGCGTGCATTGACCGCGGCGGGGAAGCGCGGATTGACCACGCTGCCGTCGGGCAGTTTCAGCGTGACCGGCGCCAGCATGCCGTGATTGGCCGGCGCGTCCGGCGCCAGATGCCGCAGCACCGCGAAGGTGGCGGCGAGCAGCCCGGACGGCGCGGCATTGACCGGGCCCTGGGTTTGCGGCGCGGAGCCTTCGAAATCGATCTCCAGATGGGGCTTTAGGGCGCCGCCGCTCTTGCGCAAGGTCACGCGCAGCGGGACGGGCGTGTCGCTCAGGCCGTCGCCGTCGAGTGCATCCTCGGCGATCGCGACGCCGTCATGCAGGCCGCCGAGCGCATCTTGCGTCATCTGGCGGGCATGGTCGATCAGCGCGTCGCGCGCCCGCTCGAATGCCGGTATGCCCATCGATAGAACCAGCTCGCCGACCTCGCGCGCGCCCAGCGACACCGCGGCCCATTGCGCTCCAAGGTCGCCGTTCAGCAGGTCTGGGGCGCGGCTGTTGGCAGCCAGAATGGCTGCGATTCCAGCATCTTCCGTGCCGGCGCGGCGCCATTGCACCGGCGGGATCCGCAAGCCTTCCTGGAAGATGTCGCGGGCGTCGGGCGGCACCGATCCAGCGGCCAGCCCGCCGACATCCTGATGATGCAGGATGGTCGCCGCCAGCGCCACGGTCCGGCCATCGGCGCGCACCGGGCGCACGATAATAATGTCGGGCAGATGGGTGCCGCCGGACCACGGATCATTCTGCAGGTATCCGTCGCCGTCCTGCATCGACGTTGCTGGAAAACGATCGAGAATGCCGCGCACCGCCGGGATCATGCCGCCCAGCAGCAACGGCAGCGAACTCGCCTGCGCCAGCACGCGACCGTCCGGCAGGAACAAGGCCGCCGCGCAGTCCATGCCCTCGCGGGCCACCACAGAGCAGGCCGCGCGCAACAGCGAATCCTGCATGCGATCGGCCAGGCCCTCCAGCGCTATACGGAAGATTTCGTGCGCCGCGGCCTCGCGCAGCGATTCACGTGCGGCGGTCATGCCTGTCCCCCCGCCGTGAGCCGCAGAGTTCCGTCCGGCGCCACCTCGCAGCGCCATCCCGGTGGCAGCCAGATCGTGGTGTCGACGGCGTCGATCAGGGCCGGACCGTTGAGGAGTGTGGCGGCCGAGAGGAAGGCGCGGGAAAAGACCGGGCAGCGTAATGGCGGCTCCGTCGCGACAATCCGGTGCGGCATGGGATCGGCCGGGATCCCGGCATGGTCGGCACGTATCGTCGTCGCGGGGTCGTTGACGGCGGATGTTGCGATGCTGCGCAACGCCAGAATGCGCCGTCTGGTCTCGAAGGCATGGCCGCGCACACGCTCATGCAGAGCATCGAAGCGTGCCGCCAGCGCCGCCGCATCGTCCGTATCCGGCGCGAACGGAATTGCGAGTGAATGGCCCTGGCCGTGATAGCTGATCTCCAGTTCGTGCCGGACCGTTACGCAGCTCGTGCTGTGGGACCATGCCGTCACCGTCTTGAGCAATTCTGCGCAATTGTCCGCTGCCAGCTTTGCAAGGCCGACAACTGCCTCGTTCGTCAGCGGCATCTCCACCGGCCGCTCGGTCTGCTCGCAAAATCCAACCTGCATGAGTCCCGTTGCCGCCAGAACGCCCGCGGCCGGCGGCACGATCACTTTGCGGCATCCAATGCGGTCGGCGATTTCGGCCGCGTGCAGGGCGCCGCCGCCTCCGGCTGCGACCAGCATCGCGCTTCGTGGATCGACCCCGCGCGAAAACGCCTTGCGGCGAACGGCTTCAGCGATCAGGGCTTCGGCCACCTTGACCGCGCCGAAGGCAGCCGCGGCGACGTCGTCTGCATCAATTCCGAACGCAGACATCAATGCCAGCATCGCGGCGCTGCGATCGAGCGCGAGTTCGGCGCCAAGACGTTCGGGGAGGAGCCCGGCCATCAAGGCGGCGTCAGTGAGCGTGGGTAAAGTGCCGCCGCGGCCGAAACATGCGGGTCCGGGATTGCTTCCGGCCGAATGCGGCCCAACGCGAAGCAATCCGCCCACCATCCTGAGGATCGAGCCGCCGCCGATCGCGACCGAAGCGATATCGGCGGACGGAACGCGGATATCGAGTTCGCCGAGTGTGAGCGTGCTGGATGTGAGCACTTCGCCATCTGCAATCAGACAGATATCCGTACTGGTGCCCCCGACATCAATGCCGATGGCCGTGGTCGCGAAGTGGCGCGCCGCTGCATCGCGGACGGCGTTTGCGGCGGCGGCGGGGCCCGACATTGCGAGTGTCAACGGAGCGGCAACGCAACTGGACGATGGCGCAAGACCGCCCACCGAACGCATGATCCACGGAGCCGGCAGGCTCTGCGAGCGGAGCGATCGTTCAAGGCGTCGGAGATAGTCCGATACCGAGGGACGGACATAGGCGTCGAGGACCGTGGTGAGCGTGCGTTCGAACTCGCGCAATCGTGGATCGACCTCGTGAGACAACGAAAGATGAATTTCCGGCCATCGCGCGCGAAGCGCCGATGCGACCGCGCATTCGTGAACCGGATTGAGCGGCGCGAACAGGAGGCACACCGCGACGGGCGGTGGCGTCTGATGCGGGCCGTGGATTGCGGCGACCCGGTCGATCATGTTTTCAAGTGCGGACGCGTCGAGTGCCGTCACCACGTTGCCGTGTGCGTCGACGCGCTCCGACAGTTCGAACCGATGATCGCCTAGGCAGATATGCGGAGGGACCGGCGGCTGTGGAAACGATTTCCGGAGATCGCGCCGGTGCTGCCGTCCGAGCGTAAGGACGTCGGCGAAGCCGGAGGTGGTGATCAGCACGACCGGCGGCTCGCGCAATTCGAGCAGCGCGTTGGTGGCGATCGTGGTGCCGTGACGCAAGTGGACGACGTCGCTGTGGTCGATCTCTTCCTTCTGCAAAAAACTCAAAACCGCTGCCGAGATGGCGTCAGCGGTATCCAAGCCGCTTCGCAGATGCTTGCCTGTGCGCCAGCGGCCACCCGCAAGCGGGCGCGCAACGATATCGACGAAGGTGCCGCCGACATCGATCGCGATGTCCCATCCTGTGGACGCCTCGCCCGGTGAGGGATCGTCCGCGTGTGAGATCAAGGGATGGGGCATCAGGTGCATTACCGGGCAGAGCCGAAACGATCAGCAGCGAATGGTGTCAGATCGATTTCGGGTGTCCGGCCGGCGACGAGGTTGGCAATCTCGCGGCCCGTGGTCGGTGCGCCGCACATGCCGATATGGCCATGGCCGAACGCGAACCACGCGTTCTGCAGGCCGGGAACGCGATCGATCACTGGCAGACTGTCCGGCAGGCAGGGACGGTGGCCCATCCATTGACTGGTGTCGCTTACGTCGAGATGCGGAAACATCTCGCGACCCCTGTCGAGCAGGGCGTCGGCGCGCGCGTAATTCGGCGGCGCCTTTAAGCCAGCAAATTCAACCGAGCCCGCGAGCCGCAGTCCCATGCGCATCGGGTTGACCATCATGTTATGCTCGACTGCCATGACGGTGTGCCGAAGCTTCAGATTGTTGCTACGCACGGTGACATGATAGCCGCGCTGTGTTTCCAGCGGGATCTGCGCGCCAAGCTGCGCCGCGAGCGCGCGCGACCATGCGCCTCCTGCGATCACCACGCCGTCGCAATCGACCGTTTCCCCGTCCTCGAGGGTAATGCCGGTGAGGCGATCGCGGCTGCGCTGCAGTTCAGTCACGCGCTGACGCTTCACGCTCGCGCCGTCCTTGACGCATTGCGCGAACAGCGCCTTGGTCAGCGCCTCGGGATCGAGGGTCGAACCATTCTGCGGCGCCAGGATGCCGAAGCGGAAGCGTCCCTTCAGGTCCGGCTCAAGTTCTTCCAACTCGTCCTGAGCCACATCCTGCAGCTCGACACCGAGTTTCCTGCGAAGGTCCATGCCCCATTGCCACTGGCGGGCGATGTCCTTGCTCGAATAGACGTAGAGACAGCCGCTGTGGCGGACGAGGCCGGTGGCATTTGCGCGCTGCAGCAAGGGTTCGTAGCATTCGAAGATCGGCGCCAGCAGGCCGCGCAAAGCGGTCGCAATCCGCGTCACCTCCGCCGGGCTTGTGTGACGCATGAAGCGGATGAGCCACGGAGTCACGAGGGGTGTATAGGACCATTTGATGGTGAGCGGCCCGAGCGGATCGAGCAGCCAGCCGGGGACCTTCTTCCACATCCCTGGCATGCCGACCGGCAGGCAGGCAGATGGTGACAGCGACCCGGCATTGCCGAACGAGGTGGCTTCGCCCGGTTCGATAGGGTCGATGAAGGTGATCCGGCGCCCGTCACGCTGCAGGAATGCGCCGCACGCGGTACCGACGATACCATTTCCGATGACTGCGAGATGCATGGCTCGCTGGTTAGCAGAACACCGGCCGCGTTGCAGCATTTGTGGCTGCAATGCGACGGTGAAATTGTCGTCACGCGTTGCCCCGCCGAACGCCAGTGCCAACAGGTCTAAGCTTTGCTGCGGATAGACATCGCCGCGAGACAGATGACGCGATCCAGTTTTGGCTATTCTTCGATTATTCCTTGCGATCAAAAACTTTCTATCCCGCCCCATCACTCTTTTGATCGAGTCAAAACTGGCTATACTCGCCACAGCGTGTCCGTAAGCCGCGCGACATAAAAATTTGGAGGAGTTGATGCCTCGACTGACCATCAATGGGCAGACGCATAATATCGATGTCGACCCAACGACCCCGCTGTTGTGGGTCATCCGCGAAAATGTAGGCCTGAACGGCACGAAATACGGTTGCGGCATCGCACAATGCGGCGCTTGTACGGTCCAGATCGAAGGCATGGGCGCGGTGCGGTCCTGCAGCCTTCAGGTCGGAGATGCCGAAGGCAAGTCCATCACCACGATCGAAGGCCTGGCCAAGAATGATGCGCTGCACAAAGTGCAGCAAGCCTGGCTCGACCACGATGTGCCGCAATGCGGCTATTGCCAGTCCGGTCAGATCATGGCCGCGGTGGAACTGCTCAAGAACAATCCGAAGCCGACCGACGAAGATATCGATCGCGAGATGACCAATATCTGCCGGTGCGGCACCTTCCAGCAGATCCGTGCGGCGATCCATGCCGCGGCGAAGGCATGAGGGAGGTCCGCATGAACATGGTCCCGAAAATGAATCGCCGCGCCTTCGTCATCGGAACGGCCGCCGCCGGCGGCATGGCGCTCGGCTTCGATCTGCCGTTCGGCCGCGCCGCGCTGGCCCAGGCTGGACCGGCGCAGGGCTTTGGCGAAAACCTGACGCCAAACGAACTCGGCATCTGGGTTGCGATCAAGCCCGACGACACGGTTGCGATCCGCGTCGTGCGTGCCGAAATGGGGCAGGGTTCGCAGACCGGCCTGGCGCAGCTGATCGCCGAGGAACTGGACGCGGACTGGTCGAAGGTCACGACCGAATACCCGACGCCCATGGACAACGTGAAGCGCAAGCGCGCCTGGGGCAATTTCAACTCCAGCGGTAGCCGCGCGATCCGTGAGTCGCATCAATATGTGCGTGAGGGCGGTGCGGCCGCCCGCATGATGCTGGTGCAGGCGGCGGCCAATGAGTGGAAGGTGCCGGTTGCAGAATGCAGCGCGGCCAATTCGGTCGTGACGCATGGTCCGTCGGGTCGCAAGCTCAGCTATGGCAAGCTGGTCGAGGCCGCGGCCAAGCTGCCGGTGCCGGAAAAGCCGGCACTGAAAGATCCGAAAGACTGGAAGATCGCCGGCAAGCCGCTGAAGCGGCTCGATACGCGCGACAAGGTCGACGGCAAGATGGTGTATTCGATCGACTTCACCATGCCGGGCATGCTGAACGCCGCGATCAAGGATTGCCCTGTCTTCGGCGGCAAGGTGAAAAGCTTCGACGCGTCCAAAGTCGCCGGCATGAAGGGCGTCAAGAAGGTCGTTCAGGTCGACGACAAGGCGGTCGCGGTCATTGCCGATACCTGGTGGCAGGCCAAGACCGCACTCGAGGCGCTTCCGATCGAATGGGACAAGGGCCCCAATGCCAATGTCTCATCTGAATCGATCGCCAAGTGGCTGGAAGAGGGCCTGACCGCCGATACGAAGTTCGTCGGCAACAAGGCAGGCGACGTCCAGGCCGCGCTCGGTGGTGCGGCGAAGAAGATCGAAGCAGTGTACTCCTATCCGTACCAGAACCACGTCTGCCTCGAGCCGATGAATGCCACGGTGCTCTACACGCCGGAGAAGTGCGAGGTGTGGACCTCGTCGCAGAATGGTGAGGCTGCGCTGGCGGCTACCATCGCGGCCTCGGGTCTGCCGGCCGACAAGTGCGTGGTGCATCGGCTGATGCTCGGCACCGGCTTCGGCCGGCGCACGCGCAGCGAATACGTCACGGAGGCGATCAACATCGCCAAGCAGATGCCGGGCGTCCCGATCAAGATGATCAAGTCCCGCGAAGAGGACATGACCAACGGCGTCTATCACCCGGTGACGCAGTGCAAGCTCACCGGCGCGCTCGACAAGGACAACAACCTGGTCGGTCTGCATATGCGGCTCTCTGGCCAGTCGATCCTTGCCTATGCGCGTCCGGAGGCGATGCAAGGCGGTTCCGACCCAATCGCGTTCCAAGGGCTGAATGCCGGCGGCGCGGAAGGGCAGTTCGGCTATGACATTCCGAACGTGCTGATCGACTATTCGATGCGAAATCCGCATGTTCCGCCATGGTTCTGGCGCGGCGTGAACAACAACCAGAATGCGATCTATCTCGAATGCTTCATCGATGAACTGGCGCATGCGGCCGGGCAGGATCCGCTCGCTTTCCGCCGCAAGATGATGAGCAAGCATCCGAAGCATCTGGCGGTTCTGAATGCGGTCGCGGAGAAGGTCGGCTGGGACAAGCCGGCGCCAGCCGGCATCTTCCGCGGCATCTGCCAGCATATGGGCTATGGCAGCTATGTCGCGGCGGCGGCCGAAGTATCGGTGAAGGACAACAACATCAAGATGCACCGCATCGTCGCGGCGACCAATCCGGGGCACGCGGTCAATCCGGCGCAGATCGAGCGGCAGATCGCCGGTTCGTTCGTGTACGGGTTGTCGGCCTTGTTCCACGGCGGCATCACCATCAAGGACGGTGCTGTGGTCGAGACCAACTTCGACACCTATGGCTCGATCCGCATGGCCGAGATGCCGCATGTCGAGTCGATCATCATCCCGACCAACGATTTCTGGGGTGGTGTCGGCGAACCGACGATTTTCGTGGCGGCACCCGCGGTGCTCAACGCGATCTTCGCGGCGACAGGGAACCGTTATCGGTCGTTCCCGCTGAAGAACCATAATCTGCAGATATCGTGATCCGAGTCGACCGTAGATATGTGATCAAGGCAGCCGCGGCTGGTGCCGCGGCTGCCGCGTTTCCGAAGCCCCTGATCGCGCAGGGCAGCGCGCGTGTGGTGATCGTGGGCGGAGGGTTCGGCGGCGTCAATTGCGCGCGGGCTCTGCGCAAGGTCAGACCGAATGTTACTATCACACTGGTAGAGACCAATCCGGTTTACACCGCGCCACCGCACAGCAATGCCGTGCTGGGTGGCCTGACCAGCATCCGGAGCCAGCAATTCGGCTACGATAGCGTCAAGGCGCTGGGTATCGATGTCGTGCTGTCGCCCCTGACGGGGGTCGACCATGCCAAACGGACCGTGACGCTCGCTGACGGCCAGACCCTGCCGTTCGATCGCCTCGTGGTGTCTCCCGGTATCGCGTTTCAGGACGATGTCCTCGACGGATATGATCGGGCGGCTATGGCCAAGATGCCGCCGGCTTTCACCAGCGGCGGCGAGATCGAGGTGCTGCGCCGGCAGCTTGAAGCGCTAGATGACGGCAAGGCGGTTATCATCACCGTGCCGGTCAACCCCGCACGCTGCCCGCCGGCACCTTACGAGCGCGCGAGCCTCATCGCTCATTATCTGAAGACGGCAAAACCGCGATCGAAGGTTATCGTTCTGGACGCGAAGGACAGCTTCACCATGCAGAAGCTGTTCGAGGCCGCGTGGCAGGAGCTCTATCCCGGCCTGATCGAGTGGGTCGGTTTGTCGGATGGCGGTGCGCCGAAGGCCGTGGACGTCGCCACCATGACGGTGATGACGGACTTCGACAAATACACCGGCGGGGTGGTGAATATCATCCCGCCGCAGACGGCCGGAAAAGCGGCCGGGCTCGCCGGCGTTGCCGACCGGACCGGCTGGTGCCCGGTCGATCCTTTGACCTTCGAGTCGAAGCTGCAAAAGAATGTGCATGTGATCGGGGATGCGGCCATTGCCGGAGCGATGCCGCGCTCGGCGTCGGCCGCCCAATCCCAAGGGGCGATATGTGCGGCGGCTATCTCCGTCCTGCTTGCCGACCGGCAACCGGCGACGCCAACGTTGAGAAGTTCGTGCTTCAGCTTGGTCGCGCCGGATTACGCGATTTCGCAACGCGGGACTTATCGCCCGGACGACGGTCAATATGTCGAGGCCGAGCCTGTGGTCGTCAGTTCCACTGGCGCCTCTCGCGCAGTGCGGGCCGAAGAAGCGAAGGAGGCAAACAACTGGTTCCATCGCATCACCAGCGAGACCTTCGGATGATGCGGCGCAGCTTCCTTGGTTTTGCCGTCGTTGCGGTAATGTCCGGCTCCACGCTTGCGCAGGAGACGCTGGTTTCTTTCAAGGTGATCGAAGGTGCGATACCGAAATCGCTGACCGGGAAGCCGGGCGACCCGACGAACGGCCGCGCGCTGGTGGTCAAGCGCGAGACCACGTGTCTGCTCTGCCATGCCGGCCCGTTCCCCGACCAGCGGTTCCAGGGCAATCTTTCGCCCGATCTCACAGGTACCGGTTCGCGCTGGACCGAGGGAGAATTGCGACTTCGCATGGTCGATGCCACGCGCCTCAATGAGGCTACGATCATGCCGTCGTTTTATCGGGTCGATGGACTAACCCGTGTCGCGAAAAACCTGCGCGGCAGCCCGATCCTGAGCGCTCAGGAAGTTGAGGACGTGGTGGCGTTTCTGATCACATTGAAGGACCAACCCAACGATCGGCCAAAGGATCGAATCAAGGACGCACGATGATCGACAATCCCCTGTCTCCCGTCACGACGCGGCGCCTTTTCCTGGCTGGAACCGCGGCGCTGCTGATCGTGCGCCCGGCCGGTGCGACGCCGGACAGCATGGCGGCTGCGATCAAACAGGTCACTGGCGGCAAGCCGGTCACGGCTGGTAAGGTCAAGCTCAGCATCCCGCCGCTGGTTGAGAACGGCAATGCGGTCGCGGTGACGGTGGCGGTCGACAGTCCGATGACGGAACAGGATCATGTCACCGCGATTCATGTTTTCACCGAAAAAAATCCACTGCCGAACGTGATCGGTATTCGGCTCGGCGCGCGCGCCGGAAAGGCCGAGATCTCGACCCGCATCCGGCTCGCCGACACCCAGCAGGTCGTGGCGATCTGTCAGATGGCGGACGGATCGTTCTGGTCGGACAAGGCGGATGTCATTCTCACACTCAGCGCCTGTCTGGAGGATCCCATCTGATGGCCGCTCCCGCACGCACTCTCATCAACGTGCCGCCGAAGGCTAAGCGCGGCGACACGATCCTGATACGGACACTGATCTCACACGTGATGGAGAACGGCTTCCGCATCGACAATACCGGCAAGCCGATCCCTCGCAACATCATCACGTCGATGGTTTGCACTTATAATGGCGAGGAGATTTTCAACGCCACGCTGTATCCGGCCATTGCCGCCAATCCGTTTCTCACCTTCCATACGGTTGCGACCGAGAGCGGCACCATCGCCTTTAAATGGACCGGCGACAACGGCTTCGAGGCGGAAGCGTCCGCGAAGATCTCAGTCGAATGAAGGTAGCCGGGGCCTTGCGCATCGCCGTGCTGGGCGCCGCACTGTTGGGTCTTGCCGCGACTGCTTTGGTCGCCGCTCGCGCGGAAATTCCGCTGGATCAGCGCCGCTCCAGCTACGACGACATGAGTCGCGACACCAAGGCGATGCAGGATGACGATACATCCAATCCGGCCATGTTGTCGGTTCTGGATGGCGAAGCATTGTGGAACGCGAAGGCCGGCGCATCGGGCAAGTCCTGCGCCGATTGTCATGGCGATGCGCGCAGCAGCATGAAGGGTGTCGCCGCGCGCTATCCTGCTTACGATGAGACGGTGGCACGCGCCGTCAATCTCGAGCAGCGCATCAACCTCTCGCGGGAGCGCGATCAGAAGGCGGCGCCGTTCCGCTTTGAAAGCGCGGAATTGCTGGCGCTGACCGCCTTTATCGCATTGCAGTCGCGCGGTGAGCCGGTGGCTCCGTCGGAGGACGCTCGGATTGAGCCTTTCCGCGAGCGGGGGCGGGCGCTGTTCAATCAACGGATCGGGCAATTGAACCTGTCCTGCGCACAATGCCATGACGACAATTGGGGCAAGAGCCTTGCCGGCAATCTGATTCCGCAAGCTCATCCGACCGGCTATCCGATCTATCGGTTGGAATGGCAGAGCGTCGGCTCGCTGCAGCGGCGATTGCGCAATTGCATGACCGGCGTGCGAGCGGAGCCTTACGCGCTTGGCGCGATAGAATATGTCGAACTCGAGCTGTTCCTGATGTGGCGCGCCCGCGGCATGACGATGGAAAGTCCGGGGGTGCGGCCGTGAGGCGGCGCATGACGGCCGGTATCGCCGGTGACCCGGACAGAGCCGTTAGTTGCCGCGGTCTTCCCGGTGGTTGAGATTGACCCAGAGCTCGGCGCCTATCCTGCGAACGTCGAAAACGCGCAGAGCCGGAAACGACCATCCTGGCGACACCGAGCCGTCAGTGAGGTCGAACGATGCCTGGTGACGCGGACAATGAAGCCTGGCATGCGAACAGCGGCCAAGAGCCAGGTCGGCGCCCTCGTGGGGGCAGGCGCGCTCCGCAGCAAAAAAGCGGCCTTGGTCCTGGATCAGGATGAACTGCCGTCCGTCCATTATGGCGGTCACGATCTGCCTCTTGTCGAAAGCATCGAGGCCACAGGCATGAACCCAGCGCGCTGACATGCCGCTGCGGACGGCCTTCAGCCGCCGAGATAGGCGCGACGCACGTGAGCGTCGCCGAGCATCTGCTCTCCGGTGCCGAACTGCACGACGCGGCCCGTTTCCAGAAGGTAGGATCGATCGCACATATCGAGGGCGGCTAGCGCATTCTGCTCGACCATCAGCACGGTCGCGCCGTCGCGGCGGATGTCGTCGATGATCTCGAAGATGATTTCGGTGATGTTCGGTGCGAGACCGAGCGATGGCTCATCCAGCAGGATCATGCGCGGACGCGACATCAGCGATCGTG
The DNA here is from genome assembly GCF_059499825.1 of Pseudorhodoplanes sp. NCBI lineage: Bacteria > Pseudomonadati > Pseudomonadota > Alphaproteobacteria > Hyphomicrobiales > Pseudorhodoplanes > Pseudorhodoplanes sp. Next base: position 162,551 of record NZ_JCABZI010000013.1, read on the forward strand.
CGATCGCGAGCATCTGTTGTTCGCCGCCGGACAATGTGCCGGCCACTTGTGCGACCCGTTCGCGCAATCGTGGAAGCCGGACGAAGATCCGCTCCATGTCGGAACGGACCGCGGCGTGATCGTATCGCAGGAATGCGCCCATCTCCAAATTCTCGCGCACGGTCAACTGCGGGAAGACCCGCCGGCCCTCCGGACAATGCGCGATGCCGAGCGCCAGGATCTGTCGTGGACTGGCCCCATCGATCTTGCGGCCCTCGAATGTAATCCTCCCGCCCGAGAGCGGGAGCATCCCGCTGATTGCCTTCAGCGTCGTAGTCTTGCCGGCGCCGTTGGCGCCGATCAGCGTCACCAATTCGCCTTCCTCGACCGTGATCGAGACGTCGCGCAGCGCTGTGACGGCGCCGTAGCGGACTGTGACTTCTTCAAGCTTTAGCACGCTTCTTCAATCCCGTTCCCAGATACGCCGTGATGACATCCGGATTGTTCTGAATACTGGCCGGCGGTCCGGATGCGATGATGCGGCCCTGATTGAGCACAAACACAGTATCGGAGATGCTCATGACCATGTGCATGTCGTGCTCGACCAGAAGCACGGTCACGCCATCGTCGCGAATGCGGCGGACCAGTTCCTTGAAGCGTTCGGTCTCGGACGGATTGAGGCCGGCCGCAGGCTCGTCCAGCAGCAGCAACTTCGGCCGTGCCGCAAGTGCGATTGCGAGTCCGAGAAGCCTCTGCTCGCCATAGGCGAGACTGCCGGCATTCTCGCCAGCGCGCCCATGCAGCCCGACAAAATGCAGGATTTCTTGGACCTGCGCTCGCAGGCTCACCTCTTCCCGCAGCATCGAGGGCGTTCGGAAGATGGCGCTGAGCAATCCGGCGCGGCCGCGCAGATGCATGGCGGTCAGGATATTGTCGGTGACGCTGCAGCCGGCAAAAATACTGGTTCGCTGGAACGTGCGAACCAGGCCAAGCGCGGCGATGGCATCCGGCGTCATATCGAGGAGAGAGCGTCCCTCGAACCGGATCGTGCCTGCGCTCGGCTTCATATAGCCGGTGATGATGTTGAAGGCGGTCGTCTTCCCCGCGCCGTTGGGGCCGATGAGGCTGACGATCTTGCCCTTCGGCACCGAAAGATTCATCCGCTCCAGGATCACCAGTCCACCGATGCGGACCGCGAGGCCCTCGATCGCGAGCGAAATCGGCGAGGCTTCGGCCGAAACCGCGGCGGTGCTGTCTTCAGGTACGATAACGGAATCCACGGCGATCGTCATGACAGTCGGGTCCGCAGGCGTTCGGGAACGAGACGGATGCAAAGGCTGACGAGGCGGTGCCAGGCTTTAGCAATTGTGGGAACGATGCCAAGCGGCAGGAAGAACACAATTAGTACGATTGCCACGCCGTAGATGATCCATTGCACCTCCGGCCCTGCGTAATCGCGCAGCAACTCCGGCATCAGCCCGAAGATGAGGCCGCCGATAACCGGACCGGTGAGCGTGCCCTTGCCGCCGGTCACCACCATGATGATCATGGTGACGGTGTAGATGAACATGAACACGTCGGGATCGACGATGCGGACGTAATGCGTGTACAGGCCGCCCGAAGCACCCGCGATGCCTGCGGAGACGATCGTCACCAGTACCAGATAATGGGTTACCGGGATGCCGACCGAGCGCGCCAGCCCTTCATTCTCCCGCAGCGCGATCAGCGCGCGGCCGAAGCGCGAATTCACGATATGCGCGACCAGGATGAAGGCGATCACGGCCACGGCCAGCACCAGCCAGTAGTTCTGCGCCTTGGTGGTCAGGGTGGTGACGCCAAGCCCGGGCAGCCAGAGTGTGAAGGACGGAATATTGTTGATCGCCATCGGGCCTTCGGTCAGATCGACCCAGTTCAAAGCGATCAGCCGCATCACCTGCGCGAAGCTGATGGTGAGAATGACGAAATACGCCCCGCGCACGCGGAACGCCAGCCGTCCCACCAGCCATCCGAACAGGGCGGCCATCAGGATGCCAGCCAGGAACGACAGCCAGACTGGCTTGGCGGTGACATCGAGCATGATGCCAAAGCCGAGATCGACGTCGAAGCCGCGCGACAGAAGCGCGCTGGTATAGGCGCCGATGCCGAAGAAGGCGACGTGGCCGAGGCTGAGCTGTCCGGTATAGCCGAGCAGAAGATTGAGGCTGATCGCCGCGATGATGAAAATGCCGGTGAGGATCAGCAATCCCAGAATATACGGATCGCTCATCCAGAACGGCAGCGTGACGAAAACAAGTACGACGAGAAGACCGAGGAAGAGCCGGGTCATCCCACCCGCTCCTTCATGACGAACAGACCTTGCGGTCTCAGGATCAGGACCGCAACAATCACCAGGAAGCTGTAGGCGTCACGGAAATCGGCGGACAGGTAGCCTGCGCCGAACTCCTCGACCAGCGCCAGCGCGAAGCCGCCGATGGTCGCGCCGACCGTGCTGCCAAGCCCGCCTAGGATGACGATCGCAAAGGCCTTCAGGCTGGCAAGGTCGCCCATGGTCGGATTGACCAGAAAGATCGGGCCGAGCAGGGCGCCGGCGACCGCTGCAAGACCGGAACCGAGTGCGAATGTCGCCAGATAGATCGTGCCGACATTGACGCCCATCAGCGCCGCGACGTCGCGATCCTGAAAGGTGGAGCGCATGGCGAGGCCGAGGCGGGTGTGATTGATCAGAAAGTGAAAGCCGATCAGCAGGAACACCGCTGTGATCAGGACAAAAACCTTCAGGGGCGACACCGAGACCGGGCCGAACACCAGCGGCTGCTGAGAGAAAGGCGAGGGGATGAGTTTTGCCACTCCGCCCCAGATCAACTGCTCGGTGTTCTGCATGGCGATCCACAGGCCGATCATCAGCAGCATGACCGAATCGATATCGGTGGTTTTCAAACGGCGCAGGATGAAGAATTCCAGCGCGGCGCCGACCACGATCCCAACCGCGGTTGCGAGCAGGATGGCGGCGAAGAAATTGATGCCGAGCTGGACCACGAACAGATACGCCATATAGGCGCCGAGCGCATAAAACTCGCCATGCGTGAAGTTAACGATACGCATGATGCCGAAAATCAGCGTCAACCCGATGCCAAGCAGCGCATAGGTGCTACCGAGCATGACGGCATTCATGACATGCTGAAGGAATTGATCCACGCGTCCCGTCCCGGCAGAGTTTCAGGTTCGTTCACATCCCGTCCGGGCCGATAGAGCCCGGACGGTTCGTTGCGGTATTCAGAAAAGCGGATGTCGCCCCTGAGATCAGGGCAGCGGCATGGTCACCTTGCCCTCGTTGAGCCGCACGACATAGATGTTGGGCTCATTCTGTCCGCTTTCCTGGCCAGCTGGACCCTGCTTGGTGAAGGCGATGTCGCCATTCACCGCCGGCAGCTTGGTCTTCCACAGCGCCTCGCGCAAAGCTTCCGAATCGGCCTTGCCGGCGATCTTGATCGCCTCGACCGCGGTCAGTACGGCATCATAGCCGCGGAAGCCTTCGGTCAGGCCGGGGAAGTCGTATTTGCGCTTGGTCCATTCATCGACATAGACCTTGGCGATGTCCGGATACTTTGACTTCTCCGGATACCAGGGAGAGAAGAACAGGATGTGGAAGCTCTCCATGCTCTTCGGACCGGGCTGTGCGATCAGCTGATCCGGGAAGGAGCCGCCGGTGGAGATGATCCGGTGAGACAGCTTCAGTTCGTTGGCCTGCTTCAGTGCCAGCGTCATCTGCTCGACGCCGGTAGTCAGGAACAGGGTATCGCCGCCCGACTGCTTGAGAGCGGTCAACTGAGCCGACAGATCGGTGGCATCCGGCGTCATGTACTGGATCGAGCCGACCTCGACGCCTTTCGACTTCAGGTATTTGCTGAATTCTTCTGCCGCGCCCCGGCCCCAGTCATTGTTGACCGAGAGAAAATCGATCTTCTTGATGGCCGGCTGGAAACTGTCGAGTTTGGCCAAAAATGCCTTGGCTTCCATTTCCGAGGTCGGGCTGATGCGGAACACCCAGGGATTGCCCGAGGTGGTGATCTTGCCCGATGACGAGGTTTCGACGATCAGCGGCACCTTGTATTCGATCAGCTTCGGCATGATCGCGAGGGTATAGGTCGAGCTCCACGCCCCGATCAGCAACGGCACCTTGTCGCGCAGGATCAGCTTCTCGACCGCGTTGACGGCCTCCTTCGGGTTCGACTTATTGTCCTCAAGAACGAGTTCGAGCTTCTTGCCGAGGACGCCGCCCTTCGCATTGATGACGTCGACCGCGATCTTGGCGCCATTGGCGACATAATTACCGGACGCCGCCACCGGACCAGTCAGCGGCTGCGTCATTCCGATCTTGATAGCCTCCTGCGCTTGCGCCGCGCCAGACGTCAACCCGGCTGCGGCCATGACCGCAGCCAACGCTGTTGCTGCCCACCGTATATTCTGCATGCGTCTACTCCTTGTTTGAGGTCAGGCTGATTTCAGCCGGGTCTGCTGGTACTTCAGGTCACGGTATTCACCGGACAGAACCGGCGGGTATTTCGCTTTGCCGGGCGGCGCGATGCACTCGATCAGGGCGTCGTAGTTCGGGTGATGGAAGAAGGCGATCGACAGCCGCTTGCTGCGCGCGGCGGCGCTGTCGGGCGGATTGACGACGCGATGCACGTTCGACACCCAGCGGTCGTTGGTCCAGCGCATCAGCAGATCGCCGATATTGACGACGAACGTATCCTGATCGGTCTCGACGTCGATCCATTCGCCGGCGCGGGTCTGCACCTGCAATCCGCCGGGGACGTTCTCACCGTTCAGAATGGTCAGAAGCCCGTAATCGGTGTGATCGCCCGCGCGCAACTGACCCGGCTTTGGTGGCGTGGTCTGTTCGGGATAATAATTGAGGCGTATCGCGGTGATATGTTTGTCGATCTTGTCCTGGAAAAAGTGCTCGGGAAGACCCAGCGCCAGAGCGGTCAGCTCCATCATCTTCTCGGACAACTTCTCCAACGCCAGGTAATAGGTCTCCGCGGCTTGCGCGAAACCTGCCGGGAATTCCGGCCAGTGATTGGGGATGAAGTAACGCGGCCCCCCGCCCTGCGTGTAATAGGGTTCGTCCGGCCAGCGTTCGCGGCCGAGATGGTAATACTCCTTCAGGTCGGCCGGAGTTTCGGTGGCGTTGCCGGCCGAGAGCGCTTCGATGCCGAGCGCGCGATAGCCGCGCGGCACCTTGATATCCTGATGCGCGGCCTTGAGCTTTTCTTCGAGCGGCTGCGCGAAGAACGTGTTCGCCTTGTCACGGAGGTTGTTGATCATCGCCAGCGGAACGCCGTGGCCCTTGATTGTGAAAAAACCGATCTCGGTGCAGGTGCGGTCGATCTGCGCGGCCACGTCGCGCTTGTCGGCATCTGAGCCTTTCAGTGCCGGCTCAAGGTCGATGACGGGAATGGTGATCGGCATCCGCAACTCCGTTCAATGGAAATAGGCGCCGCCATCGACCACCAGGGTCTGACCGGTGATGAATGCGGCATCGGGGCTGGCGAAGAAGGCAACCGCCCCGACAACGTCGGCGGGCATCATGGAGCGGGCGAGTACGCGGCCCCGCAACGAGGGCTCCTTCGCGCCGGCAACGAGTTCGGCATTGCGCTCGACGTTGTCGCTCAGCGTGAAACCGGGCGCGACGCTGTTGACGAGCACGCCACGCGGGCCGAGCTCCGTGGCGAGTGCGCGGGTCAGTGACACTACGGCGCCTTTGCTTGCGACATAATGCGCCATCAGCGGATTGCCCTTGAAGGCCACACCCGACGAGATGTTGATGATGCGCCCCGCGCCTTGTTTTGCGAAGGCAGGCGTGACCGCCTTGCAGCACAGAAACAGCCCAAGCACGTTCACATCCATCACGCGGCGAAATTCCGCGATGTCGATCTGTTCAAAATGCTTCGGACGCAGCGACGAGAATATGGCGGCGTTATTGACTAGGATATCCACGCGACCGAACGCATCTTCCGCGGCCGACACCATCGCGAGGTTGTCGGCTTCGACCGACACGTCAGCCTCGACGCCGATGGCGCGATAACCGTTGTCGATGATCGTCTGCGCGCCGGACTGCGCGTTGCTTTGGTCGGCAATAACCACGGCGGCGCCACGGGAGGCGAGGTCTGTCGCCACAGCATGGCCAATGCCTGCGGCACCGCCGGTCACAATTGCGACCGCGCCTGCGAGGCTCTTGCTGTTGTGGATCCCGACGGGACTTTGGTGAACGTTCATCGGCAGGAAGGTTTGCAACTCCCATGCCACCCGTATGGGGCGAATTGCTGCGCTACGATAGGCGTTTTAGCTCGTCAGTGTGCTGACGGGTTCTACAGAGAGCAGGCTTCTGACTGCGGAGTAAGCAAGCTGTCGGCAAAGTGTGCAGATGCCGCGAGTCCGGGCGGACTCGCTCAGCTCAGGCGCAGAGGAGCGCGGCCCGAGTCGTTTCCAGCATCGACCAGATGCGCCAGGGCATGGAGAAACGCCGTACGTTCCGCCGGCGGCAGGGCCTCGATGGTTCTGGCATGGGCACGCCGTGCCGGCTGGCGCATCTGTTCCAGCAGACGCTTGCCGTTGGCGGTGAGATTGACGCGCTTAAGGCGCCGGTCGGTCTTGGTGGTGCTGCGCCGCAACAGCCCGCGGGCTTCGAGCCGCGCCACGACATTGGCGAGTGTCGTGCGATCGACGCCGATTTCATGCGCGAGCCGCGCCTGCTCAAGGCCCGGCTGCTCGGCGACGGCCGTCAGCAGGCTGTACTGGACCGGCGTCACGTTGAACGCGGCGCATTCTTCCATGAATAAGGCCGCATGAATCTGGTGTAGCCGCCGGATCAGGAATCCCGGGCGGCTCGCCAGATCGAACGCTGATTGCGGCGGTGTCTTGATCCGTCTATCGGACATGGGAGCGAGGTAACAGGTCGCGCAACCATTGCCAAGCAACGCGCCAGATCAGTCCGCCTGTTCGTATCGCATCTCCGTTCGCCAGGTCTTCGCCCCGCAGCCGCGCTTCCAGATTGCGCGCGACCATAGCGCTAAGCTCGGCGGCGAAGACCCGGACGATCGGTCCACGGCCGAACTGCGCCAGCGGTCCTTTCAGCGCATAGGTTACGTCGATGACAATGTCGCTTTCGGCGGGGCCTTTCGCGGTCAGCCGAAAGGCAGCATCGGCCTGCAGGCGGGTGCCGCTCGCGGTATCGCGTCCCGAGCCTGTGACGCGGCCGGAGCGAGTCGCGTCATCGTATGCGAGTGTGGCATCGCCGGTGAACTTCGCTTGGATCGGGCCGAGCGCGGCCACCATTTCGCCCTTGATCCTGTCGCCGTCGCGCGCGGTCACCGTTGCGCCCGGCAGGCAACTTGCGATCAGCGACGGATCGCGCAGTGCGGCCCAGACCTGCTCGGCGGGTGCGGCGATGCTCAGTGTCTGGCTCAGGCCGTCACCGTTGCCGATGGCATGCGCTGGCGCGGTCATGGTGGGGACGGCTTCGTCAGGTGAGAATTGCTGAAAGCGGCCTGTGGCCAGAGCAGCCGGCACGCGTGCGGCGACGTTCGGCCGATGCTGCAGGACGTGACGAATGGCGCGGACGATGCCGTTGTAGCCGGTGCAGCGGCAGAGGTTCCCGGCCAGCTCCAGCCGAATACGATCCTCGTCGGCGTCCGGCAGACGCAGCACGATATCGCGCGCCGTGACCAGCATGCCGGGCGTGCAATAGCCGCATTGCAACGCATGCTCGTCGGTGAAAGCCGCACGCAAGGCGGCCATGACCGGATCGTCCTCGAGGCCCTCGATGCTTTTCACGTCGCGTCCCGCACACGTCGCCGCAAACGTGATGCAGGAGCGAGCCGGTTCGCCGTCGATCAGGATGGTGCAGGCGCCGCAGACGCCATGCTCGCAGCCGATATGCGTGCCGGTCAGCAGCAGATCCTCGCGCAAAAAGTCGGCGAGGTGGGTGCGCGGAGCGATATCGGCCTCGACCGCGACATCGTTGACGTTGAACCGCACAGTCATGCCGCTTGCTCCATGGCGCGGCGCAGGGCTGCGAGTTGCATGTTGCGGCCGATCTTGTCGAGGCCGCTTTGCATCAGCGCGCGTGCTGCCGTGTCAGGCCCAACATCCGCTCCGTCCAGCACGATAGGTGCGCTACCGACGGCGCCGATGACCACGCGTCGGATATTGCGCGCCGGGTCGATCAGCACGGCGGCCATGGCGTGGGCGAATTCGCCGGGCTTCCGGCAGGCCTTGTAATAGCCCCAGCGTGCATCCTGCGAGACTCTGGGGATTCGTACCGCCTGCACGACTTCGCCGGTCTCAAGCGCATTGCGGAACGGACCGGTGACAAAGCGGGTGAGTGCGATGTTGCGCCCGCCATTTGCTGTAAGCGTCATTACGGCGGCACCAAGTGCCGTCAGGGTGCAGAGCCAGTCGGCTGCGGGGTCCGCGTGGCAGAGCGAGCCGCCGATGGTGCCGCGATTGCGCACCGCGCGATAGGCGATGCCCTGCGCGATCGCCGGCAGGATACCCTTGCCGATATCGGGCGCGCGTCCGTCGGCGATAGCGGCATGCGTGACGCAGGCACCGATGATGACGGCGTCGGCGGTGTCCTCGACCGTTGCGAATTCCGGAATCTGGCCAATGGCCACGACATGCGCGGGCTGCGAGACGCGCAGATTGAGCATCGGCCCGAGCGACTGCCCGCCGGCCATGATGCGTCCCTGCTGCGATTGCATCAGCAACGCGGCGCTTGTGGGTTGTTCGAGCGTGAAGGCGGCAGGCTTCATGCGGCCGCCTGCTTTTGTGCAGCGGCCAGCGCCGACAGCACCCGATGCGGCGTGATCGGAAGTTCGTTGATCTCGACGCCGAGCGGCCGAAGCGCGTCGTTCACAGCATTCGCGATAGCGGCGGGTGGGCCGATCGCGCCGCCTTCACCGATGCCCTTTTGCCCGAACGCGGTGTAGGGCGAGGGTGTCTCCATATGATCGATGCGCAGCATCGGCACTTCGGTGGCGCCAGGCAGCATGTAATCGGCAAGCGTGGTCGCGAGCGGCTGACCGTTCTCGTCGAACGGCATTTCCTCATACAAAGCGGTGCCGATTCCCTGCGCCACGCCGCCACAGACCTGACCGTCGACGATCATCGGATTGATCAAGACGCCGCCGTCTTCGCACAGCGCATAATCGAGAATGGTCACGTCGCCCATCTCGGTGTCCACTGCGACCACGACGGCATGCGCCGCATAGCTGAAGGTACCGGTGTCTCGTACGGTCTTGTAGCCGCTGGTGACTTCCAGCCCGCCCGGATTCACATCCTTCGGCAATTCCTGCGGCCGCAGATACCAGGTGCGAGCGACTTCATCGATGCGCACGCTGGCAATCCCGGTCGAGACCAGTCCACCGCCAACATGGACATTCTCAACTGGCGCCTGCAGCAGATGCGCGCCGATGCGTGCGATCCGCTCGCCAAGTTCCTTGCAGGCGGTGGCGACTGCACCGCCGGCCATGACAATGCAGCGCGAGCCCCAGGTTCCCGTCGAATAAGGCGTCACCGCGGTGTCGCCATGCACGACGCGGATGCGTTCGACCGGAATGCCGAGCACCTCGTGGCCGATCTGAGCCAGCGTCGTCTCCAGTCCCTGTCCATGCGACTGAATGCCGACCCGCAATTCCAGTCCGCCATCCGGCGTCAGGCGCGCGATCGCCTGTTCGAATCCCGGTACCATCGGGATGCCCCAGCCGTAATAGACCGAGGTGCCATGCGCGCCCTGTTCGCAGAAGATCGAAAAGCCGACGCCAATGCGCACATGCGATGCACCGGCGTCTTTCTGCCGTTTGCGGATCGCCGGCAGATCGATCGCCTCGACGACGCGGCGCAGACATTCCGGATAATCGCCACTGTCGAAATGCTTGTTGGTGATGTTGTTGAACGGCATCTCGTCCGGCTGCACCAGGTTGCGCAGGCGGACCTCGTAAGGCTCCTTGTTCACGGCGTAAGCGATGGCATCGATCATGGTTTCCATCGCGTAGCAGACGCCGGCACGGGCGACGCCGCGATAGGGCACCAGACCCGGCTTGTTCGTCGCCGACGACCAGGTGATGCAGCGATAGGCGTCGAACTTGTACGGGCCCGGCAGGATGCTCGCGACCTGAGCGGATTCGAGACAGGCGGAGAACGGATAGATCGAATAAGCGCCGGTATCGACCGTCGCCGCAGCATCCAGCGCGATCAATCTGCCGTCGTTGTCGGCATAGGCGGTGATATCGTAGTGATGCTCTCGGCAATTGGCATTGCCGGCAAGTTGTTCGCGCCGGTCTTCCAGCCAGCGCACCGGATGGCCAAGTCGTTTGGCCAGAAACGCGGCGCACACTTCCTCCGGCAGCAGCATCCCTTTGTAGCCGAAGCCGCCACCGACATCCGGGGCAACGATTCGCACATTCTCCTCGGATACGCCAAGGCATCCGGCGAGACCGGTGCGGATGATATGCGGAATCTGCGTTGAGGTGTACAGGACGATCTGATCGAGGCGCCGATCGTAAACCGCGACTACGCCGCGGCCTTCGAGCGGTGACATGCATTGCCGCGCGGTGCGCAGCGTGCGCCGGACCACCACAGGTGCGGTCTTTTTGATCTCCGACAGATCGGCCTCGACGCGGCTTTCCAGAAAGACGTTGTGGCCCCAGTGTTCGTGCACCAGTGGTGCCCCGGGCGCGCGCGCGGCGAGCATGTCGACCACCGCCGGTAGTTCTTCGAAATCGACTTCGACCGCCGCCGCGAGGTCTTCTGCCTCGGCGCGTGTTGTCGCAATGCAGACAGCGATAGCTTCGCCAACATGGCGTACCTTGTCCTGCGCCAGGACCGGCTGCGAGGATGGGTTGAAGCCGGGCAAACCCGAATTGGCGACAATCGGCCTGATGCCGACGAGGTCTGAGGCCACGAACACATTCTTTTCCTGGCCTTCCGGCTTGCGAATGCCACGGATTCGCGCATGCGCCAGCGGGCTGCGAACGAAAGCAAGTTCATGCATACCGGCGAGCTTGATATCGCCGACAAACTCGCCCTTACCGCGCAAATAACGGTCGTCTTCCTTGCGGCGAACCGGTCGACCGACACCGTATCCTTGAGCGGCGCCCGTCATCACGCTGCCTTGCCGCCTTGCGCCGTGATGTGCGGCCTCGCCAGATCAAGCGCTGCGCGGGTCAACTCCCCGTCCGGATCGGTCAGGTGATCTAGAATATTGAAGTGATTGGCGCGAACGATCGGCAGCAACGCGCCCGGAGCATGCGCCATGGCCCGCAATGCATGCAAATTCCGGGAGTCGTTGACCAGGGCCGGCACCTCGGCGGTGCCATAGGCGATGGCCATCGGCTTCATCACCACCGGCAGCCGCAACGGCGACAGGGACGCGATATCGCCATCGGTCAGGGTCAGCGCCTGATTCAATTTCGTGTCGCGTAATGCTTCGAGGTCATACACGCCAGAAATCGCAAGTCCGGCAGCGACCAGTGGATGGTCCAGCGCCATCGCCGTCAGATGCGCGCCGGCGGACCAGCCCGAGAGAATGACCGGCCCGGAAATGCCATGCCGCGGGCCCTCGGCCCGTAGCAAGTCGAGTGATGTTCGGATCTCCGCAACAATGTCCGAAAGCTTCACGTCCGGCGCTAGCGAATACCCCGGCAATGCCGCGGACCAGCTGTGCGCCTGCACGCCGGCCATGAACATCGCGAAGTCCTCGCGTGTATTGCGCTGCCAATAGCCGCCGTGAATGAAGACGAGGCAGGGTGCACCGGGATTGCTTGCCGGATAGAGGTCCCAGCGATTGCGCTCGCGCGGTCCATACGGAATATCGAGACCTTGCGGACGGGCCTTGCGATAGATCGCCGAGCCGGCATTGCGCTTCTCGATCAGCGCCGGACTATCGGCGACCGCGCCGTTGTTGTCATAGGCCGCATCGCGCTGCGCCTGCGCCAGCGAGGCCCAGTTCGAGCGCGGGTCTTCGACGGCCAACGCGGTGAAGGTGGTGGTTTGCGGCATGCTGCTAATGGCCGCTCTGCCAGACGGTCAGCTGGATCGGCGTCGGTCGGCCGCCGCTGCATGGGTTCAGTTCCTGCGGGCAGTTGGAGATGACGACCAGCACGTCCTTCTCTGCGCGCAAATCGACATAATCTCCCGGCTTCGACAATCCCTCGTCGATGAATATGCCGCCGTCGCCATCGACCGGCACATGCATGAAGAAATTGATGTTCGGCGGGATGTCGCGGCCGTTCATGCCAAGCTCGGCGAGGGTGCCGAGGAAATTGTCACGGCAGCTCCATTTGCCCGGCTGGCCGTAGCGAACTGTGTTGATCTCGCGGCTGCAACAGCCGGCCAGCGTATCGTGCCGTCCGACCATGTCCTCGACTACAGTCATCAGCGGCTGCGCCAGGTCGTCGTACAACACGACGCCCTTTGACACGTAGACGCTCTTGGCGAGTTTGACCGTATTCGGCGCATTGTAGCGCACGTCGCTGCGGTTGGCATCGAAGATCAGGGTGTCGACGGCCTGACAGCCTTCCAGGTCGACAATGCGCAGCATCGTGCCTTTCGGGATCTTGCGATACCATGGCGCGCCGGCGGCGACGATTTCATCGCTGATGACCCGGCCAGGTATGGTTCTCGCCAGCATCGTCTCGCTCCCCTGTCAGTCTCCCGCTGACGCGGTCAGGCGGCCACGGCCATCGGCAGGATCGGCGCGGTGGCCTCGAAGCGCTCGCCCGCGCGCAGGCAGAAGGCCGGCTGCAGCAGGCGTTCGGCGATCACTTCGGTCTTCTCGTTGTCATGCAGCCGGAAGCGGCCGCGCAGGTCGGACAACACCGTGACGTCGGCGATGCGGCCGGGTTCCAGCGAGCCGAGCTCGTCGGAGCGGCCCACCATCTGCGCAGGATGCGTCGTGACCATCGGCACCACCTGTTCCAGCGTGAGGCCGAGCGCCATCATCGAACTCATCGCCTGGGTCAGGCTGAATTTCGCCTGTCCGGCGAACGGATGATTCTCGTCGTCCGGGTGCTCGCCCGGCGTCCCGGCCGGAGCGGGCACGTGCGTGTTGTAACCATGCATGTCGGCGCCCAGCGTATCGGGCACGATACCGGCTTCGAGCGCCTTGCGCGCCAGCCGATACGAGAAATGGCTGCCATGGCCGACATCGACTTTCAGGCCGCGATCGAGCGCAGCCTGGATTACCGAATGCACCTTGCCCTCTCGATTGACGAAGCCGCCGGGATGGCGCGTGAACGGATGCGCGAGAATGTCGCCAGGCCGCAATTGCGGGATCACGCGCTCGATGATGGTGTCGGCATCCTCGCCATTGGCGCCGCTTTCCGGCAGGCCCCAGAGCTGCCCGAAATGGACGTAAAGCGGCAGATCGGTCTGGCGGCCGATTTCAGCCGACATTTCCAGCACCTTGATGCCCCAGCGTGCGAAACCGCCAATCTCGGCATGGCCCTTGATGCCGCGCACGATATCCTTGTTGGCATTGGCCGACAGCACCGTGGCGTCGATATCCACGCCGTCAGGGCTGTAGAGATTGGGATAGAGATGCCCTTCCAGTCCGCCGACCAGATAGGCCGACAGAAACGCCAGCACGCGCGTCTTGGATTTCTCGACCACGAAATTGCGGAAGCCCGGCAGCGTCATGCAGGACGGGCCGCCCTGATCGATCACCGTGGTGACGCCCGAATCGACGCCGACCATGTCGGCATTCATGCCGAAGCGGCCAGTGACATACTGATAGACATGGCCGTGGGTATCGATGAGACCCGGCAGGACCAGCTTGCCCTTGGCATCCATCACGGTCTTCGCCGAACTCGGCAGAATGTCCTTTTGCACCGCGGCAATGCGGCCGCCCCTGATCGCGACATCCATCACGCCGTTGATGCCGGATGCGGGACAGATCACGTGTCCGCCGCTGATCACAATGTCGAAGGGAGAATTTTCAATCATGTGTGTGGCCCATTCAGCGTGTCGCGGCGTGCAAGAAACAATCGTCAGTGTACTGACGTCTTTAAGCAACGTTTTAGCAAGCTGCGTGCCAGCCGATCAAGATTGCAATGGGTCGAGTTTTTGGCCTGTGCGCCTGAGGGCTGCCCCATTGATAGGCAGGATGCAGCTTCCATTGGCATGGCCCAACTTGCTGCGCTACGAGCTGTGAGCATTGCTGCAGCGCGTGCGCCCGCGCCGCGCGTCCCGCTCCCTCAAATACTGGCGGCGACCTTTGCGTGCCGGGAGGGGACGTGGCTGCCACAATTGACCCCCCTGTTTCGCAAGCGAGGGGCGTTGATCCGCGTCAACAATCTGCGAGCTCCAGATGCTATAAAGCCAAGATGGCGCTGCAAAACTCGTCGGAGGTGGAAACCGCTCTCATCGAGATTGTGCGGACGCTACTGCGTGAGATCCAGCCGCAGAAAAACGTCGACATCTCTGCAAGGAGCCGTCTCGACCGCGATCTCGGGCTCGACAGCCTGAGCCGCGCCGAATTGCTCATGCGCATAGAGCAGGCCTTCAGGATACGGCTGCCCGAAGGAACGCTGAACGAGGCCGAGACCGTCGGCGACCTTCTCAACGCGCTGCGTGGTTCCACGACAGGAGCCAGTGTCGCGGTCCAAGTCTCGCCGCCCGTCGAAGCGCTGCCGCCGGTTGCCGCTCCCGACACTGCCGGAACCTTGGTCGAGGCGCTGGAATGGCACGCCGCGCAACATCCGGAGCGGCCGCACCTGACCTATCTGCAGGATGGGGCGGAGCCGGCAACACTGAGCTATGGCGAATTGGCCCGCACGGCACGGGAGATTGCGGCCGGTCTTCAGGCGCGGAAGATCAACCGCGGCGACCGCATTGCGCTCATGCTGCCCACCGGGACGGATTTTTTCGTCGCGTTTTTCGGTGCTCTCTATGCCGGCGCGGTTCCCGTCCCGATCTATCCTCCGGCGCGTCTCTCGCAACTCGAAGAGCATGTTCAAAGGCAGTCGGGAATCCTGCGCAATTGCGGCGCACGGCTGCTGATTACCACGGAACGCGGGAAGACGCTGGCTGCGTCAATCAAGCCGCACGTTCCGACCATGGAAGGCGCGCTCAGTGTTGCGGATCTCAGGTCTGCGCAATCGATCATGACGGTTGCTGCGGCGGATGCGCGCGAAACTGCATTGCTGCAATATACGTCAGGGAGCACGGGCGATCCGAAAGGAGTCATCCTCAGCCACGCCAATCTGCTCGCCAACATCCGGGCCATGGGCGAGGCGATGCACGGAAGCTCGACCGATGTTTTCGTCAGCTGGCTGCCATTGTATCACGACATGGGGCTGATTGGCGCGTGGCTTGGCTCGCTTTATTTCGGTACGCGCCTCTACATCATGTCGCCGCTGACGTTTCTCGCGCATCCCGAAAGCTGGCTCTGGGCGATCCATCGCTACCGCGCAACGCTTTCGGCAGCGCCAAACTTTGCGTTCGAGACGTGCGCCAGCAAGATTCAGGATGACGATATCAAGGGGCTCGATCTCAGCTCGCTGCGCATGGTCGCCAATGGCGCCGAGCCGGTGAGCGCTGCATCGATCAGGCATTTCACCGAGCGCTTTGCTCCTTATGGCTTTCGCAGGGAGGCGATGTCGCCGGCCTTCGGGCTGGCCGAGAATGCCGTCGGCGTGACGTTTCCGCCGCTTGGCCGCGGGCCCATGATCGATCGTGTCGACCGGCAAGCGTTGAGCCATGACGGGATTGCAAAGCCGGCAACCGACGGCGATCCAAATCCGCTCGAACTCGTCGGTTGCGGACGCGTGCTTCCGTCGCACCACATCCGGATCGTGGATAAGGCTGGCAACGAGGTCGGGGAGCGCGTCACCGGGCGGTTGGAATTCCGCGGACCCTCGGCAACGTCTGGCTATTTCGAAAACGAGCAGAAGACGCGCGAGCTGTTTCACGATGGTTGGGTCGACACCGGTGATCAGGCGTATATCGCCAACGGAGAGCTGTTCATCACCGGCCGTATCAAGGACATCGTGATCAGGGCGGGCCGGCATTATTATCCGCAGGAACTCGAAGAGCCGATTTCGCAATTGCCGTCGGTGGTACGGAACGGCGTCGTGCTGTTCGGCACGGCCGATCGTGCGACGGGAACGGAGCGGATTGTCGTCGCGGTCGAAGCGAACACGGATGACCAGGCTTCTATCGATCTGCTGCGTCAAAATATCCGAGAGCTGTCCGCATTGATCCTGGGGCAGCCGGTCGACGATATTGTCATTGGCGCGCCGGATACCATCCCGCGAACCGAGAACGGCAAGGTTCGCCGGAGCGCCGCCAAGGCCCTCTACGAGAACGGAAAGCTCGGGGCGCGGCGGCGCAGCCTTTCTGAACAGCGTGTCCGGATCGGACTGAAAGCGTTTCTGGCATTTCTGACCAATCAAGCGCGCTCATTTGCCGTTGTCTTCTATGCCGGGTGGTGGTGGACGGTGGTCGCACTCGCGGCGGCGTTGTCCTGGTTTGCAGTGATGCTTCTGCCGCGACGGTCGTGGCGGTGGTCCGCTGTCCGGACTTTTTGCCGCTTCGCTCTTGTGCTGGTCGGCACGCCGTGCCGAGTGGCCAATCGCGAGGCGATGGCACGGGGACATGCGGTACTTGCCGCGAACCATTCGAGCTACGCTGACGCGCTCGTCCTGGCTGCGGCAGTTCCGGGCGAGCCGCTTTATGCCGCAAAGAGCGAGCTTGCCGGCCAGATCGTCGCGGGCCCGTTTCTGCGCCGGCTGGGGGCGATTTTCGTCGAACGGCATGACGTTGCGGCGAGTGTTGCCGATGCCGAACGCATGGGCGCGATGGCAAGAGAAGGGCGTCTGCTGGTCGTGTTTCCGGAAGGAACGTTTACCGCGCAGCCCGGGCTGCTGCCATTTCGTCTGGGCGCCTTCAAGGTTGCGTGCGAAGCCGGTCTGCCGGTGATTCCAGTCGCCATTCGCGGTACCCGTCGCATGCTGCAAGGCGATCAATGGTGGCCTCGGTTTTCCCCTGTCAGCGTGGCGGTCGGCGAGCCTTTGGCACCGGATGGTCGTGACTTTTCCGCAGCCGTCCGACTCCGTGATGGCGTGCGTGCGGCCATGCTTGAAAACTTGAACGAACCGGACCTTCAGAGGCCGTCGGAGTTGATCGAAGACCTGTGAGCAGATCGGCCCGAGCGGTTCGGCGCTTGGTTCGAAAGCTCTTCTGCGATGGTCCAAAGAAGGGGGCCGTCGCGAGTTTGCGGCTGACATCTGGAAAGCAAGGCTTGCACCGACTCGTGGCGGTTTCCACGATCACGCAATTGCTCTAGAATCGGCGGCTGAACGAAAGCAGGCAGGGATTGCCCATGAACCGGACCTTCGCGGCCCGCGGCGTAACGATCTCCTTGGTGGTGCTGGTGGGTCTTGCTGCCCTGGTGTGGTGGCTGATTGCGTCCGGACGGTTTGCCGGCCTGCCGTTCCCGACCGCGAGCAAAGGTCCGGCCGACCAGCCCAAGCCTGTCGTATCGGCACCGGCGCCTGAGAAGCCTGCTTCAGCGATCACCGAGGCCAACAAAACGATCAAGGACCTCGGCGACCGGCTCGCGCCTTCGTCTCCATTGCCTCCGGCAAGTACGGATCCGGCGCCGTCATTCGACGTTGCGCGGGTCGAGCCGAATGGCGAGGCTGTCATTGCGGGTCGCGCGCTCGCGAACTCATCGGTCGAGCTTCTTGCGGACGGGAAAGTCCATGACCGGACGACCGCAGATTCATCCGGCGCATTCGTCTTCGTTCCAAAGCCGCTGCCGCCGGGAAAGTATGACCTGACGCTGCGTGCTACAGCGCCCGATGGCAAGGTGATGGTGTCAAAAAGCCCGGTGGCGGTCGCGTTGCTTCCAAGCGACCAGACGCCGGTTGCGGCGCTCACGGCTCCCAAATCGCCTGCCGCGGCTCCGCCATCGTCCTCGACAGCGCCACCTGCCGCGGCAGTGTCTCCGTCTGCGCCCTCGGAAGCCTCAAAGCCGCAGGATGGTATGGCGTCGAAATCGGCCGACCTGCGGATCGAATCTGTAGAGGCTGAAGCGGGCGGTGGTCTGTTCGTATCCGGCCGGGCTGCGCCGGGCTCGCGCGTCCGCCTTTATATGAATGATGGTTACATCGCGATGGGCACGGCCTCGGCGGAGGGGCGTGTGTCGTTTTCGATTCAAAGCGGTGTAAGGCCGGGCGACTATCGCATCCGGCTGGAGCAAATGGGTGCTGCGGATAGCGTCATATCGCGTGCGGAAATGCCGTTCCGCGCTCCCGCGACGGTGGCGGCGCCGTCACAGACGCCAGCAAAACCTGCTGTTCCGGAATCGGTGATTGCATCACGAGAGCCCGAGCGGGAGCCTGCGCCTGCAGGATCGCTCGTTTCACCGTCGCAAGCACCCGCGGTCACGCAAGAGAAACTCCCGGCAGCACCACTGGCATCAACACCGCCCGCAACCGGGCCGTCAGCGGCAGCGCCCGCTGTGACGTCCCAAGCGTCGCCGCCGCAGCCCGCCTCGCCCGGGTCGCCGTCACAGTCCGCTGTTGTGAGTGCACCGCAGTCGAAGTCCGCAGCGTCCCCAGGACAAGCCCAGGTCGCCACATCTGCCGCTGAACCGAGTACACGCGCCGTCCAAGCCAGCAAGCCTGATGTACCGGCCGGCCAGTCGCCGGCGTCAATCGTTGCCGCGCCACAGCCGGAGCCAAAGGTGGCCACAACGATGTCGCCGCGGATCGCGGAAAAGACCAAGGAGCGCCGCGATGCCGTTGTCATTCCCCGCATCGATACAAGGCTGATTGTGCGCGGCGACAATCTTTGGCGGATCAGCGAGGCCAAGTATGGCCTTGGCCAGCGTTACACGGTGATTTTCGGTGCCAACCGCGACAAGATCCGCAATCCGGATCTGATCTATCCCGGACAGATATTTGTGTTGCCGAAGGCTCGTTCAGGTCGATAACCGTTTCGCTCGGGACTTCAGGACCGTGGCTGGCCGCGCCTTGCTGCGAGACGAGGCCTGTCCTGAGCCTGCGTCAGCCGAGATTTCCGCCGACTGGCGATCTCGTTTCGGAGAGACGCCGAAGCGCTTGCGATAGGCTCGCGAGAAGTGACTGCCATTGGCAAAGCCGCAGGCAATGGCAACCTCAAGGAGCGGTAGAGCGGTTTCGTGAACCAGCGTCCGCGCACGGTCGAGCCTGATCTTCAGATAAAGATCGCCGATCGTGGTGCGAAGATGACCCGCGAACAGCCGCTCAAGTTGTCGCACCGAAAGCGAGACGGCGCGCGCAAGCGCGGCCCGAGACATTGGGTTGTCGATTGAATCTTCCATCGCTCTGAGTGCATCGAGAAGCTTCGGGTGCGCGACGCCATAACGCTCACGCAGCGTCAGGCGCTGCGGACCGCTGCCGGCACGCAATTGGGTCTGCAGGAACCATTCGCTGACCGCGGTGGCGAGAGCCGATCCGTGTTCGGCGGCGATGATGGCGCGCATCATGTCAAAGCCGGCAATACCGCCGGCACAGGTGAGGCGGCCGCGGTCGACCTCATACAAGCTGCGCCGTATGTCGAGTTGCGGAAATTGCTCCTCGAAACTCGCCAGATGCTCCCAGTGAATCGTGCAGCGAAATCCATCGAGGAGTCCGGCACGCGCCAGAATGTATGGCCCGCCGGATATGCCGCCGACCCGCACACCACGCCGCGCCAGCTTCCTGAGCCAGGACAGAGTGCTGGCGTTGCGATGAAGTGCGGGATTTCCGCCGGCACAGACGAGAATCATGTCGAGGGGACAATCGTCGCCGACGCGGTGGTCTGCTGCGATCCCAAGACCGCTCGATGCCTCAACCGCGCGGCCCTGTGACGAGACATGAAGCCACTTGTAGAGCGAGCGGCCGGACAGCCGGTTCGCGGCACGCAACGGTTCCACGGCGGAGGCATAGGAGAGGAGCGAAAAGCCCGGGATCAGCAGGAAACCGATCCGGTGGGGGGCAGGAGCCTGCATGGACTACCGGGATTTAGTTTTGAATTCAGCGAGGGTGGCGCTATTGGACAAGAAAACGTCGTGCCTGGACAATAATCACGCGGGCGATCAGTGATCAATGGCGGACGCGGCGTAAGCCGCGCATCGGCGGCAAACCTCCTTGCGCTATTCATCCTTCAGCATCTTTTCGCAGGCGCTCCGCGGCAATCGCGGCTGGCAGCCGGTCTGGCGCGAGCCGGAGCCAAAAGCCTCCTATGACGTCATCATCGTCGGTGGCGGCGGTCATGGGCTCGCGACCGCTTACTACCTCGCCAAGGAGCACGGCCTTACCAATATCGCCGTTGTCGAGAAGGGCTGGCTCGGCTCCGGCAATGTCGGGCGCAACACCACCATTATCCGCTCGAACTATCTGCTTCCGGGCAACATCCCGTTCTACGAACACTCGATGAAGCTCTGGGAGGGGCTGGAGCAGGACCTCAATTACAACGCGATGGTGAGCCAGCGCGGCATCCTGAACCTCTATCACTCCGACGCGCAGCGCGACGGTTATGCGCGTCGTGGCAATGCCATGCGGATGCATGGCGTCGACGCCGAATTGCTGGACCGGGATGGCGTCAAGGCGCTCGTGCCGTTTCTCGATTTCGACAATGCACGCTTCCCGATTCAGGGTGGGCTTGTGCAGCGCCGCGGCGGCACGGTGCGGCATGACGCGGTGGCATGGGGCTATGCCCGCGCCGCTGACCAGCGTGGTGTCGATCTCATCCAGAATTGCGAGGTTACCGGCATCCGCATCGAATCGGGCCGCGTGACCGGCGTCGACACGACGCGCGGCTTTATCGGCGCGCGCAAGGTCGGATTGGCCGTCGCCGGCAACACATCGCGGCTCGCCGCGATGGCGGGCTTCCGGCTGCCGATCGACAGCCATGTGCTGCAGGCTTTCGTCTCGGAAGGTCTGAAGCCTGTGATCGATACCGTCATGACATTCGGCGCAGGGCATTTTTACGTGAGCCAGTCCGACAAGGGCGGGCTTGTGTTCGGCGGCGATATCGACGGCTACAATTCATACGCGCAGCGCGGAAACCTGCCGGTCATCGAGGATGTGATGGAAGGCGCGATGGCGGTATGGCCCGGGCTGGGACGCATCCGCGTGCTGCGTCATTGGGGCGGCATCATGGACATGTCGATGGATGGCAGCCCGATCATCGACCGTATGCCCGTGGATGGTCTCTATCTCAATGGCGGCTGGTGCTATGGCGGCTTCAAGGCGACGCCAGCGTCGGGCTTCTGTTTCGCGCATCTGATTGCGCGCGACGAGATGCATCCGGTGGCGAGTGCCTATCGCCTCGATCGCTTCGCCTCCGGCGCGGTGATCGACGAGAAGGGCGTTGGCGCCCAGGCCAATCTGCATTAGGGCGCGCAATGAGAATCTCTTGTCCTTATTGCGGCGAACGCGACCGGCGCGAATTCACGATCCTTGGTGACGCCGATCCGGTGCGGCCGGATGGTATGGACGCCGATGCCGACCACATGTTCGCGTATGTCTATCAGCGCAACAATCCGGCGGGCCTGTTTCGCGAATACTGGTATCACGGCGCCGGATGCCATGCCTGGCTGGTGGTGGAACGCGATACGCGCACGCATGCGATCAAGAGCGTGACAAGCGCGCGCCAAGAGACGCTGGCCCCGCAGCGGGGAGGGGCCTGATGGCTTACCGTCTCCCCTCCGGCGGACGGATTGACCGGTCGCGGCCTCTGCGCTTCACCTTCGATGGCAAAAGCTATGGGGGCTTTCACGGCGATACGCTGGCGTCGGCGCTGCTCGCAAACGGCGTGCGGCTGGTCGGGCGCTCGTTCAAATATCACCGGCCGCGTGGCATTCTGTCCGCGGGCAGCGAGGAGCCGAACGCTCTCGTCGAACTGCGCAGCGGAGCCCGCCGCGAGCCGAATACGCGTGCGACCACGATAGAGCTTTACGAAGGGCTCGAAGCCACCTCACAAAACCGCTGGCCGTCGCTGCGCTTCGATCTGTTGTCCATGACGGCGCCGCTGTCGCCATTCATGAGCGCAGGGTTCTACTACAAGACCTTCATGTGGCCGGCGCGATTTTGGGAAAAGCTCTACGAGCCAATGATTCGCCGCGCTGCGGGGCTTGGGCGTGCCGCAGACGAGGCGGATCCCGATCATTACGAGAAGGCTTTCCTGCATTTCGACGTGCTGGTGATTGGGGCAGGACCGTCGGGCCTGGCGGCTGCGCTCGCGGCCGGACGTTCCGGTGCGCGCGTCGTGCTGTGCGACGAGGGCTTCGAACTCTGCGGCAGCCTCCTGTCCGAACGCCAACACATCAATGGAGCTCCCGCTGAGGCATGGGTAGCTTCGGTCGTCGCCGAACTTAGGTCGTTGCCCGAAGTGCGGATCATGCCGCGCACCACGGTGTTCGGCGTCTATGATGGGGGCACCTACGGCGCGATCGAACGCGTCGCCGACCATCTTGCTTCGCCCCCGCCGTTCCAGCCGCGCCAGCGGTATTGGCAGATTGTCGCGAAGCGGGCCGTTCTCGCATCTGGAGCGATTGAGCGGCCGATTGTTTTCGGAGGCAACGATCGCCCCGGCGTCATGCTGGCGGGCGCTGTTCGTGCTTACGTCAATCGGTTCGGCGTGCTTCCCGGGCATCGTTGCGTTGTCGTTACGACTGGCGACGACGGCTGGCGCACCGCGCATGATTTCAGCGCTGCCGGCGGCAAAATCGTCGCGATCGTGGATGCGCGCCGTGAGGTGAATCCGGTCTTGCGCGAGGCGGCCGATAAGGCGGGAATCCGCTTCATTCTTGGCGCACAAGCGCAGTCGGTGCATGGCCGCACCGTTGTCACGGGTCTCGATGTGCTGCATGAGTCCGGCAAGGTCGAGCGCCTGCGTTGCGATCTGGTCGCCATGTCGAACGGATGGAATCCAGCGATCCATCTGACCACGCATCTTGGCGGAAAGCCGGTATGGGACGAGACGCGAAATGCGTTTCTTCCGTCACAACAATTGCCGCCCGGCCTGTCGGTTGCTGGCTCCGCAAACGGCGAATTCGGTTTGGCGCGAGCGATCGAGCAGGGCGGATCCGCGGGGGCGGCAGCCGCCGGCGATTGCGGTTTCGCTGGGCAGCCGTTGCCGCAGGTGACGACAGAACCGGAGCGGCATGCGTGTTCGCCGGTTTGGACAGCGCCGGCCGGCAAAGGGAAAGCCTTTGTCGATTTTCAGAACGACGTGACCGCCTCCGACGTGCAACTCGCACATCGCGAAGGCTTCCGCGCGGTTGAGCATCTGAAACGTTATACGACGCTTGGCATGGCGACGGACCAGGGCAAGACCTCGAACCTTGCGGGCCATGCGATGATGGCGGCGCTCTGCGGCGTCGACATCGCGCGCGCCGGCACCACGGTGTTTCGACCGCCTTACACGCCGGTCGCAATCGGCGCGCTGGCGGGACACCATCGCGGCAAGGACTTCCGCCCGTATCGCCTCACTCCCTCGCATGACTGGGCGCGCGAGCGGGGTGCCGTGTTCGTCGAGACCGGCTTGTGGCTGCGCGCGCAGTATTTCCCGCAGGCCGGAGATAAAGACTGGCTCGACGCGGTGGTGCGCGAGGTCGATGCGGTGCGCAATGGCGTTGGCGTCTGCGATGTGTCGACACTGGGGAAGATCGATATCCAGGGCGCGGACGCGGCAGAGTTTCTGAACCGCGTCTACATCAATGGCTGGAGCAGTCTTGCGGTCGGCAAGGCCCGCTATGGCCTGATGCTGCGCGAGGACGGCTTCGTCATGGACGACGGCACCACCGCGCGGTTGGCCGACACTCATTTCGTGATGACGACGACAACCGCGAACGCCGCACGGGTGATGCAGCATCTTGAGTTCTGTCATCAGGCGCTTTGGCCCTCGCTCGATGTCCGGATAGTCTCAGTCACCGAACAATGGGCGCAATATGCGATCGCGGGGCCGCGTTCGCGCGACGTGCTGCGCGGCGTGATTGATCCACAGCATGATATCTCCAATGCCGCCTTTCCTTATCTGGCGTCCGGTCAGGTGACTGTCGGCGGCGGCATCGCGGCGCGGCTGTTCCGGATTTCGTTCTCGGGTGAACTTGCCTATGAGCTTGCGGTGCCGGCATCCTACGGCGACGCGGCGATCCACGCGATCATGAATGCGGGCCAGCCTCACGGCATCCATCCTTACGGTACCGAAGCGCTTGGTGTGATGCGCATCGAGAAAGGGCATGTCGCCGGCAACGAACTCAACGGGCAGACGACCGCACGCGACCTCGGTCTGGACAAGATGATGTCGCGAAAGAAGGATTATATCGGCCGTGTGATGGCCGCCCGGCCGGCATTGCTCGATCCAGGGCGGCCGCGCTTTGTCGGCTTTCGTCCCGTCGACCCCACAGACCGCCTGCGCGCCGGCGCGCATTTCGTCGCATCCGGCAGGCCTGCGACCGCCGCCAATGACGAAGGTTTCATGAGCTCGGTTGCCTATTCGCCCACGCTGAAACACTGGATCGGACTTGGCTTTCTGAGCAGGGGTCCGGAGCGGCTTGGCGAGCGCATTCGCTGCGTCGATCCGTTGCGCGACGCCGCCTTCGATGTCGAGGTGTGTTCGCCGGTCTTCGTCGATCCCGAAGAGGAGCGGCTGCGTGTCTGAGCGGGCAACATCGTGGCAACGGATCGGCGTCTGGGACGCCATTGTCCGCCCGGGTCGGTCGGGCGCCGACCGCGCCGAGACCGGCGTCATCATCACGCCACGGCACGATTTTTCTTGGGCCTTCGTGATCGGATCGCATGAGGGTGACGCAGACCTTAAACGCGTGTTGGGTGAGCGCTACGCGCTCCGGCCGCCGCATACGCCGCACGCCGTGTGCGGTGTGTCGCTCGACCTCCTCTGGTCGGGGCCGTCGCAATGGCTCGCGGTGTCGGTGCGCCCGCAGATGCCGGCCGAACTTTCATTGGAGCTTGCCGGCATTGCCGCCGTCACCGACCAAACCGACGCCCGTGCGGTCCTGCGCCTAAACGGGCCGCATGTGCGCGACGTGCTTGGGAAGGGATGCCCGGTCGACTTGCATGACAGAGCATTTCGCCGGGGTGACACGATCGTCACCGCGATAGGCGGGATCGGCGTCCAAATCTGGTGGGCCGATGTCGACGACGCTGTGCATCTTGCGGTACCGCGCAGCATGGCGGGCAGCTTCTGGTCCTGGCTGCTGCCGTCCGCGCAGGAATTCGGTGTCGAGGTGCTGCTGCCGCGGGGCTAGGCTTTGCGCTTGCCGCCGGCCGCGACGCGGGAGGCGAGTTCTCGCGTCGAAGGGATACGGCGCTCCGGGTCGCCGGAGGCCGCATCATCGCGGGCGAGATTTTCGATGATGGCGAGCAGAGTCCGCCGCGTGGCCGCGATATGCTCGGGCTGAACGCCTGCGACCGCGATCCGGTTCACGTCTTCCGCCAAGGGCACCAGCTTATCCTTCAGTTGACGGCCTTTCGGCGTCAGAAACACATAAACGTTCTTGCGATTGTCGGGCAGTTGGCGGCGGGAGATGTAGCCGAGTTTCTCCATCGCGTTGAGCGCCGAGAAGGTGGTTGGCTCCATGACGCCGGCCTCATCGCTCAGCTCACGTTGGGTAAGTCCTTCTTTTTCCCACAGAATTCGCAGAAAGGTCCAATGCCCGAGCGACACGTCATGCGCGGTCAGGCGCATCTGTAATGCTCGTAGAAGTGCCCTTGTAGCGTCCTTGACGAGGTGCGCGAGGCGATCGTCGGGCACAGCCTCGCGCCAATGTTTCAGGATGTTCTCGGTACCGCCGCGTTTGCGCTCGCTCATCGGACCGCTCCGCGCAACCCGACCTGATGACGCAGCATGATCTCGGTCTGGGCCTCCGCCGACTCCAGGATCGCCAGGCAGACCTCCAGCGTCGCGCGCGACCATTCGCCGTCATGCAGCGGCGGCTTGCCTTCAACCACCGCGCTGTAGAATTCGTCGATGACTTCGGCGCGAACAATGTCGCGAACCGGCACCGGATCAAACCCGACCGCGTCGTCGCCGTAGATCATGACTCCGTCCGGCGTCGGCCGCAGATCGCCAAACTCGCACGACACGACGAACACCCCGAAATGCTGATGGCTGCGATCCGGCGGCGGGGCGCCCGCCGGCACATAGCTGGCGCCGCCGTAATTGCGGGCCGCCTTCAGTGCGGCTTCCTCGTCGGCATTCGACGCCGCACGCAACGCCTTGCGCATCGCCCCGTAGCGCGAAGGGTCTTTCGGCAGTCCCATCTCGCCGATAAAGCCCATGAACTCGTCGGAATCGAAATGCGCGTAGCCGCTATAGGTGCAGGAGGCGAACGCGCCGTCCTCGAAGCCGAGTAGCGCCGAATAGGCGCCCTCGGTCGGTCGCGCGGCGTCCCAGTTCCCGGTCATCGCCCGCACGCTGCGCACGCGGCCGCCGCCCAGCAATCGGACGATGTCGATCTGATGCGCACCCTGGCTGAAGATCACGCCGCCGCCTTGAGCGGTGTCGAGTTCCTCGGGCCGGCGCGGCCGCACCATGTAGTCGGTGTAATTGAAGGCGTGGATCATGCGCACCGCGCCATAGGCGCCGCTGTCGATCAGCCTGCGCGCATGCAGGATCGGCGCATTGAAGCTGTGGCTGTGCCCGACCACGAGTTGCACACCCGCATTCTGCACGGCGTCGATGATGGTGCGGCACTCATCGAGCCGGACCGCGATCGGCTTTTCGACCAGCACGTGCTTGCCGCGCGTGGCGGCGATGGCAACGTGAGCGGCATGCATCTGATGCGGGGTCGCGACATAGACCGCGTCGATGGATGGATCGTCGCACAGGGCTTCGATCGTGTCGTAGGTCGGAGCGCCGAAATCAGCCTCGAACCGCTGGCGGGCTTCCAGTCTCAGATCGCTCGCAGCCGCGAGGGTAATGCGCGGATCCGCCGCGAATGTCGGCAGCATCAGCGTGAAAGCGCGGCCGAGCCCTGCAATACCGAGACGGATGGGGCGCACGGCCATGATGGGCTACCGGTCGATCACGAGTTCCGGCGTCTTCGCCCGCGACACGCAGATCATGATCTGGCTGTCCCGTTCCGCGTCCGTCAGCACAAGGTCGCGGTGATCGGCTTCACCCGCGATCAGCTTGGTGCGGCAGGTGCCGCAGGTGCCGCTTTCGCAGGAACTCGGCACGTCGTATCCGGCCGCCCGCATGGCCTCGAGGATCGTCGTCCCGGCGGGGACGTCGATGGTTGCGCCGCTTGCCGCAAGCTTGACCTT
This sequence comes from Pseudorhodoplanes sp., assembly GCF_059499825.1. NCBI lineage: Bacteria > Pseudomonadati > Pseudomonadota > Alphaproteobacteria > Hyphomicrobiales > Pseudorhodoplanes > Pseudorhodoplanes sp. The sequence continues at coordinate 189,856 of NZ_JCABZI010000013.1, forward strand.
GAAAGCCGTGTCGTCCGGCCGCCGCGCATCCGCTTCGCTGAAGGCTTCGAAATGGATCGCCGTGGACGACCAATGGCCGGTGGCGTCGCGCACGGCCTCCATCAGCCCGCGCGGGCCGCAGCAATAAAGATGCTCGCGGTTTTTGCGTTCCTCCACGATTGGCCAGAGATCGAGGGCCTTGGCCGGGTCGCCGCCATCGTAATGGATGAAAACCTTGCCCTTGAATTCGGGAGCGCTCAGTTCCTCCCGGAACGCGGTCATGTCCGGTGTCCGCGAACAATAATAGAGCCTGAATTTCTTCGACGGATCGTTCTTCAACGCATGAATCATCGCGATAAACGGCGTGATGCCGATGCCGCCGGCGATGAAGATGAAGTGATCGCCGCGCTGCGGCAAGGCGAAGGCGTTGTCCGGTGCCGAGATGAACCACTCGTCGCCTTCCTTCGTATGGTCGATGAGATAGATCGAGCCGCCGCGGCCATTGTCCTCCCGCTTGACGGCGATGCAGTAGTGATCGCGCGCAGCCGGGTCGCTGCACAGCGAGTATTTCCGCATCAAGCCGTTCGGAACGTGAAGATTGATGTGGGAGCCGGCGGTAAAGGCCGGCAGTTCACCGCCGTCCTTGCGGCGCATCTCGTAAAGATGGATGCCGTCGGCGATTTTTTCGGCGCGGGTGACGCGAACGGGGATATCGGCTGTCGGGATCGAACTCATGGCGGGATGACTTGTTGCAAGTAACTGGTTTCTGGTCGCTGGAGCTTTCTGGTCGCAAATTCTGGTGCGATGCACAATCGCCGCATCACTCCGTCTAGTGGTCCGATTCTAACATTCGCATCCCTTCTCGGCAGGCTCTCTTGCGAATGTTAGAATCAAGGACCACTAGCAAGTATTGGATTCGAGTGGAGCTTTGGATTTGACATTCGCCTGTTGAGCCTGGGTCGCGCGGATGGCGAATGTCAAATCCGCTCCACTCGACAAGCAGGCTGGAATGACTATAGGATAAAAACTTAGAGGGCTAATATTTTCTCCCGGGGCCAACCCGGTCGGTGGCCCTTTGAAGCTACGCTTGGGAGGCAAGCCGATGATGACCGCAGAGGAAAACGACCTGCTGTGCCGCGTCGAGGGCGACGCGCCGATGGGTCAGATCATGCGCCGCCACTGGATGCCGGCCTGCCTGATTGAAGAAGTGGCGGAGCCCGACGGCGCGCCGCTGAAGGTCAGGTTGATTGGCGAGGACCTCGTGGTGTTCCGCGACAGCGACGGAAAGCTCGGGATCATCGATGAGTATTGCCCGCATCGCCGGGTGTCGCTTGCTTTCGGCCGCAATGAGGAATGCGGCCTGCGCTGCCTTTATCACGGCTGGAAGATGGACGTGGACGGCAACGTGGTTGAGATGGCGTCCGAGCCGCCGGAGAGCGGCTTCGCCGAGAAGGTGAAGGTCAAGGCCTATCCCGCGCGCGAATGGGGCGGCTTCGTCTGGACCTATATGGGTCCCGCCGAGACGATGCCGGAGTTCGAGCCGCCGGCCTTCGCGCCGACGCAGAATGCCCAGGTTTCGATCGTGAAGATCCATGTCGGCTGTAACTGGGCGCAAATCCTGGAGGGGCAGATCGATTCGGCGCATTCGTCGAGCCTGCATTCCTCCGACATGAAGCCCGCCAAGGTTGATGCGGCGAAGGCCGTCGATACGCATTGGCTGCGGCCCTCGACCGACAAGGCGCCACGCCTGCAGGTCGAGCGCACCAGCTTCGGCTTTCACTATGCGGCGATCCGCCGCCCGATCGCCAATGCCAATGTGAACGATTACGTGCGGGTGACGGTCTATGTCGCGCCGTTCACCGCGCTGATTCCGCCGAACAACGAATACAATGTTGCGACCGTGCTGGTCCCGGCGGATGACGAGAACACCGTGTTCCATTTCATCGCCTGGAGCGACAAGGACGCCGACTGGGCGAACAAGGCCGGGATCGACCAGGAAGTCTGGCGCAAATTCAATGTTGCGCAGCCCGGCATCGATCTCGATCGCGGCTTCAACAATCTGCGGACGCGCGCCAACAACTACCGGCAGGACCGCAATGCCATGCGGCTCGGCGATTTCACCGGCATCAAGGGCATTCCCAATCAGGACATCGCGATGTGGGAAACCATGGGTCCGATTGCCGACCGCACCAAGGAGCGGCTTGGCGCCAGCGATCTCGCGGTGGTGGAATTCCGCAAGCTGATGGTCGACGCGGCACGTCAGATGCAGGATACCGGAGTCGCGATCGGACGCACCACACCCCACGTGCCGCAGAGCAAGATCCGCTCATTCGAAGGCATCGTGCCGAAATCGACCAACTGGCGAAGCTTTACGGTCCCGTCCGATCAGGATCGGGAGAAGGTTGCGTAACGCCGCAACAGCGGCTTCAATGACCATACACGACGTCTCGACAAGAAGGCGAAATCGCACTGGGAGGAATGAATGAAGAAACGGACGTTCGGTCCGCTGCTCGGACTTGTTGCTGCCGGCCTTCTGTTTGGGGCGCAGCCATCAGTCGCGCAGGACAAGCTGAAGCTGGCGGTCGGTCAGCGCGGCAACTGGGACACGTCGATCTCGGAGGTCGGCCAGCTTGCTGGCATCTTCAAGAAGCACGGCCTCGAACTCGAAATCGTCTATACCCAGGGGGCCGGCGAAACGCTGCAGGCCACGATTTCCGGCAGCGTCGATATCGGCGTTGCGGCCGGCATCATGGGCGTGCTGAGCGCCTATTCGAAAGGCGCGCCGGTGCGGATCATCGGTGCCGAGACGACGGGAGCCTCCGATCTCTACTGGTATGTGAAGTCGGATTCGCCCATCAAGTCGCTGAAGGACACGTCCGGCAAGACATTGGCCTATTCCACCAATGGCTCTTCGACCCACGGCATCGTTACCGCCTTCATGAAGCAATACGGTCTGTCGGCGAAGCCGACGGCGACCGGTGGCCCTCCCGGCACACTGACCCAGGTGATGTCCGGCCAGATCGATGTCGGTTGGGCGGCCCCGCCCTTCGGGCTCGATCAACTCGACCAGAAGCAAATTCGTATTCTCGCCTCCGGCAATGATGCCGACGCGTTCAAGGGCCAAACCGTGCGCCTCCTGGCGACCACGGCTCCCGTGCTGCAGGCGAAAAAGAGCGCGATCGACCGTTACATGAAGGCTTATCGTGAGACCATCGACTTCATGTACACGGATGCCGGGCTGAAGGTTTATGCCGACTGGCTGAAGATCCCGGAGGCCAAGGCCCGCCGCACCCGCGACGACTTCTTTCCGAAATCGTCCGTCGATCCAGACCAGATTACGGGTCTCGACACCATTGTGAAGGATGCGGTCGCGCTCAAGTTCACCGCCAATGAACTGACCAAGGAGCAGCTGGCCGAGCTGATCCAGATTCCGCCGCGCTAGTGGAGCGGATTGCGTCACGTCCGATTGCGGGCCGTCAAGGCCCGCAATCGTGCGGTTTCTTGCCGCCTTTGCCTGCATCCCCGGACTTCTGCTAGTACCCTCGCCGCGGCCCGGTAAAAATCAGAACGACCGGGGGCCTGCGGGGTTCTGTATGCTTGAAATGCTGCGCGCGATGGCGCGCTTTATCAGCGATAAGATCGGCTGGCACCGGATAGGGTTTGCGCTCAGCGTCCTCATCATTGCGGTTGCCGCTGTCGTTCTCTACCGCATGTTGCGCGGCATCGATATCGCTGAGGTCTTCAAGGCGATCCGGGCGACCGACCCCAAGGACTTCTGGCTGGCGGCGCTGTTCGTCGGCTTCGGCTATTTCACGCTGACCTTCTACGACCTGTTTGCGGTCCGCACGATCGGCCGCAGCGACGTGCCATACTCGACGGCGGCGCTCGCGGGCTTCACCAGCTATTCGGTCGGTCACAATGTCGGCGCCAGCGCCTTTACCGGAGGGGCGGTCCGCTACCGGGTCTATTCGGCACACGGCGTCAGCGCCGTGGAAGTGGCCAAAATCTGCTTCGTGGCCGGCCTGACATTCTGGCTCGGCAATGCGACGGTGCTCGGTCTCGGCATCTTCTATGCGCCGGAGGCGGCGAGCGCCATCAACCACCTGCCGGAATGGTTTAACCGGACGCTGGCGGGAATCACCATCGTGGTGCTTACCGCCTATGTGATCTGGGTCTGGGTTCGGCCACGCACGATCGGCCGCGACGGCTGGCAGGTGACGCTGCCGGGCGGGCCGCTCACCTTCCTTCAGATCGTCATCGGCATCGTCGATCTGGGTTGCTGCGCCGCTGCCATGTATCTCTTGTTGCCGGACCAGCCGCACATCAATTTCATCATGCTGGCGGTGATTTTCGTATCCGCGACACTGCTCGGCTTTGCCAGCCATTCACCCGGCGGGCTCGGCGTGTTCGACGCCGCCATGCTGCTGGCGCTCTGGCAGTTCGAGAGGGAAGAATTGCTCGCCAGTTTGCTGCTGTTCAGGTTGTTGTATTACATCATTCCCTTCGCGCTTGCGCTTGCGATCCTGGGCGCGCGCGAGATCATCAAGGGGATGATGTCGAACCGCGTCCCGCCGCTCGGCGACATTGCCGTCGACGTGCTGGCGTCGCCGCCCGCGAGCGACGCAAACGCGGCGGATGGAAAGTCTCACGTCCGGAAGCCGTCCAATGACGATGGAACGAAACGGTGAGCAGGGGCGTGTTGCCGAGGAGCCGGAATCTCGCGCCGGTCGTTATGATTCATGGCTGATGGCCGCGGTTGCGGTCGTGGCGATTGTCATTCCGCTTTCACGCGGTGATCTGAGCGCCGCGATCGGCATTCCGGCCATCGCGGTGGTGCTGGCCGCCGCCTGGTATTTCAGCCGTCGCAGCCGGCGGCGTCTGGCGCCGGTCCAGCCCGCGGCAGCGCCCGCGCAACCGGGCGACCACCTCATTACCGACGTGATCGCGGCCTTGCCGGACCCCACCGTGCTGATGGAAGCCGACGGGCGGGTCGTGACCATGAACGCGTCGGCGAGTGCGATCGCTCCGGCCTTGCGCCGGGGTGAGCCCGTGTCGCTCGCGCTTCGCATTCCGGACGTCATCGACGCGATCCGGCGCGCTGCGCTCGGGCGTAAACCCGAGCGCGCCGAATTCTCCGAACGGGTGCCATCCGAGCGATGGTTCGAGGTCTTCGTCACGCCGCTCCGCTCCGACAGGGTGTCGGACACGACAACCCGGCTGCTGCTGACCTTCCGCGACCTGACGGCGATACGCCGGGTGGAGGAAATGCGGGTCGATTTCGTGGCCAATGCCAGCCACGAATTACGCACGCCGCTCGCGTCATTGTCGGGCTTTATCGAGACGCTGAAGGGCGCGGCCCGTAACGACACCGCGGCGCGCGAGCGGTTCCTCGACATCATGGAGGCGCAGGCCAAGCGCATGGCCCGGTTGATCGACGACCTGCTGTCGCTGTCGCGGATCGAACTTTCCGCCCATGTGCGCCCGGAAACGCCGGTCGAATTGCTGCCGATCGTGCGTCAGGTGGTCGATTCGCTGCAGATGCTCGCCCGCGATCGCGACGTCGCCATCACCATCGACGCGCCGAAGGAGCCGCTGATCGTGTCCGGCAGCCGCGACGAACTCACTCGCGTATTCGAAAATCTGGTCGAAAACGCGCTGAAATACGGCGCCTCGGGCAAGCGCGTTGAGATCACGCTGTCGCGTGCCTTCGCGGTCAGCGGCGGCGAGGAAGCGGTGGCGTCGGTACGCGATTACGGGCCGGGCATTGCGGCGGAGCATCTGCCCAGGCTCACCGAGCGGTTTTATCGGGTCGACGTTGCCGAAAGCCGCGAGCAGGGCGGCACCGGCCTCGGGCTGGCCCTGGTCAAGCACATCATGAACCGGCATCGCGGCCGGCTGACCATCGAAAGCCGGTCTGGGGAAGGCGCGACTTTTACCGTCCGGATGCCGATGTCCACAGGCGTCAGCCCGGTTCAGCGAAAAATCGGATGAAATATCAGTCGGTTGCGCTGTCATCCAGCTGTCATCCAGGCGTCATAGAAGCTTCGGCATGTCACCCCTAGTGACCGGGGCGACCGGACGGGCTTCCCCCAGCCTTCAGCGACACCCGCTCCCGCCCGGCACATAACGAAGGAGAGAGACCTTGAAACATACGACCTTCGCCGGCGCGTTTGCGCTCGTGGCGGCCGGTGCGATGTTCGCCGGTGCCGCCGAGGCCCGCGACCAGATTCGTATCGTCGGTTCGTCTACCGTTTACCCGTTCACCACCGCCGTTGCCGAGCAACTCGGCAAGACCGGTGGCGTCAAGACCCCGGTCGTGGAATCCACCGGCACCGGCGGTGGCATGAAGCTGTTCTGCGCCGGTGTCGGCGTCGAGCACCCGGACGCGACCAATGCCTCGCGCCGCATGAAGAAGAGCGAACTGGAAATGTGCCAGAAGAACGGCGTCAAGGACGTCGTCGAGATCAACATCGGGTTTGACGGGCTCACCGTCGCTCAGTCGAAGCAGGGCACCCCGGTCAAGTTGACCCTGCCGCAGTTGCTTTTGGCAGTTGCCAAGGAAGTGCCCGGTCCCGACGGCAAGCTGATCCCGAACCCGAACAAGATGTGGTCGGACATCGACAAGTCGCTGCCGAACACCAAGATCGAAGTGCTTGGCCCGCCGCCGACCTCCGGCACCCGCGATTCTTTCCACGAGTTGCTGCTGGAAAAGGGCGCTGAGCAGATTCCGGCGCTGGCTGCGATGAAGAAGTCTGACCCGAAGGCTTTCGACCGCGTGTGGAAAACCCTGCGTGAGGACGGGGCCTATGTGGAAGCCGGCGAAAACGACAACCTGATCGTTGCCAAGCTCGATCAGAACAAGAACGCATTCGGCGTGTTCGGCTTCTCGTTCCTTGAAGAGAACTCGGCCAAGCTGCGCGGCGTGCCGCTGAATGGCGTCGTTCCGGAATTCGACACCATCACCGCCGACAAGTATCCGGGTTCGCGCCGCATGTTCGTCTACCTCAAAAAGGCGCACGTTGGCGTCGTGCCTGGTATCGATAAGTTTGCGGCCGAGTACGTTTCGCCCAAGGCTCTGGGTGAAGATGGCTATCTGGCCAAGAAGGGCCTCGTCACGCTGCCAAAGGCGGAAGCCGATGCGGTACGCAAGGCCATCATAGAGATGAAACCCGTCTCTCTCGATGCGCTCGGTTCCTGACAAAACGTGACAGGGGCGGTCGCCATGCGCGACCGCCCTCTCTCTTCAGGCGGCCGAAAGAAGTCCGCCGATACCATCTGTTTTGTCTGTTGAAGGGTTGAGGCGATGACGTCGCTGTATTTCCTGGGCTTGGCCGTACTGGTCGTCGTCGGATATCTGTTCGGCCGGTCGCGCGCCGCGACTGCCGAACGATCAGCCTCGCTGCATTCGCGCCCCTCTTATCACGGCTCGTTTGTCGTCATCAGCATTCTGATCCCGATGTTGCTGATCCTGGTGGTCGCAGTGCCGATCGCCGACCGCATTGTGAACACGCAGGCGATCAGCGCGCTCGATCCGGCATTGCTCGACGACGATCTGAAGCGCGGCGCCGCTTTGCGCGACATCATCGCGGTGGCATCCGGCCGCTATTCCGGCCAGCCGAGCGTGGCGCTGAAGAACGCAGCAGACGTTTATGCGTCGCTTCGTTCATGGACCAATACCATCATCGTCGGCGGCGGCTGGATTTTTGGTTTGCTGGGTCTTGCCTATGGCCTGCGTATGCTGTCGGTTCAGTTCCGCGCCCGCAACCATGTCGAGACCATCGTCAAATATGTGCTGCTGGCCGCCGCCTGCGTCGCGGTGCTGACCACCATCGGCATCGTGTTCTCGGTGCTGTTCGAGACCGTGCGCTTCTTCCAGAAGGTTTCGCCGCTCGATTTCATATTCGGGACGCAATGGTCTCCGCAGACCGCGATCCGGGCCGACCAGGCCGGCTCGTCCGGCGCCTTCGGCATTATTCCGCTGGTCACCGGCACGCTTCTGATTACGTTCATCGCGATGCTGATCGCCGGGCCGATCGGCTTGTTTGCCGCGATCTACATGGCGGAATACGCCACGCCGCGGTTCCGGGCCTGGGCGAAGCCGCTCCTCGAAATCCTGGCCGGCATCCCGACCGTGGTGCTCGGTTTCTTTGCCGCGCTCAGCCTGGCGCCCTGGGTGCGCACCGCGGGCGAAGCGCTCGGCCTCAATGTCGCCTCCGAAAGCGCGCTCGCCGCGGGCATCGTGATGGGCATGATGATCATCCCGTTCGTGTCGTCGCTGTCGGATGACGTCATCAACGCGGTGCCGCAATCGCTCCGCGACGGCTCCTATGGGATGGGCGCAACCCACTCCGAAACCATCAAGAAGGTCGTGCTGCCGGCGGCGCTGCCCGGTATCGTCTCGGCATTCATGCTGGCAATCAGCCGCGCGGTCGGCGAAACCATGATCGTGGTGATGGCTGCCGGGCTCGCCGCCAATCTTACGTTCAACCCGCTGGAGGCGGTCACCACCTTCACGGTGCAGATCAAGACCATTCTGGTGGGCGACCAGGAATTTGAAAGTGCAAAGACGCTTGCCGCCTTCGCGCTCGGTTTCGTCCTGTTCTTCTTCACGCTGACGCTCAACGTCATCGCGATGCAGATCGTAAAACGGTATCGGGAACAATATGACTGACACCAGCCTTCCGGGCGTCCGCTCGATCGACCTTGGAACCGACGCTGCTCGCGCGCGCATCAAGGCCCGCTATCGCGCCGAGAGCCGCTTCCGGTTCTATGGTCTCGCCGCGATCGGCATAACGGCTCTCTTTCTGGTCGTGGTGCTGACCGACATCGTGATCAAAGGCTACCCGGCATTCACGCAGAATGTGATGATGATGAAGATCACCGTCGATGCGGCGGAGATCGACCCCAAGGGCTCGCGCAATCCGGCCGATATCAGGGCGGGCGACTTTCAGGCACTGGTGCGCAACGCATTGCGTGCCGAGTTTCCCGATGCAAAGGATCGAATCCAGCGCCGCCAGCTGGATGGTCTCCTGTCATCTGGCGCCGCCGATTATCTGAGGGAACGCGTTGTTGCGGATCCCGCGTTGATCGGTCAAACGATCACCGTTCCGGTGCTGATGTCATCGGACGCTGACCTTTACTTCAAGGGAATCGGGACCCGGATTGCCAGGACGCCCGGGGTCGGGACGGCCACACCCAGCGCTACAAACGGCGAGATCGAAATCACTTCCACGTCCAGCGACTTCGCCAACACGCTTGCGCTGGTGAAGCAAGGTCTGACCACCCGTGCCCGCGCCGAGCAGTCGGAGGCGGAGCGGCTGCAGGGTTTGTCGAACCGCGCCGTCGCGCGCAAGGCGGAACTGGAAACCACGCTTGCAGCCGCGAGGGCATCGAACGACGCCGGTCGCATCGGAACGCTTGAGGGACAGATCGCCGCAGCGGCCGACGAGGCGACGTCTCTCGGAAGCCGCGCCAAGGAATTGCTCGATAGTGTTGCAGAGATGCGCGCCCGCTATTCGAACGCATCCGCACCGGAAACGCTAAACGAGCGTCTTCCGAGCCTTTTGGTCGCCATCAATGGCGGCGTCGTGAAAGTCGCGGAGGTCAGTTCGGGATCCATCAAGGGCGAGGCTGTCATTCCGCTGACGTCCGCCAACCCGGCGACTCCGAAAAGCTGGCAGGTCGTGATTTATGAGACGCCCGAGGCGAGCCGCCGGGTTAACGATCGCGTCGTCACTTGGCTCGAGAGCCTGAAGGCGAAAGGCGTTATCGAGAGCCGCTTCAACTGGCGCTTCTTTACTGCGGGCGACAGCCGCGAGCCGGAACTGGCTGGTATTCGCGGTGCGCTGGTGGGCTCCCTGCTCACGCTCGCTGTAACCCTCGTGCTGTGTCTCCCAATCGGTGTCGCTGGCGCCATCTATCTCGAAGAATTTGCCCCCAAGAACCGGATCACTGAAGTCATCGAGGTCAACATCAATAACCTCGCGGCGGTTCCGTCGATCGTGTTCGGTCTGCTGGGCTTGGCGATGTTCCTGAATTTCTTCGGACTCCCGCGATCGGCGCCGCTCGTCGGTGGACTGGTGCTGGCACTGCTCGTATTGCCGACTATCATCATCGCCTCGCGTGCCGCGCTCAAGGCGGTTCCGCCCTCGATCAAGGAGGCGGCGCTGGGTGTCGGCGCCTCGCAACAGCAGGCGATCTTCCACCACATCCTGCCACTGGCGATGCCCGGAATAATGACCGGCACGATCATCGGCATGGCGCACGCGCTCGGCGAGACGGCGCCGCTCTTGATGATCGGCATGGTCGCCTTCATCGTCGAGCCTGCAACGAGCATTGTCGACGCCGCGACTGTGTTGCCGGTCCAGATCTATCTCTGGTCGGATCTGCCGGAAGTCGGTTTCCAGGCGCGAACGGCAGCCGCGATCATGGTGCTGCTGGCGTTCTTGTTCCTTATGAACGGGACCGCAATTCTCTTGCGCAAACGCTTCGAGCGGCGCTGGTAAGTCATTGGGAGTTAGGAGATGCTGGCTATGGACGCAATGGTTCAACCCGCCGCCTCGGCCGCTGCGATCGATATCGCCGGTACGCAGGCCAAGCCCAAGGTCACGGCGCGGAACGTCAACGTCTATTACGGCGACAAGCACGCCCTGAAAGACGTCAACGTGGATATCCCGGCGCGGTCGGTGATGGCTTTCATCGGCCCGTCCGGCTGCGGCAAGTCGACCTTCCTTCGCTGCATCAACCGGATGAACGACACCATCCCGGTTGCGCGGGTGACCGGCAAGATCGATATCGACGACCTCGATATTTACGACAAGTCGCTGGACGTCGTACAACTGCGCGCGCGTGTCGGCATGGTGTTCCAAAAGCCCAATCCATTCCCGAAATCGATCTACGAAAACGTCGCCTATGGTCCGCGCATCCACGGGATCGCTCGTTCGAAATCCGAACTCGACGAGATCGTGACATCCAGCCTGAAGCGCGCCGGGCTATGGGAAGAGGTCAAGGATCGTCTGGACGATTCCGGTACCAGCCTGTCAGGCGGCCAGCAGCAGCGGCTGTGCATCGCGCGGGCGATTGCGGTCGGTCCTGAAGTGATTCTGATGGACGAACCATGCTCCGCGCTCGATCCGATCGCGACCGCTCGCATCGAGGAACTGATCGATGAGTTGCGGCGGAATTTCACCATCATCATCGTGACGCACTCGATGCAGCAGGCAGCCCGCGTGTCGCAGCGGACCGCGTTTTTCCATCTCGGCATTCTTGTCGAGGAGGGCCCGACCGAGACCGTCTTCACGACGCCGGGCGATCGCCGCACCCAGGATTACATCACCGGCCGCTTCGGCTGACCGGCTGCAGACAAGGACCAAGACAATGGCTGACCACATCGCCAAGGCGTTCGACGTCGATCTGCAGGAGCTCAACCGCATGGTTGCGGAAATGGGCGGCCTTGCCGAGAAGGAGATCGCGGACGCAGTGCAGGCGCTGACCCGCCGCGACATCGATCTCGCAAACAAGCTGATCGCAGCCGATGCCCAGATCGACGCGCTGCAGCGGGAGATCGAGGAGCGCGCGATCCTGACGATTGCGCGCCGCCAGCCGATGGCCATCGACCTTCGTGAAGTGGTGAGCGCCTTGCGGGTCGCCAACGAAATCGAACGCATCGGCGATCTCGCCAAGAATATCGGCAAGCGCGCACTCGACCTCGAGGGTGAATATCCGTCGCTGAAGCTCATCCGCGGCGTCGACCATATGGGGTCTCTGGTGTTGACCCAGCTCAAACGCGTGCTGGACGCCTATGCCGCCCGCGACGTCGACGAGGCCATGGATGTGTGGAAGCGTGACGAGGAAATCGACGCCATGTGCGTCTCGCTGTTCCGCGAATTGCTCACCTACATGATGGAAGACCCGCGCAACATCACGTTCTGTATCCATCTCCTGTTCTCGGCAAAAAATATCGAGCGGATGGGCGACCATGCCACCAACATCGCCGAGACCGTCTATTACATGATCAAGGGCGAGCCGATCACTTCCGAACGCCCGAAGGCCGATACCACCAGCTTTGCGCCATTGGCGGCGCAGGCGGCGCAGGGATGAACGGAAGCAGCGACATGAACGCTCAGACCGCGCGCATCCTGATCGTTGAGGACGAGGAGCCGTTGTCGCTGCTGCTGCGATACAACCTCGAGACCGAAGGATACGACGTCGAGACCGTCGCGCGCGGTGACGATGCCGATACCAGGCTGCGCGAGAGCACGCCCGATCTCGTCGTGCTCGACTGGATGTTGCCCGGACTGTCCGGCATCGAACTCTGCCGGCGGCTGCGGGCGCGGCCCGAGACCAAGTCGCTGCCGATCATCATGCTGACCGCGCGCGGCGAGGAGAGCGAGCGCGTGCGCGGGCTTTCGACCGGCGCCGACGATTATATCGTCAAGCCGTTCTCGGTCCCGGAACTGGTGGCACGGATCCGGGCGCTGCTGCGGCGATCCCGGCCGGAGCGGCTGGCCGACGTGTTGACGCTGGGCGAAATCGAACTCGATCGCGTCAAGAAGCGGGTCTCCCGCGCCGGCCGCGACGTAGAGCTCGGGCCGACCGAGTTCCGGCTTCTGGAATTTCTGATGGAGCGCCCCGGCCGCGTGTTTACCCGGGAACAATTGCTCGATGGCGTGTGGGGCAGTGAGGTCTATATCGACGAGCGTACCGTCGATGTGCATGTCGGGCGGCTGCGCAAGGCTCTCAACCGTGGCCGCGACGGGGATCCGATCCGCACCGTGCGCGGCTCCGGTTATGCGATCGACGATCGCTTCGGGCGCGCGGACCTCACCTGATCTGACCTTGTCCGACTTGGTCTGGTCGATCCGGTCGCCGCGGCGCCCTGCGCGAGCGCGTCAGCGCCCGCCTGCCGAGCGCTTGTCCCGCCGCGCCGCCGGCGGCTGATAAGCGATACGCGAGTGGTAGGCGCAATAGGGCAGACCATTAACGGACGGACCGCCGCAGAAATAGAATTCCGACGTCGCCGGGTCGCCGATCGGCCATTTGCAGGTCTGCTCGTTCAGTTCCAGAAGCGTGCGGCGCTGTCCGATCGGCACGACATTCTCGACCTGGGCCGGTTCGACGTCCATCTCGTAGTCATAGGCGAAGGCCTGGGCCAGCGCGGTATTGCCGCGAACGGCGGGACGAGACACCCGTAACATATGGGTCGCCCTCGGCTTTCGCTGCCGCGGCGCGCTGGACGACGGCGCCTTGGTGCGGCCGGAGAGCCCCAGACGATGCACCTTGCCGATGACCGCGTTGCGGGTGATCCCGCCCAGTTCGGCCGCGATCTGGGAGGCCGAGAGGCCGTCGGACCAGAGCTTCTTGAGCTGCTCGACCCGTTCGTCGGTCCACGTCATGGGTTTCTCCTTGTTGCCCCGCGGAGGGGAATACCGTCCGCAGAATCCTTTCCCGTCGCCGGACAGCCTGAGGCTGCCAGCGGGACGCCACACACGCAGATGTACTTACTTGCCTGTCCGCCGCACGAGATGTCGTATCTGACAGGGGCGACACTACACAATCGCTGGACTCGCCCGCAAGAGTCCGCCCCCCCTGCGCACCCATCGTCGCTGTGGAGAGCGCAAGGTTTTCCCCGCCTTATTCGAAGCGCTGCGGCATCGCGTGGCCGGGCGGTTCGGTTGACAGCCTACGGCCCGCCCCTAGAATGCCGGTTGCAGTGCCGCCCGCGGGGGCGGCACATTTCGTTTAGGCTCCGGCATTGTCTGCTGATGCTCTGACATTGCCGGTCCAGTTTCTGCCGGATGTTCTGCCGTGGTCTCCAATCTTCTGCCGACTTATAACCGCGCCGACCTTGCCTTCGAGCGGGGCGAGGGCGCCTGGCTGACCGCGACCAATGGCGAGCGCTATCTCGACTTCGGATCGGGCGTTGCGGTCAACGTGCTGGGTCACGCGCATCCGGTGCTGGTCGAGGCGCTGACCGACCAGGCGCAGAAAGTCTGGCACGTCTCCAACCTGTTCCGGATTCCGGAAGCGGAGCGCCTGGCACAGCGGCTGTGCGCCGCAAGCTTCGCGGACCTCGTCTTCTTCTGCAATTCCGGCGCCGAGGCGATGGAATGTGCGATCAAGACCGCGCGCAAATATCACGCCGTCTCCGGTCATCCCGAGCGCGTCGACATCATTACCTATGAAGGCGCCTTCCACGGCCGCACGCTGGCGACGCTCGCTGCCGGCGGGCAGCCGAAATATCTCGAAGGCTTCGGCCCTGTGGCCGGCGGCTTCATCCAGGTGCCGTTCGCCGATCTCGAAGCGACGAAGAAGGCGATCTCCGACACCACCGCCGCGATCCTGATCGAGCCGATCCAGGGCGAGGGCGGTGTGCGCGTGGTGCCGCCGGAATTCCTGCGCCAACTGCGCAAGCTGTGTGACGAGCACGGCCTGATGCTGGTGTTCGACGAGGTGCAAACCGGCATCGGCCGCACCGGCGAATTGTTCGGATACATGCACGCGGGGATCGCGCCCGACATCATGGCGCTGGCCAAGGCGCTCGGCGGCGGCTTTCCGATCGGCGCCTGCCTTGCGACTGCGGAAGCCGGCCAGGGCATGACCGCCGGCACCCATGGCTCGACCTTCGGCGGCAATCCGCTGGCGACGCGCGTCGGCAATGCGGTGCTGGACGTGGTGCTGGCGCCCGGCTTCCTCGAGAATACCCGCAAGATGTCGCTTCTCTTGAAGCAGCGGCTTGCCGAGTTGAAGGATCGCTTTCCGTCGGTGATTGCCGATGTGCGCGGCGAGGGGCTGCTGCTTGGTCTGGTCTGCGTCGTGCCGAATGGCGACATGGTCACGGCGCTCCGCAACGAAAAGATGCTGGCGATCGCGGCCGGCGACAACGTCGTGCGGTTGTTGCCGCCACTGATCCTTGACGAGGCCGGCGTCGCCGACGGCATCGCGATGATCGAACGCGCCTGCGAAAAGCTTGCGCATGCGGCCAAGCCCGTCAGCCCGGCTCCAGTCTGATGGCAAAGAGCAACGCCCGGCGCAGCGTCCGCCATTTCATCGACCTGATCGACATCCGGCCCGCCGACCTGCGCGCAATCATCGCGGACGCACGCGCGATGAAGAAGGCGCGCGGCCGGCGCAAGCGTCCGCTCGCCGGTCAGACGATGGCGATGATTTTCGACAAGCCCTCGACCCGCACGCGCATTTCGTTCGAGGTCGGAATGAAGCAGCTCGGCGGCGATGTCATCACGCTGACCGGACAGGAGATGCAGCTCGGCCGCGGTGAATCCATTCCGGACACCGCACGGGTGATGTCGCGCTTCGTCGATGCGGTCGTGATCCGCACGCTCGAACACGATCTGGTCACCGAACTGGCGCAATATGCCACCGTGCCGATCATCAATGCGCTGACGAAGCAATCGCATCCCTGCCAGGTAATGGCCGACGTGATGACCTTCGAGGAGCATCTCGGCTCGATCAAGAAAAAGACCGTCGCCTGGACCGGCGACGCCAACAACGTGCTGACCTCGTGGATGCACGCGGCCGAGCGCTTCGATTTCCGCCTCAACATCGCGACCCCGCCGGAACTGAAGCCGCAGCAATGGCTGCTGGACTGGATCGAAAGCTCGGGCGCGGCCATTCATGTCGGAACCGATCCCGACGAGGCGGTGCGCGACGCCCATTGCGTGGTCACCGACACCTGGGTGTCGATGGGCGACGAGGCCAGCAAGGCCAACCGTCACAACCTGCTGCAGCCTTATCAGGTCAATTCCAGGCTGATGGCGAAGGCGCGTCCGGACGCCATTTTCATGCATTGCCTGCCGGCCCATCGCGGTGAGGAAGTCACCGATGCGGTCATGGACGGGCCGCAATCGGTGGTGTTCGACGAAGCCGAGAACCGCTTGCATGCGCAGAAGGGCATTCTTACTTGGTGCCTGAACGCCAGCGCGCGGTAGGCTGACTGGCTCAATCTCCGTTCATTCCCGCTTAGAGCGGGAATCCAGCCTTTCCAGCTCTGGTTTTCCGCCTGCGCGGGGACGAGCGGTTCAACTTCTAGATTCAGTGCCCCGCCCATGACCATCGACATCCCGACCCGAACGCCTTCGCCCCACACCGCCGACGACACCATCCTTCCGTTCGAAGTGTCGGCGCTCGATTTGCGTGGCCGCGTGGTGCGGCTCGGGCCTGCGCTGGACGAGATCCTGATCCGTCACGATTATCCGCTGCCGGTTGCGAAGCTGCTCGGGGAGGCGGTCGCGCTCGCCGCGCTGTTCGGGTCCTCGCTGAAATTCGACGGCCGCTTCATCATGCAGACGCAGGGTGACGGGCCGGTGCGCATGCTGGTGGTCGACTATGTGACCGGCGGCCGCATCCGCGCCTGCGCGCGTTTTGACAAGGCGCGCGTCGCCGAAGCGATCGCCGAAGGCAAGGCTTCGGGCGGCGAGTTGCTCGGTCGCGGCCATCTCGCGATGACCATCGACCAGGGCGGCGACATGAATCGTTATCAGGGGCTGGTGGCGCTGGAAGGCGGCTCGCTCGAAGATGCCGCGCATGAATATTTCCTGCGCTCGGAACAGATCCCCACGCGCATCCGGCTGGCGGTCGCAGAGGAAATGCGCGCGGGCGACAGCGGCACCACGCATTGGCGCGCCGGCGGCATCATGCTGCAGTTTCTGCCCAAATCGCCCGAGCGCATGCGCATGCCCGATCTCGATCCCGGCAACGTGCCGGAGGGTGTCACCATTGAGACGCCGGACGAGGATGATGCCTGGGTCGAAGGCAAGGCGCTGGTCGAAACCGTCGAGGATATCGAACTGATCGATCCGGACATCTCGACCGAACGGCTGGTCTACCGGCTGTTCCACGAGCGCGGCGTGCGCGTTTTCGACAGCGCGCCTGTCGAAGCGAAATGCTCATGCTCGCGCGACAGTGTCGAGGCGATGCTGAAGAGCTTTTCGCAGGACGACCGCGATCACATGGTCGAAGACGGCAAGATCGCGGTCACCTGCGAGTTCTGCAATCGCACCTATGATTTCGCTCCGGGTGAAGTCGGTGCGAAGGGTGGGGCATGAGAAGCGATACAGCGCGGCATTGGGAAAGACGCTGAATGAGGCGTGATGCCCGTCAGTCGTCTGCCAGACACTTGATGTTGAATTAGTCGGGTCGGATCGCAGCGCCGAGGCCAGTCATGACCATCAGCAGCGAGACAATTAGGTGTCCGTTGTTGCGTCGTCGAGTTACGTCAGGCTTAACGAACGCCCTCGGTGCGCGTTAACGGCCCAGCTTTGGCGTAGTGCCCTGCCGGGTGCCGAGCAATTTTAACGTGTGTTGCGGCGGCGCGCTATCGATTGAAAACGTAAATTATTTCAATGTGGATTCGGGGGAAAATGTTCCGTTTTGCTATCATTGGTTGTGCAACCTAAAATAGTATTTCCCTGCCACAGGGGTGGCTAAGTGGGGTGGCGGCTTGAAATCCATATTGTTGACGGCAGCGTAGCGACACGTACCGCTTTCGCGAAATCTGCGGGCAGTATCGAAAGGCGTTCGCCTCCCACGTTAATGGGAGATCTAAATGCTTTGGCAATTCTTGCGGAAGCGAAGCAGAATCCAACAACTTGCTTATGCAATCGGGGCATGTCTCGTTGTGGATTGCTCGATCACTGACCATGCGTCGGCACAGCAGGCGGCGGACAAACCGAAGGTGGTCGAAGTCCCGGTACCGGTGGCAGTGCCAGTCCAGGTCCAGCCAAAAGTCGTGGATTGGGCTGGATTTGGTTGGGGGCTTGGGATTGCCACAAACTTCGATGTGGGCGGCAATCGCGTAAACACAGCATCGGTCGTAAACAACATCGTTCGAGTCGAAGACAGCACAAGCAACGTCAGCGTCAGTTTTGTGTTGGAGGCGCATTATTTCCTGAGGGATTATCTATTCGGCTTCGATGGCAAAGATTCCTGCACTTCAAAAGGCAGAAGCCCATATAACTGCACCGAACTGGCACATGGACCCTTCGTGGCGATTGAAGTGGGTGGTGGAGGCGCTTCAGCCCCCAATGCAAACAGCCCGATCAGCGGATATGCGATGGGATGGATGGTGGGCATGCGTCATCCCAATCTTTTGCCAAACATTGCGACTTCGACGGCGAGCTGGAATTTCGGAGTCGGTCTGCGCGTCAGTCCTAACGGGAAGGTTCTCGGCGACGGCCTGGTTGCGAATCAGCCTCTGCCGGCTGGTGACTCGATCCGCTACAAGACCGAACCGCGGTTGGGCGTCATGATAATGTCGACCTTCAGTTTCTGACGGCCGATATGGTGACGGAGAGGTCGCCGCCGGATGGCTGCACTCTGCCGAGCTTTCGACATCTCTGCTGAAATTGTTTTGCCGTTACCTGCGAATTCTGCAATCGCACCTGTGACTTCGCGCCGGGTGAAGTCGGCGCGAAGTATGGTGCTGCGAATGAGGACGCGTTGCACACGTTGTCATCGCCCGCCAACGGGTCCGCGCGAAGAGTGGAACAATGACAGGCTCGGCCGGCTATCCGGTAAATGCAAATTGTCGGCATTGGCAGGCTGGATGCCCCGCCGTCGCGGGGCGAGACAAGAGAGGGTGATCAGCCGCCCAGATTTGCTTTCAGAAAATCCTGGAACGTCGCCCAGGATTTCTTGTCGGCATGCTCGCGGTAAACCGGCGCGCCGAAGACCGTGAAGGCGTGCGGGGCGCCGGAATAAACCTCGAGGTCGTATTTGACGCCGGTCTTTTCGAGCTCTTCGACGAACGCTGCGACCTCGGGCATCTTGATGATGGTGTCGGCGCCGCCATGCGCCACGAAGATCGGCGGCGTGTCCTTGGCATAGCTCTGGCCCGCCGGCGTCGCGAGGCCGCCGTGGAAGCTGGCATAGCCCTTGACCTTGTCGGCCTTGCCCGAGCGCGCGAGTTCGAGCGTGGCCGTGCCGCCGAAGCAGTAGCCCATCACGACGACATTGCCCTGGCTGCGCTTCTGCGCTTCCGACAGGCCGCCGAGCAGCAGGCTGCGCATCTTCTCGCGGTCCTTGTAGAGCTTGCCGGTTTCGGCCATCCGGGCTTCGAGCGTTGCCGGCCGATTGCCTTTGCCAAACAGATCGACGGCGAAGGCGTCGTAGCCCATGTCTGCCAGCATGTCGGCGCGCTTCTGCTCGTAACCGCCGAGACCGTCCCAGTCATGGATCACCAGGACGAGACCCTTGGAAGGTCCGGTGGCCTTGGCGAAATAGCCTTCGAAATCCGCGCCGTCGACTTTGTAGCCAACGGTATCGCCGGCAAAGGCGGCGGTGCCTGCAAAGATCGCGATCAGGGCGGCCAGAACAGCTTTCATTTTCGATGTCTCCACTGAGCGTTCATGCGGGCGTCTGGCCTGATCATCCCGCGCTTGATGTCGGCCGGCAAGGCCAGTCGGGGCGCCCGGCTGCGGCGGACCCGACGCCCCGGGTTGCCCCGGCCGCCGTCCAGCGGCTAGAGGAAGGGCTGTGAGAGTTCCAGACCGGGTGGGGTGCGTGAGCGACAATCCAGTGATCATCGCCGGTGGCGGCATCGGCGGGCTTGCGACCGCGCTGACGCTGCATCAGATCGGCGTGCCGTGCGTGGTGTTCGAAGCGGTGCGCGAGATGCGCCCGCTCGGCGTCGGCATCAACATGCAGCCCAATGCCGTGCGCGAACTTTACGATCTCGGCTTCACCCAGGCCGATCTCGACCGCGTCGGTCTTCCCGCGAAGGAATGGGCGCTGGTCGGGCTCAACGGCAACGACATCTATTCCGAACCGCGCGGGCTGCTGGCCGGCTATCACTGGCCGCAATATGCGGTGCATCGCGGGCTGTTCCACATGATGCTGCATGATGCGGTGGTTGCGCGGATCGGGCCGCAGGCGGTGCGGCTCGGCAGCCGGGTCAACGGCTATCGCAACAATGCCGATGGCAGCGTCACCGCGCTGATCGAACATGCCGACGGTTCGACTTCGGAGACGCGCGGCGCGCTCTTGATCGGCGCCGACGGCATCCACTCGGCGATCCGGGCGCAGATGCATCCCGACCAGCCGCCGATCCACTGGGGCGGCGCGATCATGTGGCGCGGCACCACCTGGGGCAAGCCGATCCGATCGGGCGCATCCTTCGTCGGCCTCGGCACCCATCGCGAGCGGGTGGTGTTCTATCCAATCTCGCATCCCGATCCGCAGACCGGGCTGTCGATGATCAACTGGATCGCCGAGGTCACGCTGGACAATTCCGAGGGCTGGAAGCAGAGCGGCTGGTTCCGGCAGGTCGAGACCGACGATTTCGTGCGGCATTTCGACGATTGGGTCTGGGACTGGCTGGACGTTCCGGCCTTGCTGCGGAATGCCGAAGCGGTGTTCGAAAATCCGATGATCGATCGCGACCCGGTTCCGACCTGGCGCGACGGCCCGGTGCTGCTGCTCGGCGATGCCGCGCATGCGATGTATCCGACCGGTTCCAATGGCGGCAGCCAGGCAATCATGGACGCGCGCCTTCTGGGGGCGGCGATGGTCGAGCAAGGCGCGACGGCCGAGGCGCTGGCCGCGTTCGATGCGAAGCTGTGCGGGCCGATCTCGCAACTGGTGCTGCGCAATCGCGGCGCCGGTCCGTTCGGGCTGCTCAACATGGTCGACGAGCGCTGCGGCGGAACCTTCGACAATATCGACGACGTGATCCCGCCGCAGGAGCGCGCCGAGTTCATGGCGGGCTACAAGGCCGCGGCGGGCTTTGCGATCGAGACCCTCAACAAGGCGCCGCAAACGATCGCGCCGGGTGCGCGGGTGCGGGCGGTGGAGGGCGTGGCCTGACGCTGTTTCCGCGCCGAGCTCGCGCTCAGTTGATCGTGCGCGGCGTGTGCACCGAGTCGAGCGAGAAGGCGGGAATATCGATGTCGAAATTTTCGCCTTCCTCGGTGACCATGCCGTAGCGTCCGGCCATGATCCCCGAGGGGGTCTGCAATGGAACTCCGCTGGTATATTCGAAGCTCTCGCCCGGCGGGATCACCGGTTCCTCACCCACCACACCCGCGCCGCGTACTTCCTGCACGCGCCCGAACGCGTCGGTGATGTGCCAGTAGCGGGTCTTGAGCTGGACTGTCTCGCCGCCGTTATTCGATATCTCGATGGTATAGGCCCAGAAAAACTGGCTCTTCTCCGGCGCCGACCGATCGGACATGAACCGCGGCGTCACGGTGACTTCAATATTGCGTGTGGTGGCGCGGTACATGCGATCCTGCGTCCGGCCCAGATTCAGCGATCAATAACAGCTTCAATTCGCGACTTGCAACCCGGACCACGCTCGGCGAATGTCTGACGCGAACGGATTGGTGTGAACGAACCCGCAATGGCGAAAGCGATACCGACCGACCGCGATCTGCGGCTCGACCTGTTTCGTGGCGTCGCCCTCTGGTTCATCTTTCTCGGCCATATCCCGTCCAATATCGTCGCCTGGATCACGATCCGCAATTACGGCTTCAGCGACGCCACCGAAATTTTCATCTTCGTGTCGGGCTTCACCGCCGCCTTCGTCTATGGGCAGGCGATGCGGAACTACGGGTTCGTGGTGTCGAGCGCGCGCATCCTCAAACGCGCCTGGCAGATCTATGTCGCGCATATCTTTCTGTTCGTGATCTATATGGGCCAGATCGCCTACGTGGCGCGCGGCTTCCAGAACCCGCTCTATGCGGAAGAAATGAACGTCCTGGAATTTCTGCAGCAGCCGGACGTGACGCTGGTTCAGGCGCTGCTCCTGAAGTTCAAGCCGGTCAACATGGACGTGCTGCCGCTCTACATCGTGCTGATGGCCTGTTTCCCGCCGGTGCTGTGGCTGTTGCTGAATCGGCCGACGATCGCGCTGGCGCTGTCGGTCCTGCTCTATGCCTTGACCTGGGAGTTCGGCTGGAACCTGCCGGCCTATCCGAGCGGCCACTGGTTCTTCAATCCGCTGGCCTGGCAGCTCCTGTTCGTATTCGGGGCCTGGTGCGGGCTGGGCGGCGCCGGGCAGCTCAAGTGGCTGCTGCAGTCGCGGATTACGCTGACCGTCGCGATTGCCTATCTGGCCGTGGCGTTCCTGATCACGCTGACCTGGCATATTCCGCGGCTGGCGCCCTACGTGCCGCGCTGGCTCGCCGAGCAGATCTATCCCATCGACAAGACCAACCTGGACGTGCTGCGCTTCGCGCATTTCCTGGCGGTGGCGGCGGTCACGGTCTATTTCGTGCCGCGCGACTGGCCGCCGCTGCGGTCCCGCTGGGCCTACCCGGCGATCCTGTGCGGGCAGCATTCGCTGGAGATTTTCTGCCTGGGGGTGTTTCTGGCCTTCGCGGGCCATTTTGCGCTGGTCGAAATCTCGCCCGGCATCCTGATGCAGGTACTGGTCAGCCTGTTAGGCATTTTTATAATGGTCGCCGTGGCCTGGTTGCTGTCGTGGTACAAAGCGGCGACGGCACGGAAGGTCGCCGCCCGCGCGGTTGACGCTGGCGCCAAACCCTCGCTAGGAGGCGAGGCATGAGGGCATTGATTTTTACGGTTTTTGCGCTCGTTCTGGTCGCCGCCTCCGGCCCGGCGCACGCCCAGATTCAGCCGCAGGCCCCAGCCGACCAGCCCCAAACGTCCGATACGGTGACCGTGCCGCTTCCGGAGTCCGACCCCTGCGAGGTGCCGGGCTATATCCTTTTCGGCGAGAGCAAGCTGGACCATGTTCGGAAAGTGGTGGAGGAGGACAAGCGCCTGACCGTGCTGGTCATCGGTTCCGGTTCCTCGGTGATGCCCGGACCCGACGGGGTCGGAAAGGCCTATCCCGGCAAGCTGGAACAGGCGCTGCGCAAGCGTTTTCCGGGCGTGGACATCAAGGTCATCGCACTTGCGAAATCGCGCCAGACGGCCGCGGACATGAGCCAGGCCCTGGAAAAGGCGCTGCTCGACCATAAGCCCGATTTGGTGATATGGCAGACAGGCACGGTGGACGCGATGCGGGGGGTGGACCCGGAGAGCTTTCGCACTTCACTCGACGATGGGATCAACCATATCGTGGATGCCGGTGCCGACCTGATCCTCATGAACATGCAGTACAGCCCGCGCACCGAAACCATGATCTCGCTGTCGAACTATGCCGACATCATGCAGGTGGTGGCGCGCGATCGCGAGGTGCCGCTGTTCGACCGGCGCGAGATCATGCGCTACTGGAACGACAACGGGAATTTCGACCTCAACCTTGCCACCAAGGATCTGGCGACCGCCTACAAGGTGCATGATTGCCTCGGCCGTGCGCTGGCGTCGCTGGTGGTCGAGGCGTCCAATCTTGACGGCATCAAAGCGAGACCGACCCAGTGAGCGCGTTTGCCCGCCCTTTTCGTCTTCCGACATCGTTTGCCCTGATCGCCGCGCTGCTGGCGCTCGGCGCCGGCACTGCTCACGCGGAGGACCGCACGCCGAGTCTGGCCGCCGTGACGCCGGCCGCGCCCGCGGCACCGCCGCCCTGCGCCGCGCCTGACGATGTCACGCGGCTGACGAACCCGCTGGCGCGAACCGGCCGCCGGCTTGCGGCCGGAGAGCCTATCAAGATCGTGGCGATCGGC
The DNA here is from genome assembly GCF_059499825.1 of Pseudorhodoplanes sp. Taxonomy (NCBI): domain Bacteria; kingdom Pseudomonadati; phylum Pseudomonadota; class Alphaproteobacteria; order Hyphomicrobiales; genus Pseudorhodoplanes; species Pseudorhodoplanes sp. The sequence continues at coordinate 213,423 of NZ_JCABZI010000013.1, forward strand.
TCTTCGTCGACTGCGGGGGCCGGTGCGAGCGCGCCTGACAAGTCCTATCCCGCGCGGCTTGCGGTCGAACTTGGAGCCCGCTTCCCGGCCCATCGGATCAGCGTCATCAATCGCGGCGTCAATGGCGAGGAAGCCAGCGACATGATCAAGCGCCTCGACGACGGCGTGCTGTCGGAGCGGCCGGACCTGATCCTGTGGCAGGTCGGCGCCAACGCCGTGCTGCGCGACAGCCCGATCCCCACGGTTCGCTCGGATATTCTCGAAGGCCTGCGCCGGATGAAGTCGTCGGGCGCCGACGTGGTGCTGATCGATCCGCAATTCGCGCCCAAGGTGCTGGCCAAGAAGGACGCGGGGACGATGGTCGAGTTGCTGGCGACCACGGCCAAGGCCCAGCATGTCGACCTGTTCCGCCGCTTCGCCGTGATGCGGCACTGGCGTCAGGTCGCTCGCATTCCGTTCGAGGCGTTCATCTCGGAAGACGAATTGCACATGAACGACTGGAGCTATGGCTGTCTGGCCAAGCTGCTCGGCGGCGCCATCGCGGAGGCGGCCACCCGCTCGACCCTGACCGCGCACGCCCGCTGAGGCGCCATTTTTCAGGATAATGGGGGACAGGCGCGGATCGCGCCTTTGCGGTCCCGGCATCATCATCTAGACCCGTGAAGTCCCGTGCGTCCCCGTGGAAGCGGGGACCCAGAGCTACACTTTTTCTGGGCTCCCGCTTGCGCGGGCGCGAACGGGGCTCGGGCAGCGATGGTGCGAATGGAGACGGAGCGCTTGGCGCGGACCTTTGACGGAAGCGGCAGCGGAATTCTTCCCGACCGGTCGATCCTCAAATTGACCGAGGCTGGGTCCATCCGTCCGTCCGCCGCCTATGCCGACGGCCAGGTGCAGCCGGCCTCGCTCGATCTGCGGCTCGGTCCCGTGGCCTATCGCGTGCGCGCCAGCTTCCTGCCCGGCTCGCAGGCGACTGTGGCGGAGCGTATCGATGCGCTGCGCCTGCACAGCATCGATCTGACCGGCGGTGCGGTGCTGGAGACGGGCTGCGTCTATATCGTGCCGCTGATGGAAAGCCTGTCGCTGCCCGCCGATATTTCCGCCACCGCCAATCCGAAAAGTTCGACCGGCCGGCTCGATGTGTTCACCCGCGTGATCGCCGATCGCTCGCGCGGCTTCGATCAGGTTGCGGCCGGTTATGAGGGGCCGCTTTACGCCGAGATTTCGCCGCGCACCTTTCCGGTGCTGGTGCGGCAGGGCTCGCGGCTGTCGCAGATCCGCTTTCGCCGCGGCGACAGTGTGCTCGACGCCGCGCAATTGGCCACGCTGCATGAGCGCGAGCGGCTGGTCGATGCCGACGATGCCGACCTCACCGACGGCGTCGCCGTCGGCGTCGATCTGTCCGGCGATTTCGCGGGCGGTTTGATCGGCTATCGCGCCAAGCGGCATACCGGCCTGATCGATGTCGATTTGCGCAACGGTTACGACGTCGCCGAATTCTGGGAGCCGATGAATGCGCGCGCGGACCAGAGCCTGATCCTCGATCCGAACGAATTCTATATTCTTGCGTCGAAGGAGGCGGTGCAGGTGCCGCCCGACTACGCCGCCGAGATGGTGCCGTTCGATCCGCTGGTTGGCGAATTCCGTGTGCATTATGCCGGGTTTTTCGACCCGGGTTTCGGCTATGCCGGCGCAGGCGGGCGCGGCGCGCGGGCGGTGCTCGAGGTGCGCTCGCGCGAGGTGCCGTTCATCATCGAACATGGCCAGATCGTCGGCCGCCTGGTGTATGAGGCGATGATGGCGCGGCCTGACACGCTCTACGGACAGGGCATCGGTTCGAATTATCAGGCGCAGAGCTTGAAGCTGTCGAAGCATTTCCGAAGCTGATCTTGCTGCCGCTCGATCCATTCGCCCTTTCGCTGTTTCTGCTCGCTGCCTTTATCGGCGGCGTCACCACCGGGCTGGCCGGCTTCGCGATGGGGCTCGTGGTGTCGGGCGTGTGGCTGCATATCCTGACGCCGGTGCAGACCACGGCGCTGATCGTCGCCTACGGGCTGTTCGTTCAGGCGCACGGCGTCTGGACATTCCGCCGCGTGGTCGACCTGCGCCGCGTCCTGCCGCTGATCGCGGGCGGCGCCATCGGCGTGCCGCTCGGCGTGATGCTGCTGGCGCATCTCGATCCGGCCATCGTGCGTCGCGCGGTGGGCGTGCTGCTGGTGCTCTACAGCATCTACGGGATGATGCGGCCAAGGCTCGCGCCGCTGCGCGCCAACCTTCCGGCCGACGGGGCGATCGGCTTTTTCAATGGCGCGCTCGGCGGACTGACGGGCCTCGCCGGCCCGATCGTGGTGATCTGGTGTCAGCTCAGCGGCGTGCCGTATCAGGCGCAGCGCGCCATCTTCCAGCCGGTCATTCTTGCGGCTTTCGTCATGACCGCGATCGGGCTTGGTGTCGAGGGCGCGATCACGCGCGATTTGCTGGTGCTGTTTGGGCTCGGCCTCCTGCCGGTCGCCGCGGGCATCTGGCTTGGCGTGCATCTCTACGGCCGGCTGGACGAAGCGGGCTTCCGCCGTGTGATCCTGGTGCTGCTGCTGCTGTCGGGCCTGGTGCTGCTGGCGCCGGGATTTCCGTGATGGACGCGGCAGGCTTGCGGCAGGGCAGGCGGTTTCGCTATGGTCGGCGCGCGCGGGCGTAGTTCAATGGTAGAACGGCAGCTTCCCAAGCTGCATACGAGGGTTCGATTCCCTTCGCCCGCTCCAGTCTTCCCACAGTGGATTGCAGCTCAGCCGCCAGCCGTGCCGCGACGCCGGCGCGCGAGGCCTTTGACACTCAAAGCAATGTGTATCGTTGCAATGTCGGCGGACGCGCAAAGCATCGGCAAAGGAAGCAGCCGGCACCGCGAAAAATTTTTAGTCGAAAATTTTAAATCAATGACGCGACGACAGTATGTGTCATTTGACATAGTTTCGGCGGCGCATGTCGCATGCACGCCAAATTTTCGACTTGGGATCGACGCGAAGCTTTCCTACCTTGTGCGGGTCGCCGGGACGAACAATCGGGTTGTCGGCGCTTGGGAGACCGGTCGTGCTCTTGCCTGACGTTTGTTTGTCTTACGTTTGCCGAGGAGTACGCAATCATGCAGAAGCCAATCAATTCCATCAGTTCTGCGGATCTGCGCCGATGGGCCATGGAATGCTACGATCAGGCTGTCGATCCGCGCGCCAGCGGCGATGAGCGAGATCGGCTGTTGCGGATGCGGCAGAGTTTGCTGATCCTTGCGGTCGAACAGGATTGGCTCAACGGCAAGACGACGATTCCAGCGGGTGAACATCTGCCCGATGACGTCGCGGTGTGAGCTGTCGCTGAGCGTCGCTGTTGTCTTGAGATTCACATTGCCGATCGCTGCGTCTACGCCGCGACACAGGACTTACGTCACTGGTTGGGCGCAGACGGAGCCAGCGGGTTGGTGGTAGTCGCACCGGGTAATGCTCGCGGCTCCAACGGCGCATCCTGCGACCGCGTTCCGGTGGTCTGCTGCACCGTGGTGCCGTCGCCGGCAATCATTTCCCGGTCCTTGGTGTAGAACCACATTCCAACCGCCACGAGAAGCGCGACTGCGCCCAGGAGTGATACCACGCGGACGTCAGTGCGATCTCGCTCCACCTCCCCCGGCAGCGGAGGATTGTCGCTGATCTCGACTGGGTCTTGATTCGGCTGGGCTGCCATTTGCTTCACTCCGAGCGCTAATTCAGCGACAACATCTGCCGGGTGTCTCGGTTCCTTTGGCCTGGCATTACCGAGCCGGTTGCGCCGGTGCAATCGGCGGCGTCGGCGTTTGCGGGAGCGGCTGGGTGCCGGCCCCCGTGGTCGATCGCTCTTCGGCGGGGCGATTGTCGGTGACGACGGCCGGATCGTCCGGGCTCGCATAGAACCAGATGCCGACAGCCACAAAGGCGGCCAGCAGGCCCAGGATCAGCGCGGTGCTGAGGCCCGCGCCCTGGCGCGAATAGGGCCGCTCGTTCGGGCTGACGTCGGATGGAGCACGGGCGTCACGATCCGGATCGTAGGTCATGGGTCTTCCTCCGGGTTTCCGGAGGATAAAGCTTCGGCAACGAGGCCTGTTCCCGCGCGGGAGCGCGTGGCGCGCGATATTGCGTCAATGTTGCGTCGCCGCACTCATCCTCGCTTAACCCAAGCGGGACTGAGGCCGTTGCGCTTTAGGGGCCCTTAAGGCAGCCCGCTTTAGGAACCCCCCGAATTCATGTCTTGAACCAAGGGACGAAGCCATGCGCCGCAATGGAAGACTTGGCCTGACCGCCATCGCCGCCGCCGTCCTCGCACTGACCGCCCAGCAGGTCTCGGCCTGCACGGGCATCATGCTGAGGATGAAGGATGGTGCGATCGTGCATGGACGCACGCTGGAATTCGGCACGCCGGTCGAGACCTCGATCGCGGTGATCCCGCGTGGATATCAGTACACCGGTGTGACGCCCAATGGCGACGGTCTCAAATACACGGTGAAATATGGCGCGACCGGGATCGCCGCCTTCGGCAATCCGCGTCTGCTCGACGGCATCAACGAGGCCGGCCTCGCCGCGGGTACGTTCTTCTTCCCGACTTTCGCGGAATATGCCGCAGTGACGCCCGAGAACCAGAGCAAGGGGTTGTCGCCGGCGGACTTCCCGAACTGGCTGCTGACGCAATTCGGTTCGGTCGATGAGGTGCGCAAGGCGGTCGAAAGCGGCGCGGTGGTGATCACGCCGACCGTTCTGGACGGCTGGGGCCCGGTGGCGCCGCCATTCCACTATATCGTCTACGACAAGACGGGCGCGAGTCTCGTCATCGAGCCGGTCGGCGGCAAGCTCAAGGTGCACGACAATGCGCTCGGCACGCTGACGAACTCACCGTCCTTCGACTGGCACATGACCAACCTGCGCAATTACATCGCGCTCAATCCGCGCGACGTGCCGCCGCTGAAGATCGATGGCGATACCTTCAAGGCGCTCGGCCAGGGCACCGGCATGCTCGGCCTGCCGGGTGACTTCACCCCGCCGGCGCGCTTCATCCGCGCTGCCGTGTTCAGCGCCACCGCGAGCCCGGCCGACAATGCCGGAAAGGGCATCGATCAGGTGTTCCACATCCTCAACAATTTCGACATTCCGATCGGCGTGTCGCGTGATGTTGTGAACGGCGTTGTCTATTCCGACTACACCCAGATGACGGTGGCGCGCGATCCGCAGGCACAGCGCTACTACTACAAGACCTATGACGACCAGACCATCCGCATGGTCGACCTCAAGGCGCTGGACCTCGACGCCAAGACGATCCGGCAGTTGAGCACCAAGAGCGAGCAGCCGGTGGTCAACATGAGCGGCAAGCTGAAGCAGGACCAGGGCGCCGCCACCAGCGGTTCGAGCCGCTGACGATCCCCCGGCCCGTCCCGGCTGCAGCCGGACGGGCCACTCCAGGCGCCAGCGTTCATCATGAACGCGCTGCCATTCGTCACGGTGGACATCACGGCGTATAGTGCGATATCCGCCACCCGGCGCGAGGAGCTGTGCCGTGTCCGATTGTATCCACTGCGATATCCATGACCTGCTCGAGCCCGAGCTGACGCGCGACGGCGCCGATCTCGGGGCCATCGCGGCCAAGGTGACCGAGGTGCTGGCAGATCTCGTGACCATGGCCGATCCGCAGGATCGTGCGGCCCTGCTCGCGGACGTGATCGCCAATCTCGGCCATATCGTGCTGGAAAAGACCGACCAGCCACAGGGTGCCGGCGGGGGCGAGGCAAGGCCGCGCCGGCACTGATCGTGCCGTTTCGGCACACCGCCAGCCGACGGAACCGCCATGGCGGCGCCTGCGTTGGCGGGCATGGGTGCTGTCCTCTCATTCACCGATGCGCGCGCCGAACGGGTCAAGGCGAAGCTGTGCGCGCTCGCCAGCAGCCGCAGTCCGGGCATGGTCGAGACCGCGCACGGGTTGATCGACGCGCGCCGCATTTTCTGCCGTGACGCCATCGCCGTGCTGATTGATCGCTATGGGTGCCAGACCCGGGTGGGATACAGCGACATCACCGACGTCAGCCCGCAAATGTCGGTCGCCGATATCATCCGCTTGGCCAACTGGCAGGTTGTCGAAGCGGAGGAGCCGCTGCCGGAGACAGTGACGGTGATCCCTTTCCCGATCGAGCGCGTCGCGAGGCGGCGAGCCGGACATCCGGATTGACCGCTGCCGGCCCCGGTTCGTTATGCCTGGGAGCCTTGGTCTACCGGCACCGGACACTTACGGATGCTCCCTTTCTGCGCCTGCGCGTCAGGAGTTGATCCGGGCCCCCACTGCGCTTATCTGGCTGTCATGTCCGAAACCTTGCCGAACGCGGCTTCTGGCCGCCTCTCTTGGCCGCTGCTCGCGGTGGGACTGGCGTTAGGCGCATTGGTTGCCCTGGCCTGCGCGTTGTGGGTCTATTACGGGACGACGGTGTTTTTCGAAATCGTGCGCGCGGGGATTGCGGCGTGTTTCTGAGCCGTTTCCGTCTCGCCTAGGTGACCCGCCAATGACCCAGCAGACCACGCGCATCGTCACCGTCATTGCTGCCTTCCTGGGCGGGCTGGCGATCTTCTCCGTGGCGATTTTCATGGTGGCCGGGAGGCTGCCAACCCCGATCCCGGCGCCATCGGCGATCGGCGGCCCGTTCAGTCTGGTGGACCAGACCGGCAAGCCCGTGACCGAGGCCGACCTGAAGGGCAAGCCCTCGCTGATGTTCTTCGGCTTCACGCATTGCCCGGATATCTGCCCGACCGCCTTGTTCGACATGACGCAGCTCTACAAGGCGCTCGGCCGCGACGCCGACAAGTTGCAGGCCTATTTTGTCTCGGTCGATCCGGAGCGCGATACGCCGGCGATCCTCAAGGAATATCTGTCGAGCTTCGATCCGCGGCTGCGCGGACTCACCGGCAATCCGGCCGCGGTGGCAGCGATGGAGAAGGCCTATCGCGTCTACTCCAAGAAGATCCCGCTCGATGGCGGCGGCTACACCATGGATCACACCGCGCTGGTCTATCTCATGGACAAGGAGGGCCGTTTCGTCGCGCCGTTCAATCTCAAGCGCAAGCCGGAAGAGGCGGCCGCGGAGCTGAAGCGGTATTTGTGACGGTGGTCGGATACTTGGTTGGCCTTTCCGTTGGTCGCGTTGTCGCCCCTGTTCTGCGCGCACCGTCGAAATGCGGCTTGCGCATGCTGCAGAGCGAAAGCCCCGGCGTTGCCGGGGCCCTGCGCTGTTTAATTTGAGGGATGGATTAGCGCGCGCCCGGCGTGTTCGGGCCGCCTTTAGTGGTTCCCTGCGCACCGCCTGCGGTCGAGCTGGGCGAACTCTCGCCCGAGCGACCTGCGCCGGTCGTGCTCTTCGGCGCTGCTTTCATGTTGCCGGAGGGCATGCCGCCAGCCGGCTTTTCCAGCTCACCAGACTTCGACGTGCCTTGTGCGCCGCCTGCGGTCGAAGACGGTCCGCTGGACTGAGCGGCGGCTAGCGAAATCGAGAAAAGGGTCGCGGCTCCAATAAGGGCAATTTTGCGAATCATCGTGATCTCCCTGTGCGGTTCACGGATGGAAGCCATCCGCAGGGCCAACACTGCGGTCCACAGGACGTTCCCGAATTCGCGCTCATCGGAGGCGTCGACACTGGCCGCTCACGGAGCACTCGCTTCGTGCGGTCAACGTCATCTGACCGACTGCGTCGGCAGGTCCGGCCGCGGCAACAACCGTCTCCTGATGCAATCGCCGAGCGTCCGGACTCCGATCGTCTGAGGGATTGCCCGGAACATGTGCCGGCGCCGGGCGTTCGTCGCTCTGAATCCTTCAACCCGGGAGCGCAGCGATGGGAATCTTCACGAAAGACATCAAGAGCATGGAAGATCTTTTCATCCATGGGCTCCAGGACATCTATTATGCCGAGAAGCAGATCACCAAAGCCCTGCCAAAGCTGATCGAGCTTGCTACCAACCGCGATCTGTCCGCCGGGCTGCGCGCTCATCTGGAGGAAACCGAAAAGCAGATCGAGCACCTCGATCAGGTCTTCAAGAAACTCGGTCATACGCCGAAGGGTACTCAGTGCCCTGCGATCGACGGCATCCTGAAGGAAGGGGACGAGATCACTGGCGAGGTTGCCGATAAGTCGGTTCTGGATGCGGCCATCGTCGCCAGCTGCCAGGCCGTCGAGCATTATGAAATGACCCGTTACGGTACGCTCATCGCTTGGGCCGAAGAACTCGGCCACGACGATGTGGTGCGCTTCCTGACCACGAATCTGAACGAGGAAAAGGCTGCCAACACGAAGCTGAATACCGTTGCGCTTCGCAAAGGCGTAAACAAAAAAGCCGTGGCGGCAGAGGATAATCGATGACGCTGCCGCGTAAGTTTTTTGTGGCCGCTACCTGGTGTTCGCCGCAGCCAGTTGCCTGTCGTATTCCAGAACGCTCAGCAACAGTACCTGGGCGGCCTTGCCGCATTGTTCGAGCGAAGAGAATTCCGCCTCGTTGTGGCTGATGCCGTCCTTGCACGGCGCAAAGATCATTGCCGAGGGTGTGACGCGCGACACATACACCGCATCGTGGCCGGCGCCCGACACGATGTCCCGCGCGGTGAAGCTGGTGCGCGCGACGGCGCTGCGGATTGCATCAAGACACGTTGCATCGAAGGCCACCGGCGGCTGTTCCCAGATGCGTGTCAGCGTGCCGGTGAGGTCGAGCTCGCGCAATGTCGAATCGAACGCATGGCGAATCTCTGCCTCCATGTCCTCCAGCACCGGCATTTCCGGGTGACGAAGGTCGATGGTGAAAAAGGTCTCGCCCGGCACGACATTGCGTGAGTTCGGCTTGACCTCGAGTGAGCCCACGGTCCCCACCGCAAAAGGCGGATGGTGTTTCGCGATGCGATCCACCGCCTCGATCATGCGTGCGGTTCCGACGAGTGCATTCTTTCGCATGGTCATCGGCGTCGCCCCGGTATGGGCGTCCTGCCCGATCATGGTGGCGTCGAACCAGCGCACGCCCTGCGCGCCGATCACCACGCCGACGTCGCAGTTCTCGCGTTCGAGGATCGGGCCTTGCTCGATATGCAATTCGAAATAGGCGGACAGCGCATGGTCGCCACAGCGCTCGTGGCCGCGATAGCCGATGCCTTCCAGCGCCTCGCCGAATGTCACGCCGCTGCGGTCCGTCTGCGCCACCGCATAGGCGCGGTCGAACACTCCACCGAACACGCCTGACGCAATCAGGGCCGGTGCAAACCGCGAGCCTTCCTCATTGGTAAAATTGATCACCTCGATTGGGGCGTAGGTCTGGTAACCGGCATTGCGCAGCGTGCGCAGCACCTCGAGTGCGGACAGCACGCCGAGTACGCCGTCGAACTTGCCGCCGGTTGGCTGGGTGTCGAGATGGCTCCCCATCGCAATCGGCGGAATATCTTTGCGGCCGCCTTCCATCCGGGCGAACATATTGCCCATGTCGTCGACCGTGACGTGGCATCCGAGTGATTCCGCGCGCGCTTTGAACCAGTCGCGAACCTTGCGATCCTCCTCGCTGAGCGTGAGGCGGCAGATGCCGCCCTTCGCGGTCGCACCGAACGCCGCAGTCTCCATGATGTCATCCCAAAGCCGATCCGGATCGATCGCGAGGTTACCGAGAGTGTGCGGCGACGCGGTTCGTTCGTTCATGAGACAGGGTGACCGGGCATCAATTCGCGGGACGGGGCGGCGGGTATAGGTCCAACCCGAACATGGTCTCAAGCGCCGCGCAAGGGATCCGGACCGTTGTAAAGCCAGCGCGCCAGCCTGCCGGGATAGCCGGACGGGCGGTTATGCCGCACCGGAAGCGGTGCTGCGTCCCTCCCGTTCTCCGCGCTTGCCCGCCAGGCCTTGGGGTCGGCGCTGAAATTGATCAGGCCTTCAGCGATCCGGCTTGTTGTCCGCCGCGCTTTCTCTACACTCTGCTCAATCAATAGGCAGGCGCTGCATAGCCTCGCGGCCAAGGTGCCGTCTGCCGCGTGCCGGAGCGCGTTTTCGCAACTGGCACATTCCTTGATGCTTCGACTTGTCAGCCTTCCAACGGTTCGCGTCCCAGGGGAGAAACATGTTGAGATCACTGTCTGTTCTGAAATTCGGTCCGGCTTTCGCCGTTGCGAGTGTGCTGGCTGTGTTTGCCAGCCCGGTCTCCGCCCAGTCCACGGTGCGGATCGGCATGACCGCGGCGGATATCCCGCGCACCCTTGGCCAGCCGGACCAGGGGTTCGAAGGCAACCGCTTCACCGGCAACACCATGTATGAGGGTCTGACCCTCTGGGATCTGTCCTCGGCTGAAAAGCCGAGCGTGATCATCCCCGGTCTTGCGACGCAATGGGCGGTGTCGCCCACCGACAATACCAAATGGATCTTCAAGCTGCGGCCCGGCGTGAAATTCCACGACGGCTCCGATTTCAATGCCGATGCCGTGGTCTGGAATGTCGAGAAGGTGCTGAAGCAGGACGCGCCGCATTTCGACGCCAGCCAGGTCGGCGTCACCGCCTCGCGCATGCCGACATTGCGCAGCGCCCGCAAGATCGATGACATGACCGTGGAACTGACGACATCGGCGCCGGAATCGCTGTTGCCGATCAATCTGACGAATCTGTTCATGGCGTCGCCTGCGCACTGGCAGAAGCTTTATGACGCGGCCAGCGCCACTGATCCGAAGGAAAAGGCGAAGCAGGCCTGGGATGCCTTCGCGCGCAATGCGTCCGGCACAGGCCCGTGGAAGATGGACCGGTTCGTGCCGCGTGAACGGCTCGAGCTGGTGAAGAACGATGCGTATTGGAATCCGGCCCGCCGGCCCAAGGTGGACAAGCTCGTGCTTCTGCCGATGCCGGAAGCCAATGCCCGCACCGCGGCGCTGTTGTCGGGGCAGGTCGACTGGATTGAAAATCCGTCGCCCGACGCGCTGCCGCAGATCAAGCAGCGCGGCTTCGTCATTCATGCGAACGAGCAGCCGCATGTCTGGCCGTGGCAGTTCAGCCGGATCGAGGGCTCGCCGTGGAACGATATCCGCGTCCGCAAGGCCGCCAATCTCTGCATCGATCGCAACGCGATGAAGGACGGATTGCTCGGCGGGCTGATGGCGCCGGCCAGCGGCACCTTCGAGCCCGGTCATCCGTGGCGCGGCAATCCGAAATTCCAGATCAAGTACGATCCGGAACAGGCCCGCAAGCTGATGACCGAAGCCGGCTTCTCCAAGACCAAGCGGCTGAAGGTGAAGACCCAGACTTCGGCGTCGGGCTCCGGCCAGATGCTGCCGCTGCCGATGAACGAGTTCATCCAGCAGAGCCTCGCGGAGTGCTTCTTCGATGTCGAGCTCGACGTGATCGAATGGAACACGCTGTTCACCAACTGGCGCAAGGGTGCGAAGGACGAATCCGCCCGCGGCTCGCACGCCACCAACGTGACCTATGCGGCGATGGATCCGTTCTTCGCCATGATCCGGTTCCTGGATTCCAAGATGGCGCCTCCGGTCTCGAACAACTGGGGGTTCATCAACGACCCGGAATACGACAAGCTGGTCGCGGCCGTGCGTGTCGCCTTCGATCCGGCGGAGCGCGACAAGGCGCTGGCTGCGCTGCATGAACGTTCGGTCGACGAAGCGGCGTTTCTCTATGTCGCGCATGACGTCGGACCGCGCGCCATGTCGCCCAAGATCAAGGGCTTCGTTCAGCCAAAGAGCTGGTTCGTCGATTTCTCGACCATGACGATGAACTGACTTTGAAGTACGGCAGCACCGCGCGATGAGCGCGGTGCTGCCATTCTGCTCGTATTCAGGTCGAGCGATTTGGCGCCTGCAGCAGCGCGTTCAGCTCCGGTGTCAGCCCGACCGCCGGCAGCGGATCGGTCAGACGATCCGGGAATGCGGACGGGTCGGGAGATGAAACCGCGGCCTCGGCCGCCGTGATCGCCGCGGCAAGCCCGTCAACCACCGCAAAATCGAGCATCGCCGCGACACGCGGGGCGATCGGTGCGAGACCCGCCCCGCCGAGCACGACCACATCCGCGTCAAAACGTTTCACCGCGGTCCGGCATCCGTCCGCGAGGAGCGCGACGCTGCCGTCGGGGTCGGCGGCGATGTCCGCGCCGGTCGGTGCGACGGCATGCACCCCGCCGAGCTGCGCCGACAGGCCGAGCGCGCCGATATATTCGGTCAGCATCGGGATCCAGCGCTCACCGCCGGTCACAACGGCAAAACGGCGCCCGCCTCGCGCTGCCGCAAGGCATCCTGCCTCCGCCATTCCGAGAACCGGCACCGATGCAACCTCCCGCAGCGCGCCGAGGCCGGGATCGCCGAAGCAGGCGAGCACCACCCCGTCTGCGCCGTGCCCGAATGCGGCATAGGCATCGAGCGCCGCATGGCTGGCGATCGCATAGGCGGCGCGGGTGCCGATATAGCGTGGCCCGAAACGCCCGGTTGCGCCGATCAGTTCAGTGCCGGGCTTTGCGAGCGGCCGGGCGGCGGCCACCACCAGATCGGTAATGGACTGGCTGGCATTCGCATTGAGAAGCAACAGCCGCATCGCGTCCTCCATTTCGCTTGGCACAAGCCTTGCTCTTTCACTGGAACGGAGCGGCGGCCGCCGCAAGTGCTAACCGTCGTGGAGGGGCTATGATCGGTTTCCGTATCGTCGCGCTCGGGGCTGCACTGGTATTCTCCGGCGCCGCACAGCAAGCGTCAGCGCAAGGCGTCCTGCGCATCGGGATGACCGCGTCCGACATCCCTCTCACCACCGGTCAGACCGACCAGGGCGGCGAGGGCCAGCGCTTCATGGGCTACACGGTCTATGATGCGCTCATCAACTGGGACCTCTCATCCGCCGACAAGCCGTCCGAATTGTCGCCGGGTCTTGCCACGAAATGGAGCGCCGACGAAAGCGACAAGACCAAATGGCTCTTCACATTGCGCGAGGGCGTGAAATTCCATGATGGTTCGGAATTCACCGCCGACGCGGTGGTTTGGAATCTCGACAAGCTCCTGAAGAACGACAGCCCGCAATTCGATCCCCGGCAGTCGGGCCAGGGCCGCTCCCGCATCCCGGCGGTCGCGAGCTACCGGGCAATTGACAAATACCAGGTCGAGATCACTACCAAGTCTCCCGACGCCACCCTGCCGTATCAGATCGCGTGGATCATGATGTCATCGCCGGCCCAGTGGGAGAAGGTCGGCAAGAGCTGGGATGCGTTTGCGAAGACGCCGTCCGGCACAGGCCCGTGGAAGCTGGCGGCGTTCGTCCCGCGTGAGCGGGCCGAACTCGTGCCGAACGCGGAATACTGGGATGAGACGCGCCGTCCGAAACTCGACCGGCTGGTTCTGCTGCCATTGCCGGAAGCAAACACTCGCGTCGCGGCGCTGCGATCGGGTCAGGTCGACTGGATCGAGGCGCCATCGCCCGACGCCATCCCCTCCCTGAAGAAGGCCGGCTTCGAAATCGTGGCGAATGCCTATCCGCATAACTGGACCTGGCATTTTTCGCGCATCGAAGGCTCGCCCTGGAACGATATCCGCGTCCGGAAGGCGGCCAATCTCGCGGTCGATCGCGAGGGCATGAAGGAGTTGCTGGGCGGCCTGATGATCCCGGCTGAGGGTTTCTTTCCGCCGGGTCACCAGTGGTTCGGCAAGCCGTCATTCGTGCTGAAGCGCGATCTCGCGCTGGCGAAGAAACTGCTGGCTGAAGCCGGATACGGCCCGGGCAAGCCGCTCAAGACCAAGATTCTGATTTCGACATCCGGCTCCGGCCAGATGCAGCCGCTCACCATGAACGAATTCGTGCAGCAGAACCTGGCGGAGGCGGGAATCCAGGTCGCGTTCGAAGTCGTCGAATGGAACGTGCTGATCAATATCTGGCGCGCCGGTGCGAAGGATGCGTCGACGCGCGGCGGCACGGCGATGAACTACAGCTACTTCATCCAGGACCCGTTCACCGGCTTCATCCGGCACCTGCAATGCAATCTCGCCCCGCCCGGCGGCACCAACTGGGGTCACTATTGCGATCCGGACATGGACAAGATGTTCGATGCGATCCGCACCACCTTCGACCCGGTGGAACAGACCAAGGTCCTGCAGAAAGTGCATGAGAAATTCGTCGACGATGCGCTGTTCCTCATGGTCACCCACGACGTGAACCCGCGTGCGATGAGCCCCAAGGTCAAGGGCTTCGTGCAGGCGAAAAACTGGTTCCAGAACTTCTCGTCGATCACGATGGCGCGGTGAGCTTGCGCGGGAAGTGGCCCGGTGACGCGGCGCGGCGGCCATTGACTGGGGGACAATAAGATGCGGACATACGCGCGGCAGTCTGGAATTATGCCAGTTCGGAAGTGAGATTTCGATGCTTGTCTATATCGTCAAGCGCATCGTCCTTGCCATCCCGGTGGTGATCGCCGTGGCTCTGGTCTGCTTCCTCCTCGTCCATATCGCGCCCGGCGATCCATTGGTGTCGGTGCTGCCGCCCGATGCCTCGCAGGAACTGGCCGCGCAGATGCGCAAGGCGTACGGCTTCGACCGGCCGCTACCGGTGCAATTCGGCATCTGGATCTGGAACGCGTTGCACGGCGATCTTGGCACATCGATCGCCTCGGGACGTTCCGTCACCGAGGAGGTGATGCGCGCGGTCGTCAATACGCTCCGGCTTGCGGTGGTCGCGAGCCTGATCGGTTTCTTCTTCGGACTGCTGTTCGGAATACTGGCCGGCTATTTCCGGGATTCATGGATCGACAAGGTCGTCACCACGATTTCGATCGCAGGTGTGTCGACCCCGCATTACTGGCTCGGCATGGTCCTGGTGATCGTGTTTTCGGTGATCCTGGGCTGGCTTCCGGCGGTGGGCGCAGGGCCGGGCGGCTGGGCCTGGGACTGGGATCACATCCAGTATCTGATCCTGCCCGCGATCACCATGTCGGTGATCCCGATGGGCATTGTCAGCCGTACGGTGCGTGCGCTGGTCGGCGATCTGCTGTCGCAGGAATTTGTGCTGGCGTTGCGCTCGAAGGGCCTGGATGAAGTCCGTGTGTTTCGTCATATCCTCAAGAATGCAGCGCCGACCGCGATCGCGGTCATGGGCCTGCAACTCGGTTATCTGCTCGGCGGTTCGATCCTGATCGAGACCGTATTCTCCTGGCCGGGCACGGGCTTCCTGCTCAACTCGGCGATATTCCAGCGCGATTTGCCACTGCTTCAGGGCACGATCCTGGTGCTGGCGCTGTTCTTCGTGGTGCTCAATCTTATTGTCGATGTGCTGCAGGCGGCGATCGACCCACGCATCAAGCGGGCGTAAGCAATGAGCGTGATGGCCGAGGACGTCGTCGAGCCAATCCCACCGACGCGCGCGCGCGGTTACTGGGGCGGCGTTACGCGCCGGCTCGCGCGCGACCCGGTCAGCGTTGGCTGCGCGCTGGTGATCCTGCTGATCGCGCTGGCCGCAATCTTCGCACCCTGGCTCGGCCTAGCCGATCCCTATCAGGGCAGCATGATCCGCAGGCTCCGTCCGATCGGGACGCCCGGCTATCCGCTGGGCACCGACGAACTCGGCCGCGACATGCTCTCGCGCCTCATCTATGGCGGGCGGCTGACGCTGTTCATCGGACTGTTTCCGGTGTTCCTCGCGTTTCTGATCGGGACCACGCTGGGCGCGACCGCGGGTTATGTCGGTGGCGTCGTCAATCAGATGATCATGCGCACGATCGACATCTTCTACGCGTTTCCGTCGGTGCTGCTGGCCATCGCCATTTCGGGCGCGCTTGGCGCAGGTATTTTCAACAGTGTGCTCTCGCTGACGATCGTGTTCATTCCGCCGATCGTCCGCGTCGCCGAAAGTGTCACCACCAGCGTGCGCAATCTGGACTTCGTCGATGCCGCGCGCGCGTCCGGCGCCAATGCCCTGACTATCATGCGGGTGCATGTACTCGGCAACGTCTTGGGCCCGATCTTCGTCTACACCACCAGCCTGATCAGCGTGTGCATGATCCTCGCCGCCGGGCTTTCATTCCTCGGTCTCGGCACCAGGCCGCCGGAGCCGGAATGGGGACTGATGCTCAACACGCTACGTACGGCGATCTACGTCAATCCTTGGGTGGCGGCGTTGCCGGGGGTGATGATCTTTGCCGTCTCGATCTGCTTCAACCTTCTGAGCGACGGCCTGCGGAGTGCTATGGATGTCAGAAGCTGAGACGCTCGCGCCCGCGGCCGATATCGGCGGTCCGGCCCAGCCGCTCCTACAGGTGCAGAACCTGGTCAAGCATTTCAATGTCGGCGGCGGACCGTTCGGCAGCAAGAGCGTGGTACGCGCGGTCGACGACGTTTCGATCTCCGTCGACAAGGGCGAGGTGGTGGGGCTTGTCGGCGAGTCCGGCTGCGGCAAATCGACGACCGCTCGCCTGATCGTCGGGCTGATGCCCTATGACCAGGGCCGCATTCTGTTCGACGGAGAGGCGGTGGGTTCGGCGCTGTCGATGCGCGACCTGCGCCGCCGGGTCCAGATGGTGTTTCAGGACAGCTATGCCTCGCTCAACCCGCGCCTGACGGTCGAGGATACCGTGGCGTTCGGACCGCGCGTGCACGGGCTCGCTGCGGATGCGGCACGCGAGCGCGCGCACGAATTGCTGCGCAAGGTCGGGCTCGATCCTGCCGTGTTCGCGGGCCGCTATCCGCACGAATTGTCCGGCGGACAAAAACAGCGCGTCAACATTGCCCGCGCGCTGGCGCTATCGCCGCGGCTGGTGATCCTCGACGAGGCGGTCTCCGCGCTCGACAAGTCGGTGGAGGCCCAGGTCATCAATTTGCTGATCGATCTGAAGAACGAATTCGGTCTGACCTACATCTTCATTTCGCACGACCTCAACGTGATCCGCTTCATCAGCGACCGGATCGTGGTGATGTATCTCGGCGAGGTGGTGGAAAGCGGGCCGGTCGAGGCGATGTGGAACACACCCTGCCACCCCTATACCGAGGCATTGTTTGCGGCGATGCCGTCACTCGATCCCGATAACCGCACGCAAAATCCGCCGATCGCGGGCGACCCTCCTAATCCGATCAATCCGCCATCCGGCTGCCGATTCCATACGCGTTGCGCCTTTGCCGAGGATGTCTGCAGCGCAAAGGCGCCGCAGCTGTATCCCGCAGGGCAGGATCGGCATGTCGCGGCTTGCTTCATGGTTGACCCGAATTCCGGGCACTCGCTTGCCGGCAGCCGCGGGGCGAACCATGGCTGATGTCACCCCGGAGCGCGTTGCAATGATGGCGAAGGCGGCGCGCATTCCATTGCCCGACGGCTCGCCGGCGCGGATCGCAAAGGCGGTTACGCCGGTGGCCGCACGTATGGCGCAGGAGGATATCGCGATCGCATTCGAGGTCGAACCTGCGACCTACACGATGATCGCGCGGCGCGGAGCCAAGAGCGGGGTGAAGCCGTGAGCGATCCGGCGCTGCTCTCGCTCGCGGATGCGGCGGACGCTATTCGTGCGCGCAGGTTGTCGTCGGTCGAAGCGACGCAGGCGCTGCTGGCGCGAATCGACAAGTGGCAACCGCTGCTGAATGCCTTCGTCCGGGTCGACAAGGATGCGGCTTTGCAGGCGGCAAGGGATGCAGACGCGGAACTGGCGGCATCCGGGCCGAAGGGGTCGCTGCACGGCGTGCCGCTGGCGCACAAGGATATGTACTATATCAAGGGCGAGCCGGCCGGATGCGGATCGAAAGTCCGAGAGGGCTGGATTGCGCCCGCCACCTCGACTGCAATCTCCCGCCTGGAAGACGCGGGCGCGATCCGCATCGGTGCGCTGCACATGGCGGAATTCGCCTATGGCCCGACCGGGCACAACGCCTATCTCGGTCCCGCGCGCAATCCTTGGGACCCGCATCGCATCACCGGCGGTTCGTCGTCCGGATCGGGCGCTTCGGTTGCAGCGCGAATGACCTATGCCGCGCTCGGCTCCGACACGGGCGGCTCGATCCGCATGCCGGCGCATTGCTGCGGCGTCACCGGATTGAAGACCACGAGCGGGCGCGTCAGCCGGGCCAACGCCATGCCGCTGTCGTTCACGCTCGACACCGTCGGCCCGCTGGCGCGCAGCGCCGAGGATTGCGGACTGGTCGCCGAAGCCATCGCCGGACCCGACCCGCTCGATCCGGTTACGGATGGTTCGCCGCTTTGGGACAAAGCCGCCGCGCAACGCGACGTGACAGGTCTCACCGTCGGCGTACCGACAAGCTTTTATGTCGACGGCCTTGAGCCGGATGTGGCTGCGGCTCTCGACAGCACGATCAAGCAGTTCGAGAAACTCGGCGCGCGCATCGTCAAGATCGATTTGCCGGATCAGACCGCGGTTGCGGCCGCCGCACTCGTCGTGCTCGCGGTGGAAGCCGCTGCCTTGCATGCGCCCTGGCTGCGCACGCGGCCTGAAGATTACACGCCGCAGGTGCGCAACCGGCTGGAGAATGGACTGGCCTACAGCGCCATCGAGTATCTCGAGGCCTTGCGCTGGCGCGGGCCGGCGTTGCAGGCGCATCTCGACGCGATCGGCGATGTCGATGTGATCCTGGCGCCGGCATCGCGTTCGGCGGCGCCGCGGATCGACGAGACCGATGTCGGCGGCGGCCCGAATGCAGAGGAACTGGTGGTCGCCGTCATGCGGTTCATGCGACCGGTGAATTATCTCGGGTTGCCGGTGCTGGTGGTGCCGGCCGGGCGCAGCGCGTCGGGGCTGCCGATCGGCCTGCAACTGATCGGACGGCCGTTCGGAGACGAGACCTGCGTGGCGTTCGGCCGCGCATTCCAGCAGGTCACCGATCATCATCTTCGCGTACCGGAACTGCCGCAATGACCGTAGCCGCAAATCCGATCGTCGATATCTCCGACCTGCATGTCCGCTTCAAGGGCGAGCGGACCGTGCATGCGCTGAACGGCGTGGACATCAAGCTCGCGCAGGGCGAGGTGCTGGGACTGCTCGGCGAATCTGGCTCCGGCAAAAGCGTGACGCTGCGTGCTTTGCTTCGCATGCTGCCTCCGAAGCGCACGGATTTGCGCGGCAGCATCAAGGTCGAGGGGCGGGACGTGATGACGCTCGATCCCGTTGCGCTGGAAAACCTGCGCGGCGGCGTGGTGTCGATGATTTTCCAGGAACCGATGCTGGCGCTTGATCCGGTCTACACCATCGGCGAGCAGATCGCGGAAGCGGTGGTTAAGCACGACAAGGTTTCGTTCACCGATGGCCGCGCGCGCGCGCTCGAAATGCTGGAACGGGTGCGCATTCCCTCCGCAAAGCGGCGGCTCGACAACTACCCGCATGAAATGTCCGGCGGAATGCGCCAGCGCGCCATGATCGCGCTGGCCTTGTCGTGCCGTCCCAAGGTTCTGCTTGCCGACGAGCCCACCACGGCGCTCGACGCCACGGTACAGATCCAGGTGCTGCTGCTGCTGCGGGAACTGCAGCGCGAACTCGGGATGGCGGTGATCTTCGTGACCCACGATATCGGCGTCGCGGTCGAGATCAGCGACCGGATTGCCGTGATGTATGCTGGCCGCATTGTCGAAACCGGTTCATTGCGCCAGGTGGTGAAGCAGCCGGCCCATCCCTATACGCGCGGGTTGTTGTCGTCGACCATGCATGGCGCGCAGCGCGGCCATCGGCTTGAGGCGATCCCCGGCTCGCCACCGCGGCTTGATGCGGTCCCGACCGGGTGCGCGTTCAAGCCGCGCTGTTCGTTCGCCGTGCCGGACTGTGCACGCGGAGACATATCGCTGGAGCCCGTCGAATCCGGACATGCTGCACGGTGCATCAATCTGCGAGCCCTGAACCAACATCCTGCGCCGACGCCGTAATGGTCGGATCGCTCAGCGCACGGCACCCGAAGCCTTTCCATGCAGGACTGCGGCCGAACACTGACTTGAGGAACTATTCGCCTAGCTGTGCGTCCAGATAATCGACCGATCAGCGGTAGAACGATTTTTGGACATGCCACCGGCCCGTAAGTCCTACCCCATAACCCCGGACGGACGATATTTCGTTGTCGCAAAGCGACTATGGCGCTGTTCCAATCCGAATATCTCGGACAGCTTGCGGCGCACGCTGGTCCTCGCGCTCATGGCCGCCAGGCGCGCCGTGCGCGATGCAAATGGGGACAAGCAGGCGCTTGCGCGTGCGCGCGCGGAGGTGAACAAAACCAAAATAGCGTTGGGGGAGCGGGGCCGCCATGGTGGACTGACGGGGCGCCTGACTATAACCGGCACCTGGTCAAGACCACACCGTATGCCGAATGGTTCAGGACGCTTGGCTCGCAGGAATGACGCGCATCCCACGCCATTCACTGGCTGGCAGTGTCAGACGGCGTCTGGAATTCCAGCCGCTGCACCGAAAACACAAGTGAGAGACTGCGCACGATCAAGCTCGTCCGGGACTGAAATGAGTTATGCGATGGGGTCTGTTCACGGCAGGTTTCGATGACCCTGTATCGCCTTCCAGACGCGAAATGGTGTGATCGGCATATCGATTTCGATGACACCACGTGAACTGAGCGCGTCGAGAACGGCACCGGTGATCGCTGCGGGAGCCGCAATCGTTCCGGCTTCGCCGCAGCCCTTGGCTCCAAGAGGATTGTGCGTGCACGGCTGACTTTGATCGAACTCGGAAACGAAAAACGGCAGGTCGCTGGCGCGGGGAACCGCATAGTCCATGAACGAGCCGGTCAACGCCTGCGCCGAGTCCGAATCGTAGGCCACGTGCTCGAGCACGGCCTGTCCGAAGCCTTGCGCCACGCCGCCATGCACCTGTCCGGTGGCGATCATCGGATTGATGACGGTTCCGATATCGTCCACCGCGACGTAGCGAGTGAGCCACGTCTTTCCTGTCTCCGGATCGATTTCGACTTCGCAGATGTGCACGCCGTTGCTGAACGCGAAGGCTTTCGGGTCGTAGACCGCGATGTCCTGAAGCCCGGGCTCGAGTGTCTCGAGCGGAAAGTTATGCGGAATGTAGGCGGCGCGCGCGACCTCATTGATCGCCACCGAATGGTTTGTCCCGGTCACGCTGTAGCGCCCGCGATCGAAAACCACATCGGCCTGGTCTGCCTCGAGCAGATGCGCGGCGATCAGCTTGCCCTTCCGGACAACCTTGTCAGCCGCAAGCGTTAACGCCGAGCCGCCGACCGAAATGCTGCGCGATCCGAACGTACCGGTTCCGTAGGGCACGAGGTCGGTGTCCCCCTCGACGATCGCGATTTTTTCCAACGGGACGCCGAGGCGCGCGGCCAGGATTTGCGCCATGCTGGTCTCATGGCCCTGGCCATGGCTATGGGTTCCGAGACGAGCATAAACTGAGCCATCGGGCTCCATCGTGACCGATGCAGATTCGTAAAAGCCCGCCCGGGCGCCCAGCATGCCGGCAAAGCGCGATGGTGCGACGCCCGACGATTCAACAAAACAGGCCAGGCCGATCCCGCGCAGCCGACCGCGGCGCTCGGTCTCGCGACGTCTGTCGCTGAAGCCATCATAGTTCGCGGCCGCGAGTGCGCGGTCGAACAGGCGCGGGAAGTTGCCGCTGTCGTAGCTCGGCCCAATCGGGGTCTGATAGGGCATCGCCTCTGTCGGGATCAGGTTGCGCCGCCGAATTTCAGCACGATCAAGGCCGAGTTGGGCAGCGGCGCGGTCCGCAAGACATTCCAGCACGTAGCAGGCTTCCGGCCGCCCGGCGCCGCGATAGGCGTCGGTCGGCACGGTGTTGCTGAACACCCCAAAGCATTCCACGCTGATGGCGGGGGTGCGGTAGACGCCCGCAAGCAGGGCCGAATAGATCGCGCTCGGGATGGCCGCGCCAAAGGTTGAAACATAGGCTCCGACATTGGCGATGGTGCGCACACGCAGGGCCAGGAAATCGCCGTCAGCGCTAACGGCCAGTTCCGCATGCGTCGTATGATCGCGCGCCTGATAGTCCGACAGAAAGCTTTCCGACCGCGTCGCGCTCCAGCGCACCGGCCGGCCGAGCCGCATCGCGGCCCATGGCAGAATGGATTCTTCGGGATAGAGCTTGCCCTTGTAGCCAAAGCCGCCGCCGACATCGGGCGCGACCACCCGCATCCGGGCCTCGCTGATTCCAAGCTGCTCCGTGACGAGGCGGCGGATGTGATGCGGCACCTGCGTTGAACTATACTGCGTCAGCTTGTCCTGCCCGCGCGGGGGTAACGCAATCAATGCGCGGGGCTCGATGGCAGCGCCGCCGATGCGCTGGTTGACGATATCCATCCGCACGACATGAGCGGCGCTCTCAAAAACGGCGGCGACCTTTTGGTGATCGCCGCGGAGCCAGCGAAAGCAGACATTGCCAGGTGCGACGTCGTGAATCTGCCGGGCGCCTGCGGCGAGCGCACCCGCTGCGCTTGGCAGCGCGGGCAGAACGTCGTAATCGACGTCGACGCGCTCGGCGGCGTCCAGTGCCGCATTCGGCGTCTTCGCGATGACGACTGCTACCGGCTCGCCGACATGGCGCACCGTTCCGCGCGCCAGCGCAAAGCGATCCGGCTCGGCCATCGGCGTGCCGTCGGGGCCCTTGATCGCCCACATCGCACGCATCGGTCCAACCGAGTCGGCGCGCATGTCGTCCCCGGTGAACACCGCCACGACGCCCGGTAGGGACAGCGCTTCGTCTTTGTCGATATTGCGGATATGCGCGTGCGCATGCACCGATCGGACGAAGACCGCATGAAGTGCGCCCGCACATTCGATGTCGCTGACATACCGGCCCTGGCCGGTCAGAAAGCGGATATCCTCCACCCGGCGAAGCGGCGCGCCTATTGCATCGGCGGGATCGCCGATCTCGGTGTTACCGGGGGCGTCCTCGGCCATCCGCGCTACTGAACTTCCTCTCGGAGAACATCGAGCTTTTCGAACACGACCTTGTCCGAAACGATGAAAAGATCGGCGTCGCCGGAGATGGCGCGATGGCTCGCCCAGGACCATGACGGCACGGTGAAGACATCGTGCTGGGACCATTCGAAGGTCTTGTCGCCGATCTGCGAACGGCCCTGACCCGAGACCACAAGACAAATCATGGAGTAAGCCCCGCGCTTCGGACGGGTCTCTACATCCTTGCTCAGTCGCATGGCATAACAATCCAGCGTCGACATCACTGCGCCGCCGGTTTCCGGATTGATATAGCGCAGCAATCGCGATCCATCCGGGCCTGATGACATCTCGCTGAGCGCCTGCCGGGTGACGTCACCGGGATAGCGATATTTCGGCGAACTTGGCTGACCGGTCGGCGCGTTGGCGACCGCGAGTCCTGCGGCGCGCCAGCGACGCTCGTCGCCCTCATCGACTTTCCAGAAATTTTCGTTTTTTGGATCGCCCGGTTCGAAGAAATGCGCGTTCAGGCCGCGGAGGAGTGGCATGTTGGCCGCATCGAACCAGATGATGCGCTTCTCGCTCGGATTGATGTGGCCGTGCCACGCCATCGGCGGCGTCAGGATCAGATCGCCGGCTTTCATGTCGCACCAGCGGCCGTTGACGATGGTTGCGGCGCCGTCGGCCTGCGTCGCAAATCGGATTGCGGCGCCGGTGTGCCGGTGGGGCCGGGCCTGCTCGCCGGGATCGAGAACCGTAAACGCGCCGAGCAGGGTGCCGGTGGTGGCGGTCTCGTCGCCAAAACAGGGATGCGACATGATCAGGGCGCGCCGCTCGATATCCTCAATCGGCACTTCTGCCACTGCACGGTGCAGGAATTCTTCCGTGACCTGCCATTTCCATTGATACGGCGTGTCGGCCGGACGCGGCTGCATCGGGGTGATGCGCTTGTAGCGGTCCCAGAGCGGATGCAATTGCGCCTGTTCGACCTCGCGAACGTAAGGGGTGCCGGCGCCAATTTCGGCGGCTGCATGCGCCATGGGATCGTCTCCGTAGAAAGTCAGGGGCCGCGGCTTCGCCGCTTGTTGGACAATAGAAAGGTGTGACGGGCCGATCGCCCGCCACACATTTCCTGGTTCAGCTCTTCGGCAGCTTCTGGTCGATGTTGTCCTTGTCGATAATGACGTGCTTGATGAAGACGCGCGGTTCGATCTTGCTGCCCTTCAGATATTCGGACAGCACATCCACTCCCATCCGGCCCCACAGCACCGGATTGAGCTCGATGGTCATGCCGAGATTGCCTTCCTTCAGCGAGCGCAACGCTGGCGGCACGCCGTTCATCCCGGTGACCAGGGTCTTGCCCTTGCGATTGGCGGCGAGCACGGCCTGGGTCGCACCGAGCGCGACGTCGTCATTGGCGGTGTAGATCGCGACGAGATCCGGATGCGCGACCAGTGCATCCTCCGCATTCTTCAGGCCCCGTTCGCGCGTGAGCGGTCCGTCGGTGCGGAAGGCGATGCTGATATCCGGATACTTGGCCATAACCTCGGTATAGCCTTCCGCGAGGTTGCGGAAGGTAGGAGCGCCCGACGGGCCGAGCAGCATCGCGACCTTGCCCTTGCCGCCGACCTGCTTTGCCGTCCATTCGGCGATATCGCGGCCGATCTGCTTCTCGTCCATGGCGACATGCAGCGTCTGATTGGGAGAGGTCGATCCGCGGGCGACCGAGACGATCGGCACCTTGCCGGCGGCCGCTGCGTCATAGGCCGCGTTAACGCCGGTTGCATCGATCGGCGAGATCAGGATTCCCTTGACGCCGCGGGCGACAAGATCTTGGACGCCGTTGATCTGCTTGAGCTTGTCTTCATTAGACGATACCGCGACCACCTCCCAGCCCAGCTCCTGCGCACGTGCGCGCACCCCGCGAAGCATGGCGATATAGAAGGGGTTGTCATCCTGCGGGAAGGCCACACCGATCGTGGTCTTGCCCTGGGCATGGACATTGTCAGCGGGAGCCAGGGCCAGCCCGACTACCGCAAGTGCAGACGCAAACAGCAAACTGAGCTTTTTCATTGTCCCTCTCCGTTAACGCTTCGATCGCAGGCTATCCGCTGCCGCAGCAACGATAATGACAGCGCCGATAGCGACGCGCTGCCAATAGGAATCGACATTCAGCAGGTTCAGGCTGTTGCCGAGAATGATCATGATGAAGACGCCGATCACGCTCTTGTAGAGCGTGCCTTCGCCGCCATGCAGGGCAGCGCCGCCGAGTACGACCGCCGCGATTGCGGTCAACTCGTAGAACTCGCCCGCGGTCGGCTGCCCGGATTGCAGGCGTGCGGCGAGCATGACGCCGGCGACGCCGGCGAGAGCGCCGCAGATGACATAGGTCGAAGCGGTGATGCGATTGACCGGCACGCCCGACAGAAAGGCGGCCTCACGTCCGCCGCCGGTGGCATAGATCTGCCGGCCGAACGGCGTTGCGTGCATCACCCAGGACAGCACGATCAGCAGGATGATCGGCACCCAGACCAGTGCATGGATGCCAAGAAATCGTGCGGAGCCGAAGGCGACGAAGCTCGAGGGCAGGCCGTATTCGCCCTCCACCGGCGCGCCGCCGGTGATCAGGAACACGACGCCGCGAAACAGCACCATGGTGCCGAGGGTCGTGATGAAGGGATTGACCTTCAGATAGGCGATGATGATGCCGTTGACCAACCCGACGCCGGCGCCGACCGCGATGCCTGCCACCACTCCGGCACCGATACCTGCCTCCAGCATCACCATGGCCGATGTGCAGGCGGACAATGCCGCCGTCGATCCGACTGACAGATCGAACCCGCCGCCGATGATGACGAAGGTCATTCCCATGGCGATCACGGCCATGATCGAGGACTGAACAAGAATATTGTTCAGGTTGATCGGCGAGAGGAAACGATCCGTCAGCAGCGTGGTCACGACGCACAGCCCGATGAGCGTGAGCAGCGGAATCTGTCCAAGCAGACGCGACGAGACATTGGCGCCCTGAGTCATAGTCAGTGCTTTCCTCCGATCGAGGCGCGCAAGCGTCCCTCGTCCAATCCATCCCGCCGCTCGATCCGGCTGACGATGCGGCGGTTCTTGACCGACAGCACTGTGTCGCAGATGCGCGCCAGTTCGGCGAGATCGCTCGAACTGACGATCACCCCGCCGCCGTCTTTGGTGAATTGCCGGATCAGCGCGTGGACATGCATCTTCGCGGCAATGTCAATTCCGTGCGTAGGCTCGTCGAGCAGAAGCGTCGTGACCTTTCGCGCCAGCCACTTGGCGATAATGACTTTCTGCTGGTTGCCGCCCGACAGCGAGCCGACCCGCAATTCCGGCCGGCGCGGCCGGATATCGAGTAGGTCCATCAATGCGGTCACGACCGCATCGCCGGCCTTGCGGTTGACCCAGAGCAGATGATTGTCCCGGGTCAGCGAGGGCAGCAGGATATTGTCCCTGACCGATAGATTCATCACCAGGCCCAGCGCGCGCTCGCCCGGCACGAAACCGATATCGGCAGCAATGGCGTCGGCGGGCCGGGTGAAGCGGCGCACGTTTCCGCCGGCGAGCCGGACCTGAGGACGGTCTGAGCCAAGTCCGAACAGCCGCCGGACAATCCTGTCGCTGCCGCTGCCAAGCAGCCCCGCCAGGCCGACCGCTTCATTTTCCCGCACCATCATCCGGTCGGCCCGCTCGTCGATCTCCTCGACGAGGGGCGGGCCGGGCGTCACGTGCTCGGTCACCACATCCTGCGCCATCTTGCCGGTCATGTCCTCGACGAGGTCGGCCGTGGTGAACGTCCCGCGTGAACGGGTGCCGACCAGTTTGCCGTCGCGCAGGACGGTGCAGCGGTCGGCCAGGGTGACGATTTCATCGAGCCGGTGCGAGATATAGATGATCGCGGTGCCCTGGGCCTTCATCCGCGCGATCACTTCGAACAGCCGTTCGATTTCGCGGTCTTCCAGCGCGGCGGTCGGTTCGTCGAGAATGAAGATCCGGCATTTCAGCCGCAGCGCCTTCGCTATGGCAACGAGCTGGCGTTCGGCAAAGCTCAGGCTGTGGACCGGGCGGTCGAGATCGGCGGTGAAATTGAGCTGGTCGAGATAAAGGCGGGCTTCTTCGCGCATCCGGCGGCGATCGATGGCAGGAAGGATGCCGAACAGCCTACGCGTCGGCAGCTGTCCGAGCGCGATATTCTCCGCAATCGAGAGCGCCGGCACCATCCGCAATTCCTGCGGAATGGTGACGACACCCGAAAGGATGGCGTCATGCGGACTGGCAAAACTGCGTACTTCCCCGGCGATCGCGATCGTACCGCCGTCGGCGCGATGCACGCCGCCGAGAATGCGGATCAGGGTCGATTTACCAGCGCCGTTTTCGCCGACAAGCGCATGCGTTTCGCCGAAGTTGAGCGTGAAGTCGACCGAATCGAGTGCTCTGGTGGCGCCGAATGCCTTTGTCAGTCCGCTGACCGTAATGGCATTGCCCAAGGGTGGCGCGAGATCGGCGGGGGCGGTCATATCAATGCTCCCGCATCCACGCCGCCGCCTTGCTGCTCCAGCCGGATGCAGGTTCGCCACTTGCGTAGCTCGCGCCCAGATGGTCGCAGTCCGGCAACTCGCACTCGGTCACGTCGTTACCGTGCGCGCGCATGGCGGCGATAAAATCCTGCGCCTGCTGGCGCAGATGCGGGAAGTCGTTGGCGCCGTAGCTGACCAGCAACGGTGGCATGCGCGGTCCGACATGCGACAGCGGGGACGCATCATGCTCCTGGCCGTTGCCCTCGGGTCCCAGAAAACGCGGGCGCATCGCTAATCCGGACTGCGGACCGAAGAGATAGGTGCCGGAAATCGGCAGCGCGCCGCGGATCACCCTGTCGGGCAAATTCCGTGATGCGGTCCAGCCTGTGCGCAAGCCGGCCAGCGCAGCAAGGTGGCCGCCGGCGGAATGGCCGCCCACGAAGATGCGGTCAGGGTCGCCGCCGTATTCCGGAATGAGGCGATGGACTGCGGCGATCGCATCGTATGCGTCGTGAAGCTGGGTCGGGTAGACGTGTTGAGGCGCGAGCCGGTATCCGGCGGTCACGAAGGTGACGCCAAGCGCGGTCAGCGCCGGCGCCATGAACAGCATCCACTCCTTATAGCCGTTGGTCCATCCGCCGCCGTGAAAAACGACCAGCACGTCGCCATTCGGCTCTGCCGCCGGAACGATCGTCAGCGAGCAATAGGGATCCGCGCCATAGCGGGACTCGACGCCGGTGACTGATGCGCCACGTCGCAGCACCTCGTCATGATAGCGGGCGCCGATCGCCGTGAACGGCTCCTGCGGCGGATACTCGTCGAGCGTCACGCAACGCCTCTCGTGGTCGGGACGGCGGTTTCGACCGCCGCTTCGTTCTGCGCAGTTCGTTTCTTGTTAATTGCGGGCAGCGGGCCTGTCTCGCGGCCCGCGCCTGCTTCAGCTTACCTGGACGCGCGCAACCCGCATTTTCGGATCGACCACGCGTCCCTTGTCGATAATGATCTCGTTGTCCAGCATGACGGTGCAGTCGCGCATCGGCACGTCGTAATGCCCGCGCGTCGTGCGCTTGCCGCCGCCCTGTGAATTCGGCCCGGTCGAGAACAGGAAATTGCCCGCGAACACCCGCGCTCCGGCGCGATGGCGCTCGGGCTCGTCGCCATTCATCGCCAGCGAATACCAGCGAGCCTGCGGATTGAGACCCCAGCCGAGATGCGACAGCGCATATGGGTCGCGGTCGTTCTCGTCGGCCTTGCCGTCCTCCAGCCAGTCCCGCATCAGCTTGGCATCGAGGCCACCGTCGATTTTCGTTATGAACCCATCCTTTACGTCGAGATGGATGGCGTCCTGCACGTAACGGCAGTAGGGCAGGATGATGATGTCGCCAGGCTGGATCACGACCGTTCCGCGTGCCGAGCTTTCATTCGGAAAGGTATGGATATGGCCGCCGCCCCAGTGGTCGAAGTGGCCGGGCTCATCCGCATATCCCCATTGGGTCATGACCGGATACTCGCCGCATGAATAGGTCAGGTCGGTGCCGGCGTCCGATGTGACGCGGACTTCGCGGGTCTTCCGGTAGCGCTGCTCGGCGTGTTTCAGCGCCTCCTTCAGCCCGGGCGGGGACATCAATTGCTCGAGTTCGTCGGGGGCGTCGATGATCATCAGCACGCGGGTGCCGCCGTCCATGACCTCCTTCAGCCACTTGGTGAACAGCGGAACATGGAAGATCACGATCAGGTCGGCGGCCTTCACCGCCTCCAGCGTGCCTTTGCACTTGCCGATCGTGGGTACGCCGACCTTGGTCCATGACGGGATCGAGTTGACCCGCATGTCGTAGACGTCTGCGCCGAGTTGTTCCGCTGCGGCGAACGCGGCTTCGATGTATTCGATGCGGGTGGCGAGGTCGCTGACCAGGGCGATGGTCTCTCCCGGCTTCACCTTGGACATCTCGAACTGCTTCTTGAACAGGAAGCCGAGCTTGCCGGGGTTGATCTCGGTCGATCTAATCGCAGACGCAATCATGTCCGTCTCCAGCGGGGTGACTTGCAGGATACCGATTGACAAGTATTCCAGCGCCGCGATGGCGGCGTCAATAGAGAATGATGTTCATTAATGGCCCCGCGTCAATTGGGTCTTTCTGCCCCGCGCCGGCCTGCGGCGGCGTGCCCCGTTCAGGGAGGCGGCATCGGAGATCGGTCTGCCGGTCACGAGTTTTGCCATCGTAGTTACGATGCGCGACATGTCGGGGCGCGTTCCTCCTACATGGTTGCGGACAATGAAGCCGTCGAAGGCCATCAGCAGGATATGAGCCAAACGGTCGCACTCGCCGTCGTCCATGCGCGCCTCGGGTAGGGCGCGGCGGAGCAGTTGCGACAGAGTTTTTTCGGAACGCGACAACAGGTCGCTGCGATAGGGCTCGTCCTTGTCCGTCGTGGACACGGCCTGCATCAGGTTGTTGGCGAATCCGTTGTCCTCGACCGGCATGTCGATCCACAACGCCTGAATGATGCGAACCAGGCGTTGATCGGCGTCTTCGATTTTCGACAACTGGCGCTCGAGCCGCATCAGGCGTTTTTTAAGCCAGGGTTCGTACGCCGCGTAGAAAATCTCGAACTTCGAATCGAAGTAGACATAGACGTTCGACGGAACAATTCCCGCGTTGCGGGCAATCTCTGCGACCGAGGTGCGAAGATAGGTCTGGTCGCGAAACAGCTCGTAGGCGCTGGCGACGATGGCGTCCCGGACCTTGGGTTTTTTGACTTGAGCCATGAACGTGAATCTTGGGCCGTGGTTTGATTGCGGCGAGCGGCAGGATAAAGGTTAGCGCGCGGCTCCAGCGCGCGCCACGCGCTCTGCGCTGGGATCTGCTCGCGCGTGAACCGGGTATGCATCCTTGCCGCCCGCCTTTCCGGACCTCGGGACTTCGCACACGAAGTCCGATGTCCAGCGAAAAACGGCATTTGAGAGAATGCTTATGGAACCCGCCAGGAGTGGGTCGGGACTGACGTCTGATTGGAAAACCGAACAATAGCGGTTAACCGCGCCGGTACAGGGAGAGATCAGATCTTGTAGGACTTGGCGGAGCGAGAGGAACTGGGATCCAACACTCTCTGAAATCGAGCGCGAAAAGGGGCATTGTTCTGCTTTTTGATAGTTCTATCTCCCATCGGGGTATGGCGTATCGGATCGGCGCAAGTTCAGGGTTTTCTGGGAGAACCCCATCCAACGACGCTCTCAGCGTTTTCAGTCTTTGGGCGTCATGAACTTGAACACCTCAGCCGGCTTGAAATTGCCAGTCTGGTTCCCAGCGACGTCCGGATTGCCGTCAAGTTGCAATTTGCGGGCGCCTGACCCTTCCTTGAAATCAAGTTCGCTCAGCTTGGCCCAGACGATGCTCGGACTGTTGGTGCTCTGGTAGTAATAGACCTTGTTCTTCTGGTCTGACACCGTCAGCCACAGCGTGTCGGCGATGTTCGGTTTCCCCGGGATCTTGATGCCGATTGGTACGCTGACATTGCGCATCAGGCTGAAGACCGTTGCCACCGCCTCGCGCGGGTCGGCGGATTGCTTGGCCTCGTTCACGTAGTAGGAGAGGCGTGCGAAGCGATCCGTGGCACGATTGGTCCCCGGCAGGAAGGTCGAGCCACCGATCTCCTTCCAGTAGTCGACGAGGGGCTGCTGCCGATCGAAGGTCGGAGAATTGGTCATCACCTGGTACTGCCTGCCGTGATGAATTCTGAGCTTGCCGTCGATGTATTCGAAGATGGCCGAGTCGCCGGATGCGTCGGAGACGGACAGGTGTACGGTACCGGGCTCGCCCGTGGGAGCTTGGATGGGGACCATACGGAATTCTTCCTTACGCAGGCCCTCGACGGCTTCGGCGGTAGTGGCATAGTTGTCGAGCACATACTGTACCCACGCCGAATTCGGGAGGGTGGGACGCTTGTCGTCCACACGCGCCTCCGGATATTTGGATTCGGCGAGGTAAAGCAGGTTCGCGACGAGGCCGCGCTCGTTCATCCCGTCGGCGGTCGCGCCCTCATAGATCGTTGTCACGACGCTGCCATACTTGCTCTTCCAGGTAAAAGGCGCCTTGGTGTTGCTGCACCGCTCAAGCCCGCGCGGGTATAACCAGAGATTTGTATCCATGTCCGAGACGAACCAGTCCATGGTTCGGCCGGTGACGGTCTGCCCATCCTTGCCGAAGTAAACAGCACGGCTGCAGGCTTCTGATATGTCGGGGGCCAACACGGACGCCGACAACAAGGCAACTATCGCAGCACGAGTTTTCATAACGCTTACTCGCATGGGTTACAGCTACGTCTTCGCTAATTATAGGTTCCGTGTTGTGAAGCGTGCAACAGCATGCGTCGAGGCATGGTTTCAACACAGAGGTGGCGATCGGACCCGTAGCCTCGTTTCCACAGACGGAATGCATCCGATCGGGTCAGAACCGGAAGCGCGACATTCGCGACACCCGCGTCAGTGATCGCACTGCCATAATTCAAAGGCGATCTTGCGCATTCTGGCTCACACAACCAGTGGTGGATCGGCAGATCGACGAGTTTCGATTCGAAAACCCGCTGTCGCCTATGTAATGTCGATGATCGGACGCAATCAATGCGTGCGAGAGCGGGAGTGAAGCACATGAAGCAATCGATCCGATCTGCTCCCGTTGCGACTGCCCTGATATTCATACTCATCTTGATCGCCGCGCCTGCGATTGCTCAGGATATCGCGGATCGCATCTGGTCGGGTGGTCCGATACTTACAATGGACGACCGCGCAATGCGCGCGGAGGCTGTCGCCGAGAGGGATGGGAAGATTATCGCTGTCGGCTCCAAGGCTGAAGTCATCAAGCTTCAGGGCAAGGGCACCAAGGTCATCGACCTTGCGGGTCGCGCCATGACCCCCGGCTTCGTGGATGCCCACGGTCACATTTTCATGGGCGGCATCCAGGCGCTGTCCGCCAATCTGCTGGCGCCGCCGGATGGCAGCGTGACCGACATCGCCTCGTTGCAGAAGACGCTAAGAGATTGGACTGCCGCGAACGATAAAGCGGTAAAGGACGCAGGCCTTATCATCGGGTTCGGTTACGATAACTCGCAACTGAAGGAGCTGCGTCACCCGACGCGAGACGATCTCGACGCAATTTCAAAAGATATTCCGGTCTTCATAGTGCACCAGTCGGGTCATCTCGGTGTCGTAAACTCCAAAGGGCTCGAGATACTCGGCTACACCAAGGATACGCCCAATCCCGCAGGCGGCGTCATACAGCGACGTGCGGACGGCAAAGAACCCAACGGCGTGCTCGAGGAAACGGCTATGTTCGCCGTCTTGCCGAAGATTCTGGCCAAGATCGGAACAGGTGGCATCAAGACTCTAGCCCAGGCGGGTAGCGAGCTATGGACCCGATTTGGGTATACGACAACGCAAGAGGGGCGCTCGCTCCCACCGATCGCAATTGCGCTGCGTGAGGCAGCCGCCGAAGGCAAATTCAAGGTCGACGTCGTGACCTACCCCGACGTCTTGGTCGATCGCGAGTTTATAAAGTCCAACCAGAGCCGAGACTACAGGAACCGGTTCAGGGTCGGCGGCGCCAAGCTAACGATCGACGGTTCTCCGCAAGGTTTCACCGCTTGGCGCGATCGCCCATATTACAAGCCTGTCGGCAACTATCCGCCGGGCTATGTTGGCTACCCTGCCGCAACCCGGGAACAGGTGGTGGAAGCGATCGACTGGGCCTTTGCGAACAATGTCCAGGTGATCACCCACGCGAATGGCGAAGCGGCGATGGACCTGCTGATCGCCTCGGTGGAAAGGGCTCGGAACACGTATGGCACGGAGGCCGACCGGCGCGCGGTCCTGATACACGGGCAATTCGCCCGCGAGGACCAGATTGATAACTTCAAGCGCCTCGAAGTGTTTCCGTCGCTGTTTCCGATGCACACTTTCTACTGGGGCGACTGGCACCGCGATCATACTGTGGGACCGGCCCGCGCCGACAATATTTCGCCGACCGGATGGGCCGTAAAGCGCGGCATGCGTTTCTCAAGCCATCACGATGCGCCTGTAGCCTTTCCCGATTCCATGCGCGTTCTGTCCGCGACGGTCACGCGGCGCTCGCGCTCAGGCGACATCCTCGGGCCGGATCAGCGAGTCGACGTTATCACCGCACTCAAGTCGATGACCATTTGGCCGGCCTATCAGCACTTCGAGGAAGGCCGAAAGGGTTCGATTGAAGTCGGCAAACTCGCAGACCTCATCATCCTGTCGGCCGATCCAACCACCATCGATCCAGAGCGGCTCGATCAGTTGAAGGTTGTCGAGACCATCAAGGAGGGGCAGACGGTCTTCGCGTTGACCGAGCAGAATAGGCGGCAGGGTAATCTGATGCTGAAACCGGACAGCAAAGGTAACGACGCCTTCGCTAAATACTGGCGGGCCGCCGCTGTTCAGCGAGAATACGAAGCTTTGCCGCCTTCGATGCAGACGCCGCTGACCCGGATGATGTTGGCTGCGGCACGTCATGATGGTCTGTGCATCGGCTCGGCGATGACCGATATGACTGTGGCGATCGCGAACGGCGCCTATCATCAAGCGCCTGGCAAACGTCATTGAAGGCCTTCGGCGCCTGACCTGTTGAAATTGTACGGTTCTTTTGGCCGTGGCCCAGCACGAGAAAGGCTAATAGGCGGTCAGAATTCAGGGTCGGTACGACGAACATATCGATAGCCGCTATCGCATCAGCGTGATTGCGAAGAAACGTCTTCGCGCGACAGAGAATGGATTGGCTCGTCCGGTGGCGTTCGAGAGTACAGAGCCTGCAGGCCAACCGGCGGCTATCGCGGCGATTCTGGAGGGAGAGTTGCGAGGCAGAGAAGGCAGTTGTCTGGACCGGTGGCGGAGAGAGAGTCCGCCTAATAGGGGACCGCAGGCGATCGTCGCGCTTCGCCGCCCCTCGCGAAGTCACTCAGAAACATGGATTTTTTCCTTTAAGCGCATTGCACTGCTTCGTTCCACTTCGCTATGATCCGGCGTAAAAAGTTGGGGCAGAAATTAGGGCACGATCTATGGCACGGGCGGTTAACCGACTTTCGGCTCGCAAGGTAGAGACGGAAACCAGGGTCGGTCGGCATGCTGACGGAGCGGGGCTTTACCTTTCAATTTCTCCAAACGGTGGTCGGCGGTGGGTCTTTCTTTATCGCCGAGGTGGACGGCTTAGAGAATTGGGTTTGGGCAGCGCGCGAGAGGTCAGTCTCGCGCTGGCTCGGAAGAAAGCGC
This sequence comes from Pseudorhodoplanes sp., assembly GCF_059499825.1. Classification (NCBI taxonomy): domain Bacteria; kingdom Pseudomonadati; phylum Pseudomonadota; class Alphaproteobacteria; order Hyphomicrobiales; genus Pseudorhodoplanes; species Pseudorhodoplanes sp. The sequence continues at coordinate 248,136 of NZ_JCABZI010000013.1, forward strand.
TGGCGCATCGAGCCGAGCTAGCGGCTGGCTCCGATCCCCTATCGGTGAAACGACGGAAGGCAGGCCTCACCTTTCAAGAATGCGCAGAGCAATATATCGCCGCCCATAAAGCTGGTTGGAAGAACTCAAAACACTCGGCGCAGTGGGCTAGCACACTAAGCACATACGCTTACCCGAAAATTGGCCTTGAGCCTGTAAACGAGATCGATACCGCAGCGGTGATGCGTTGCCTCCAGCCCATCTGGGCCGACAAGAACGAAACAGCTGCCCGATTGCGCGGTCGGATTGAGGCAATATTAGATTGGGCGCGGGTGAGTGAATATCGCTCTGGCGAGAACCCCGCGCGATGGCGCGGACATCTTCAAAAGCTTTTGGCTAAACGTGCTGCGGTATCCAAGGTTAGGCATCATCCCGCAATGCCTTACAGCGAGGTGCCTGAATTTTTCAGACGGCTGGCGATGCAAAATGGCATCGCTGCTCGGTCGCTTTCTTTCTTGATTTTGACAGCGACCCGAACATCTGAGGTGACAGGGGCGCGCTGGCGCGAAATAGACCTAAAAGAACGCCTTTGGATAATACCAGCCGAGCGTATGAAAATGGGTAAAGAGCACCGCGTTCCATTGAGTGCAAGCTGCGCTGCGGTTTTAGATGCAATGAAGCAGCTTGGTGAAGAGTCCGATGGACTGATTTTCCCGGGAGCGAAACCCGGCATTCCTCAGTCGGAGAACACGATGCTTGCGCTGCTGAGGCGGATGGATTGCGCCCATGTTACGGTGCACGGCTTCAGAAGCTCCTTTCGGGATTGGGCGGCAGAGACCACGCCCTATGCCAACGAGGTATTAGAAAAGGCTCTGGCACATGGCATCAAAGATAAGGCAGAGGCCGCGTATCGCCGCGGTCACCTGTTCGACAAACGCGTGTCGCTGATGAAAGATTGGGCGGATTTTTGTGAGGGACGGACGCTTGCCAAATAAGAGCGATGGCGTAACTCGCGCCTCGATTGAAGCGAGGCTAGAGAGCCTTCGCGTCGAAGTGCACGACACGTTAAAGGAATGCCAAGATCAAGATCGAATAAGTGTTGTTCTCAGGCGTGATTTAGCGGAATTTTTGGTGGATACGATTGGGATCGTTTTGCGCGGGAAGAATATTGAAAAATTGTTTGGATTAACCAGGGTCGGTCGGCCGAGCGTAAAGGTCCAGCACAAAGCCGATATGTTGAAAGTGCACCGCATGCGGCAGGATAAGCCGCAGATAACTTTTCCAGAAATCGCAAAAGCCATCAAATGGAAGGCGGGTGCAGATAGTTTGCGAGTTCAGTACCGCAGATACAAGGACGAAGTAGCAGCGCAGATGAGGCAGGATAGAGCCTTGGAAGACGCCAAGGTGTTGCTAGGTTTGAGGCAGCGTAACAATAATCAAAAGAAATAAAGTTACCGACAACGCGACGCACTTGAACGATAACGAGGCCATCCAAGCTGGCACGAAGGATGGCGATCATGGCTCACGAACCGACGCGCGGCGCTCTCCGTCCCAAAGCGTTTTGCGCAAGGTACGGCATCGGGGAAACAAAATTTTACGCCGAGCTGAAGGCAGGCAAACTGAAGGCTAAAAAATCCGGCGGCGTTCTTCTAATTACTGAAGACGCAGCCGAGGAATGGTTGCGCTCCCTCCCAGCCTACCAGGCCCGCACATCCTAACGCGGCGCTAGCGGTGCATTACTGGCGTTTAGTTCTGGAGCGCTCGATATGACGCGGCCTATTGCTTCTCTGCTTCGCGGCTTATCAACGGGTCAAATAGACCCTAATTCCGTTACCTCGCCAGAAGCATATTTGGTGTCCAAACACGCGCATGAAGTGGTGCGCCTTCGGCAGCAAAGGATAAGGGATTACATTTCCGCGGGCCGCTTTAGGCTAGCTCGGCGCGAGCAAAGGCAACTACTAAGGTGCTTTAGTGCCCGGGTGTACGCTGCCCGGTACGGCTGGGAGATGAGCTTCAGCAATTGCGATCTCGCAAGAGTGGTCCCGTTGGCGAACCAGCTTGCACGCTGCGAGCCTATCCGAGATGCCAAATATGCACCAAAGCGCAAGGAAGATGGCTCGATTCGCCACATATACAGATTTACCCCATTGGGCAGAGCGCAAAGGCAGCTTTCCGCTCTTGCCCTGGTTCCCTTCGCAAGCTTCCACCCCTCGCAGTACGCTGCTAGGCGCGGACGATCAGCAGCCTGCGAAGATCTCCTGAGGGCGCTAGATGCGGCGTCGAACGACGCAGTGTTTCTGCACATCGACGTATGTTCGTTCTATGATCGGATATCGCACCGATGGCTACTCGGGGGAAATCTACCGCTACCTATCAACCGGATACGTAATACCATCCTAATGTGGGATGATATGTCCTTTAATGGGTGTGCGGAGGCTCATGCCTTTTTGCGGCACGAGGAAGACAGAGAAAGCCACCGGCTGGGTATTCCCCAAGGCTCGGCAGCCTCCTCCTTAGTCGCTGAGTATGTCGTTGCGGCAATTTTGCGAGATTTTGCTGGTCAGCTCGCTATGTGTCGCGTCATCAACTACTCAGACAACTTTGGCATTTTATGTCAATCTGGAGAGGCGGCTGTATTGCAGGAGTCTTTGACTGCGTCGTTCGCGGCGCATGAAGCCGGTGGTTTTCAAACAAGAGCAAGTGTGAGCCGAGTAGACACGCCATTTCGATTTCTCGGCTACAATTTCGTCAACTCCAGGGGCCGAGCGCCTCGCGCCTTTGTGCCTGCAGCAAAGCTAGAGCAGAAAAGGACCGAATTTACTGGACGGATTGCTAATGCGAGGAACGATCGCGAGCTCCTCGATTCATGGTCTCGAATTTGCTCATGGTCGAGCGCGTTCGTACTATGCGAAGCCAGCAGGGGCCTCATGGAGGACTATAGAGAGACCATACGGCGGCTGATGTCGCCGAGGCTACGCCGCCTTTTGCTGCGCCGAAATGACAGTTAGCTGCTGTCGCTGGTATGTCATTTGTAATACACCCCAGCTGTGCGGATTTTCGCCGAAAATTTTTGTATCTGTACAAATGGGGAGGGTATCTGTGGTCTGTGACGGTTTTTCCCTTATGTCGCAAGAGCTAAACTATCGAATTCTTTGCTGAGCAGCTGCGAGCCTGCCCGCGATCCGGAAGGATGATGGTTTTTCGTCGTTCTGAGCCGCAAACCCTTGTTCTGACTCCTGCTTACAATTGACGTACGTGCGTTATTGACTGCCCGATCGCATGCTAAGGCCTTATACGTCGCGGCTCTTAGGTTAGTGTCAAACTGGCTGATCCTTAACCGCCTGCCTTCCACGAGCCAATACGCGTCGAACCTGCGCCGCAGACCAGCAACCGCGCCGGGCTGTGGGTATCTGCGCCTTATTCAATTCAGCCGCTACCTTGGCTAGGGTCACCCCTCCGCCTCGCCTGAGGCGTTCAATGGTTGGCAGTAGATCGATTGCGCGCTGAGTGGCCGCTCTCGTACGCATCGCCCGCGCCTTTTCGCAGTCGTCCTTGCTGCCAGACCTACCTCGGAAGCCACCCAACACCACGCCGCGATCCTTCGCCGCTCTTAGCGCTGCCCGCGTTCGCTCAGAGATCAGCTTTGCTTCATGCTCCGCTACCGCTGCGAGAATATGGATGGTAAGACGATTGGCCTGAGGAAAATCAACGGCTTCGAAGTCGACCCCGGCCTCCATCAAGTTCGACACGAAGGCAACGTTTCGAGCGAGCCGGTCGAGCTTCGCAATTAACAAGGTGGCATGGTGTACGCGGCAGGTTGCTAACGCTTCTGCGAGGCCCGGGCGGCTGCTACGGCGGCCGCTTTCGACCTCCGTAACCTCGTTGATGAGGGTAGCTCTCTGGGCCGCCGCGTATTCAGCTACGGAGCTCCGCTGCGCCAGTAAGCCTAGTCCGGAGCGTCCTTGGCGCTCGGTGCTGACCCGGTAGTAGGCGACGTACCGTTTGAGAGGCAAGGCAGGCGTTCCATGACATTGTATGCAACGGTGGTTGCATGGAATCAGCCACCATTTGCAGTAACGTGCAAATCTTATTTGCCGTCTAGATGCGCTGGTCCGGCGCTTTGAACCTGATTGAACTTGTCCTTTGAATCTAAAGACGCGGACGGAGGGTCGGCGCGGGTTCTGAAGGCGTATAGGGCGGACTAGACTCGATTAAAATGTTGTTTCGCGCGGGCGGCGAAGGTGCGGCGGTACTGCGTGGTCCCGAAGCTGCGGCTCCCCCAATGGTAGCGGCAAGGTTAACCAACGCATCCATCTCAGCTTGCCTGGCAGCGGCAGCGTCACGCCGACGCGCCTGCTCGATCAAATCTTTCGCCCTGGTGATTGCAATGCCCGTCTCTTGATGCATTCGCTCAGCGAGTTTGTTAATGAATTGGGCCTGAGCTGACGCTCCCGGCACACTCCGTCGCCCTGTAGACTGAATTTCTTCTTGAAGCCGATTCGCTTCGTCCATTTCTTTCGTAAATGGGGCCTGGGTGCGTACAGCTTCCTGCCACTGATAAAATCCTGTCCAATCCTCTAAAGCTTTGATTGGTTTGCCAGCATCTTCAACCTCACCGATAACAAGGTCGTACTTTCTGACTAAATTGGTGGCGGCCTGCCAACGCTCAGTCAGAGACGGATTAATGTGTTCCGTCACATCTAAGAGCATGAATCCGATACGACCACCATATGCATTCAAGAGGGGGCTGGCCGCACTGCTGTTAACTTCTTCGAGTACCCGCTCCATTTGGAGTCCGCGATCAAGGGTTTCCCTGGACTCGTCACGCAATCTGACAGCTTCCGTTCGCTCTCGTTGCAGGCGAGCTAACTGTTGTCCGTGCTCCCGTCGCAACTCCCTTGTCTGAGACCGCAACCTCCCGAGTGCTTCGCGATGTTTAGCGGAATCTGAACCGTATAAATCAGCTCTCGACACTCCCTGCATTGGATCGCTTAACGTGGGAGAGCTAATTGTCCTTGCCTCAATGATCGCTGTGTCGTTTCTGATCAGGTTATTGAGCTGCTCCAACTCCCTGGGAGCTCCTGTGAAGACGTCAAGTCCCTTCTCCAGCTCATCAGCGAGCGTTTGGACTGGTTGCGCATAGTCTTCGGCAACCCTGTAAAGCTCCCGAAGTCTTCCGACAGCCTTGCTCGTGCCCTCGATCGCTGTCTTGAAGTCTTTATCTTTAACGCCCGCTATTGCTTCAGATAAATGTATATCCAAGCTTTGGCTGCGGACCGGAGTCTGAGTCAAAATGACGGAGCCTAAAAGGTACGCCCCAAAGGTAAATAGCCTCTTGTTCATGGCAAGCTCGAAGGCGATTGAAGGTTTTTGTCGCTTATAACCGCAGAGTCAAATTTTTCGAGTGCCCGAACCAGGACGTCCATCAGTTCTTGCATCTTGATTGTCTGACCCTGATATATGAGGGCTTGATTGAACGCAGGTAAGCTTTGAGCGAATCGGTCGAAAGTTTGCTTTAGGACGATTCCGTTAGGTTCAACCCAGTCCTCTCTTCCTTGAAACGTCGGCAATCCGTCCTCGCAATGCGCGATTGTCTCTCTTGGTTTATTCTGCCCTTGCTTTCCCCATGAAAAACCCTCATGCGCCTTCAAATCATCCAGCCTAACGTTCAGAAACACAATCTCGGAAGGCTTTGCGCCAGGAATTCGAGTGCTGATGTAGTGATAAGTTAGTTCCTGGGAATATTGGTACATGTAGGGATAATTTAAATGAGAAACACCGGACATCTCGGGTGTTTTCAAGCATCGCGTCACCGACCGGTGCTTTTCTTCGTCTTCGTCTTCAGACGGAAAATGCTTTGAAATGGCCCCCCAAAACGGGACTGCGGACATTAATTTGTAAGCGTTGGTTGCTTCGTCAACATGAACGCTCAACACCTCCGTCATGCGCTGTTCTTTCAGTGCTATCATCGTGCGTTTGAGCGATCTGGACGCCGACAGATAAGCGGACCTCTCCCAACCGAAATCGGAATGAAAGTTTTCGATCTGTCGGAACGCGTCGAGTAGAGTTATCAGTATCGGCAGCGCGGGCAGAAGAGCGAGCAGAGCGGCAATACCCCTCTGCTCGGTGGTAATGCGATCAAGCTTAGTAAGAGTCACAGTCCTTTCTGTTTTTGAGATGAGATGCCCCAACTCACTTATAAGTTTGTTGTACTCAAACGCCTTGGTTTGGTTCAGTTTAGCGCCTTCGGGCAGCAAGAGCAGGCTTTCTAAGAAACGTTTTGTATCGGACTCTAAGGCAAGGATATCGATCGTTAGATCGAGGTATCGATTTTGTACGAACAGCCCGCTTACTTGACGTTCAAGGATTTCAATTGATTTCTGAACCTCTGCAATAGCTTGCAGCGTGTAGATCTGATTCAATAAAATCTGATCGATTTTCAAATTGAGAGCAGCAAACTGCAGCCCGATGCCACCCCCCTTAGCATTCATCGAACGGATAGCGCCATAAACCGCCATGGCCACAGCGGCCGTCGTCATGGGGTCAACCGCTCTCGCCGGCTGAGCGAGAAGCACAGCTGGCGACGCTAGGCCTAACGATGCGCTTGTCGTCAAAAGCTGCTTTAAAAATGAACGCCGATTGAATTCGCGTTTGATGATCATGACTGTTCAGTTCTGGATTATAGGCCCGTTACTGATTTCGCGGCTTTTTAAAGGGCAGTCATGCAGATGTCCGCAGTCAAAACTACTCACTCGAACACTTTAGCCAAGAAGTTAAGCAGGGGCAATAACGGAAGGTCGTGTGCAATCGCGCATAAGGCCGTTCGAATTCAGGCTTAAAAGGCCGGCTTCTAATCTGCGTGGGGTGCACCTTTTGATGGATATCCAGCAATTGTGAGTTCCAAAACCACTTTGTCTGATCAGCGACTAATTGCAGCTAGCTGCAATCAGATGACGGGCCGCTGGAATGGGGACGGACGATGAGGCGCAAGAAGTTCACCGAGGGGCAGATCATAGCGGGTGCTGCGAGAGCGTGAGGCTGGTGCGAAGACTCCCGACCTGGTCGCAAGAACGGGCTCTCGGAGGCTGCACTGTACAAATTGAAAGCCAAGTAGGCGCGATGGACGTGTCGGATGCGAAACGCCTGCGCGCGCTGCAAGACGAAAGCCGGAAGCTGAAGAATCTGCTGGCGAAATCGATGCTCAACCAGGCGGCGCTGAAGGGGCTGTGACAGATTAGGTAGGCCCGCCGCCAAGAGTGGTGCTATCGCTCACGTGCGGAAGGTGCTTAAAAGTGAGTGTCGCGCCTGCACGCTCATAACTGCCGATCGCAGGGAGGTCCGCTATCGCTCTTGCCCTCTGAGATGGACAGTCGCCTGCGCGATCAAGCCAACCAGCGTCGCCGGTTTGGCTATTCAATTTGCTGTGGGAAGAGGGTGAACCGTCAGGCATCAACCGCATCTATCGAATCTGCCGCGATGAAAGACTCACAGTGCGCAAGGGCAGGGCCAGCGGGACGCGCACTGCGATCCTGATCGAAGCCAGGGTCAACGCTCGCTGGTCGCTCGACTCGTGCATGACCAGTTCGCCGGGAGCCGTCGCGTTCTCATCCTCAACATGGTGGACGACGTCACGCGTTAACGCCTGACACCAATCTGCGACACCTTGATCTCGGGCAAACTGGTGGCCCGCGAGGATGCTGGTCGAGGCGCGCGGGAAGCTAGGTTGACCGTCTCAGACAACGGGACGAAGTTCACTTCGAATGCCATGCTGAGCTGGGCAAAGGGGCACTACAGCCTCCCAACAAAGACGCGAGGTTCGAAGGACAAACACGGTAGTGTCCCCAAAGTGGCATCTTGATACGACTGCAACTATGGGATATGAGGCATACGCAGATAAGTGAAATCGTAAATGGTCAGCCCGTATCATCCTGAATGCCCAACGCACTGCCCGCCCTCCGCTGCGAAGGCATTCAAAGGTCCGGTGCTCCGAGCCGCCAGGACTATGCCGCCGTCTGAGCGAGACATGAAGTCGATTTGGGAGCAGGGTCGCCAGTGTAACCCAAGCGATTGCAAGAGCTGGGGTCTATCTGTTTGGTTGGAGAAAGAGGACGCGCTTCATGCGCGTGCGCTAGTGCCGTTTTTCCGAAAGTGTTATATTGTCCGTGTTGATTTTGGATTGACCGACGGGGTTCTGCTGCCAACACCTTCAGACGATCAACCCGGCCATCACACTTATTGGAAAAGGCACGGCTTGCAGTTACCGAGCGAACGCTTTGCAAGCATTATTGAGCCAGAAAGCACATGATCTGGAAGCCAAAAGGGCCGGGCTTGGCTCCTTGGACGGATGCTCCGATCGTTCCGGAAGAAGTGCTCTTCGCATTCGATGAGCCTATAGTCTTCTCTTCACGGGTTGGGCTTTCAAATACGCTATTTGTAAAGTTTGCCGAAACTGACGACCATGCAAACTACTTCTATGCGTGTCCCATCAGCGACGAATACTTGCAGGCTCTAAAAGCTAACGAACTCTCCCTACGCGGCGCATTGCTTTCCGGGCAAGCTTTTGTCGTGGAGATCGGTCAGGACTTTCGCGTTGCGCGCTATTGGCCAGAAGAGATTGGAGAGTGGTCGGAAAGCTTATTGCCGGTGAGGCGGGTTGGACTATCCGCGAAAGCGGGCCCAATCTGGGACTCTCTTGACGAAGCGAGAGCGCTGTTAGCGCTGACTTTCCGAGGAGTTTCGCTGGGACGGTCGGAAATGCCGCTCGGTATGCTCACCGCCCTCATAAGCAAAACGCACGAAGCGGCCCGCCGAATTCTTGTGCCACCGGATCTAGCTGGCCTGAAGAGTGCCAGCATCGATTTTCAAATTTCACCGCCCAAATTCAGTAGTTTGGTCCTTGCACTGAAACATCCTCTATTCAAGAGAAGCGTCCTTGATCGTCGCCCAGAGGACAACGCGATTGAAGGGCTGACCTCGGAGATCGAAAGCAACAGCGATGAGTTCGTGCAAAACATCGCTGAGTTGTCAGATTCTGCGTCCAACGGTGAGATTTCGCTTGCAGTTGCTCAAGCAAAATTTTCAACACTTGAGCAAATTAAATCAATAGTTCCAACTGAACGGAACAAGCTGACAGAATTAGCTATAACCTCAAACACCGATGAGCGACGATCGTTTGTTCTGGTCTCCCATGAGACAGGAGATAAAATTGTTAGGGCGCGAAAGTTGGTAGAGGCTAGACCAATCACCGACACCGGCCGCATCATTCAAGTCAACGATAAGCGTTCAACCGTCGTGTATCAATCGGTTCGTGGTAAGGAAGTCACCTTCACCATGGAAGCCAACGCGTTTACCGAGATGGAAAAGGCTGGGTTACTGAAGCTCGGGCACCGGATCACTGCAACAGGATACTTACATCGCCGCGCTAGACGTGATTCGATGGATTTGACTGACGCGCCCAGAACTAGTCCGCGCGTTCAGACCTTTTAACACGAGCGCTCCTGAACGCAGTCGCTTGCTTACCAATCAAGGTCGTCGCGCCATTTTTGTAGGTGCCTGGACTGTTCAGTGCGGTTACCTTGTGACGTGCACCAGGCGAGCGTTACTCTTCTTGCTCGGTCAATACGAGGGTCCAAATTTGTTGTAGCGGAAGCTCTGCTCGAATTTCTTCTGGTAGCTTGTCGTACGCATTAAGAAGGTTATCGATTATCTCGACCCGCCCCCAAAGCCGAATTCTGAAGAATAGCTCGTTTTTTCGGGACTCTACCGTGCTTTTGAACCCGCTCCAACACACGAGAAGGCCTTGATCTGCATGCGTGTCCTGCACAGCCCCGATCAAAGATTGTAGAGTAGGCTGATCTGCTTGCGCATTGCCGGACTTTACTTGCACGACCAGCCGCGGGGGTTCGAATCCACTGGGTCCACGACCCGCAACGATATCAATTCCCTTGTCAGGCCCCGGTGGTGAAACATTTACAAGGTAGCCTTGAGCGGTGAGAATGGCTGCAACAAGCCGCGTAAGGTCATGTCCGACAAATGTGCTCGCGATGCGACGTTCAATTTGATCGCGTGCGATCTCAGCTAAATCCGAATTTGCTGAGTCAGCGTCGATATCGGCAACGTGCCCGGGCTCGACAATTGTAATAGCTGTCTCGTATCCGGGATCGATTCCTTTCTTAGCCGCGACTTCTACTCGGCGGAGCGCATCGTTGCGTTTAATCTCGCAAACGGTCATTGCGGCACCGAAGCTAAACAGTAGGTCTTGTTTAAATGCTGAGCGAGGCAAATCGGTCTTCAACCAATTGACTTTTCGAGATGGCCGTCCGTCGATAAGAGTGAGGTCGCCGACAATTTTTCCAATAGCCATCTGCCGCGTTGTCTTCAGCGGGACGACTACAAGATCGCCAATTTTCATTTCGTTGCAGAACTGGTTTAGCTGCGCGGCAAAGTTCAATAGCGTTTTGCGTGAGCCGTCGGGACTATTTAAGAACAACAGCTTTAGTATAGCATCCCGATCTTTTGCACCACGCAGGTCCCCCACCTTGAACCCGATCGTAAGATCGGAGGTTGCGAGCGCATGGGCCTCCTGTTCGCCGTGCCTGCCGAGCCGAACCATCCATAGTCGCATACAGTTTTCTACCTAGTTTGCAGGTATCTGCAAAAGCCGCTGTGCGAAGGCTTAAGACGCCTTCTTCAGCGCGCTCAACACCTCGCGGAAGCTGTTGAGCCCCGCCTCAAGGTTCTCGATGATTTCCTCGGCGAGCTCGTCCGGCTCCGGCAGGTTATCGAGGTCGGTAAGGCTTTTGTCTTTCAGCCAGAACACATCAAGGCTGGTTTTATCGCGCGCGGCAAGCTCTTCGTAGGTGAACTTGCGCCAGCGGCCCTCCGGATTCTTCTCAGCGTCCCAGGTCGCTTTGCGCTTATGCCGGTTCTTCGGATTGAAGCATTCAATGAACTCAGCCAAGTGTTCGAAACGCAACGGCTTCTTTTTCAGCGTGTGATGGATATTGGTCCGGTAGTCGTAATACCAGACCTCCTTGGTCCAAGGGTCCTTACTCGCTTCCCGGTTATCGAAGAAGATGACGTTCGCCTTCACGCCATTGGCATAGAAGATGCCGGTGGGAAGGCGCAGGATGGTGTGAAGCTCGGTGGTCTTGAGCAGGTTCTGGCGCACGGTCTCGCCCGCCCCACCCTCGAACAACACATTGTCCGGCACGACCACGGCGGCCCGCCCGGTGATCTTCAGCATGGTCCGGATATGCTGAACAAAGTTGAGCTGTTTGTTTGACGTAGTCGCCCAGAAGTCCTGGCGGTTATAGGTCAGGTCGTCGGTCTCTTCCTCGCCTTCCTCATTGGTAAAGCTCATTGAACTTTTCTTGCCGAACGGCGGATTGGCCAACACGTAGTCATAGGACTGGGCGCTCGGCGCTACCAGGGCATCATTCGGTGAAATCATGACGTCGCCATCGATTTCACCGATGTTGTGCAAGAACATGTTCATCAGGCATAGACGGCGCGTATTTGCGACGATCTCGTTGCCGTAGAACGTCTTATGCTTGAGCTGGGCCTTCTGCGCCTTATCCAACTCGAAGTTATTCGGGTTGATAAGAAAGTCATAGCTGGCCAGAAAGAACCCGCCGGTGCCGCAAGCAGGGTCGGCAATGGTCTTACCGGGCTCGGGCCGCACACACTCCACCATCGCGCGAATAAGCGGACGAGGCGTAAAGTACTGCCCCGCACCAGACTTGGTGTCCTCGGCATTCTTCTCCAGCAACCCTTCGTAAATGTCACCCTTTACATCGGCCTCCATGCTCACCCACTGAACCTCATCGATCATATCGATGAGCCGGTAGAGCTTGGCCGGGTCCTGAATCTTGTTCTGCGCCTTAGTGAAAATCTGTCCGAGCACGTCCTTGCGCTTACCCAACTCGCGCAGCAGCTCAATATAATGGACTTCCAACTCCGCGCCGCGCCTCGCCTTTAAGGCAGCCCAACTGTACTTTTCCGGAATGCCGACATCGCGCTTGTAGGGCGGCTTCGCGTACTCATCGGCCATCTTAAGAAAGATGAGATAGGTGAGCTGCTCCAGGTAATCGCCATAGCCCACGCCGTCATCGCGCAGCGTATTACAGAAGCTCCAAACCTTGGAAACTATGGGGGATGTGCTCATGCGGCCTCCTTCTTGTTGTTCTTGTTAGCGCGCCGCCTTCTTTCGCCGCGATCGATCTGTTCGGCGCGGATGCGTTCCAGTAAAATCGACGCTGATTCATCGGCCGGGTCTTGCGCGACAATCTGACCGGAGAATGCACGTCTAATAATAGATCGGCGAAGGCTCTCAGCTCGCATCATTTCACGATCGATTGCCGCTTCTAATTCATCAGCGTTTGTGAGCTTTTCATCCAACAACCGCGCTATCTCGTTTTGCTCCTCCAATGAGCAAATGGGCACCGCAACGTGTTGCACATCTCTCAGATAAATTGCTTGCTGCGCAGTAGATCCAGAGGTTGTCACGATCGTTCGGTTAATCCGGGGAGACTTCAGGGCCGAAATTAGAAACGACGTTGCCAATCCTGGCGCGACCTTAATTAAAATGACGCTTCCCAAAAGGCAGAACGTATCATCAATATCGACTACACACATTCTCCCAACCGTAGCGCCCCGGCTAACAATTAGTAGGTCGCCCTTTTCAGGGTCGCATCTCTTGCGGGCCTTGCGCGCCGTCTCTTCGGAAACAAACAAGGGGGCCTCAAGCGAGACGCCGCTCTCTCTTACATCTTTTGCCGATAGGAAATATACGCCTCGCTCTTGTGTTACAGGTCGGAAATGCTCTCCATCCGTGATCTTGACCGCAAGATCGTTCAATTTGCACCATCCCCATTCATTCGGGATGCTCGGTAGTTCAGAAAGTTCGTCTTGCGTGAGATTGGGAACGTCTTTTCTGGCTTTCGCACGTTTGCTTTTGTCTGCCTTGAGCTTTGCGAGGACGTTGGTCGCAGGTTCAATTCTGCCTTTGTTTTTGGCTCTCCAGTTAGTAGTCAGCTTCCCCTCGAGGGCGGCTTTTAGGACGGATTGGCGATAGGCTTTAAGTTGCTGGCGGGCGGCGGTGAGGAACTCGACGCCCTTGTCAAGTTCAGAGAAAAGCTCGTCGACCTTGGAAACAATCCGACGCTGTTCGTTGAGCGGCGGAACATCAATCCGTAGTTCTCGAATGTGCGTAAGATTGACACGTGGGCGGGTCGTCCCCTTGGTTGCGATCTTCAATTGATTCGCGATGCCGTCGGCATTTATCGCGTAACACAACCACCTATTGTCAATGTGTCCATTGTCCAGTCGAAGGCGTACTAAATCAGCGACAATTACGCCTTCTTTAACGGTGGAGGGCACAATGCATGCCTCACCCAGAGGGTCCCCTAACTTGGTAATTATTATGTCGCCAGGAAGATATGAGTGACGGGTAAGCTCCCTGGCTTTCTTGGACGTTATATATTTGATATTTTTTGGGACGAATTTGAGCCGCTTTATATTTTGTATCCGCAATATGGGAGTTCCTTGCGGTTGATATTCGGAGGCCTTTAAGTGTGAACCAAAGGGTCCGTCAACGATATTTGCCTTCGGATTTAAGAAAAGCTGACCAAGAGTGGTTGTAATCCACCCCGGCGATAGTTCTTTCTCCAACTTCATGCCGCCAGCGCCTCATTTAATTCCTCGATCACGGCGTCCATGCCCTCCCCGAACAACTGATACATCTTCCCCAAACCACCCTTGGCATCGAAGGGTGCCATATCCAGATCATCACGCTCGATATGAATCGAGCTCGTGACATGGTCACGAATCATATGCAGCCATTCGAGCTGCTCGCCTGTAAATTTCACGCCCGCCCCGCTGTGTCGCTTCAGAATCCAAGTTTGGAAGTTTCGGCGCACCGTGTCGGCATAGGGGGCAATCTTACTGTCGATTCCACAGACACGGCGGATGAGCGCGACCAACGCGGTCAGCTCATTGGCCGGGTCGGCTCCCTTGTACTCGTCCAACAGCGCATATGCCCGCCAAACGCGGAGAGGTGCAAGTTTAGGACGATCGGTCTTCAAAGCGTCCAAAACCGCTTTAATCATCGCGTAAGTGACTTCAGAGCGCCTTGCTGGCTGACTGTAGAATATCGACAGCGCCTCGATCTGGTCGCGGTGCTCTTCCAGATAGGCCGCGAAGTCCTTAGACAACGCCTCGGCGTTTTCCTTGGCATCCCCGCTCCAGCCCGCCTCGGTCAACGTATCGAGGTTATCATGGTCGATGGTCTGCTCTTTCTCACGGCGGATACCGTCAATGAGGTTGATCAGCGGGCCGGTGAACACATTGGCCGCCTTGCCGACCAGCTTGTCCCGCGCACTCGCGCGCATCTCATCGGTAGGCTCTGCCCCTTTCGCTTCCTGGGTGGCCACCTCCTCAATGCGGTCGGTGTCGATGGCATCCACAAAGTTGCGCACGATATCTGACAGGGAGAGGCCGCCAGCAGCCTCGCGGATGCGGTCCTGATCCTTGTCATCGAGCTGCTTGTCCAGCCGCGCCAAGCGACCCGCGAGCGAACTCACAGTGTCCTCGTCGCGCGCACCCATCATCACGCCGGTTGCGAGGTCCTTTAAGGGAACGCCCGGCTTGGTGATGAGGGGCTGACTGGCGGTCTTGAGCGATTTAGTCACACCAATCGCATCGACGATGACGTAATGCGTTTTCGCACTCGTGGCCGACGGCGTCACCTTCTTGAGGTTATCCGCGTCCAGCGTGCGGGTTCCCCGTCCCTTCATCTGCTCGAAGTAGTTGCGGCTCTTCACGTCGCGCATGAACAGCAAGCATTCCAGCGGCCTGATGTCGGTGCCGGTGGCAATCATGTCCACCGTCACCGCAATGCGCGGATTGTAGTTGTTCCTGAACTGCGTCAGCACCGATTTAGGGTCTTCTTCTTCTGATCGGTAAGTGATTTTCTTGCAAAAATCATTGCCCTGGCCGAACTCGGTGCGGGCAATCTGAATGATGTCATCTGCATGACTGTCGGTCTTGGCAAAGATAAGCGTCTTCGGCACTTCCTCGCGGCCAGGGAATATCTCCGGTAGCTTGTCACGAAACGTGCGGATGACCGTGCGCAACTGGTCAGGATTGACGACCTCGCGGTCTAGCTGCTTGGCCGTGTAGTCCTCGTCGTCATCCTGCCGTTCCCAGCGCTTTTGGCGGGTGAGACGCTCGCGGCGCTCGACCTGCTGCTGCGCCTTGATCTTCGCGCCCTGCTTGGTCACCTCGGTCTCGATGACGTAAATCTCGTTGCCGACGTTCACGCCATCGGCAACCGCGCGGTCGTGGCCGTATTCACTGACCACGTTCTTGTGAAAGAAACCGTAAGTGCGGTTGTCGGGCGTCGCGGTCAACCCGATCAGATAAGCATCAAAGTATTCAATCACCTGACGCCAAGTATTGTAGATCGAACGGTGACACTCATCGATGACGATGAAGTCGAAGTATTCCGGCGGAATCTTCTTGTTGTAGACCACGGGCAGCGCGTCTCTGGGGCGCACAAGGCGTTCAGCCGGGTTGTCTTCTTCCGCGCTTTCATCCAGCGGCTCATCTTTCAGGATGGAGTACATCCGCTGAATGGTGCTGATGCAAACCTGGCTGCTGCCAGCGATGAACGGCGATTTCAGGCGCTGGACATTATATAGCTCGGTGAACTTGCGATTATCGTCATTAGGCAGGTACGACATGAACTCCTGCTCGGCCTGCTCGCCGAGGTTCTTGGTATCGACCAGGAACAGGATGCGCTTGGCATCGGCGTGCTTGAGCAAGCGATAGACAGAGGTGATGGCGGTAAAGGTCTTGCCGGAACCGGTCGCCATCTGAACCAGCGCCCTCGGCCGGTCTTCCTTGAACGACTTTTCGAGGTTCTGGATGGCAGTGATCTGGCAATCACGCAGACCCGCCGTGTTGAGCACAGGGATATCTTGCAATCGCGACCGCAGTGATTTCGGCTTTGAAAGCCACTCACCCATCGTCTCCGGCCGGTGGAATGTAAACACTTCGCGCGAACGGGGCTTGGGGTCGCGCTGGTCGGTAAACCGCGTGATTACGCCTGTGCTCTCGTAAATGAAGGGCAGCGGCTCCCTGTTGGCGACCCATTTGAGCTTGGCTCCGGCGTAGCCAGCCGATTGGTCTTCCACCGCGGTTATCTTGTGGCCCCAGTCTTTAGGTTTGGCCTCAATCACGCCGACGGCACGCTTGTCCACGAACAGCACATAGTCGGCGGGGCCGGTGTCGGTCTGATATTCGCGCACGGCGATGCCCAGGCCGGCGGACCAGTCGAGGTCCTTCATGTTCTGAACGTGCCAGCCCGCCTCGGCCAAAAGGGCGTCGATCTTGTCTCGCGCCAACTGTTCGGGGTTTTGATTTTTCGGCGGCATTAGAATGCGTCGCAGTTAGAAGCGTCAGCGCGCGGTCAGCGCACTACGAACGAATTGGTGCAAAAGAGGAGCGACGGTTATCCGTCGGCGAGTGCGGTTACGAGTGGCGCGCCGGAAATGTACGCGGAATAAGTGAGGGAAACAAAGGGACACATGATCGCTATTCGCCGCGCGCTGGAGCCCACTGGCCGGCGTTGTTTCAAAATCGCGAATTTGCAGGTACCTGCAAAAAGTGCTCATTAGGGCAGAAGTTGGGGCAGGAATCAGATTGTCTGATATTGTACTTATAAATCAACAATTTATATATTAAAGTGGCGGAGAGAGAGGGATTCGAACCCTCGATACGGTTTCCCGTATACACGCTTTCCAAGCGTGCGCCTTCAGCCACTCGGCCACCTCTCCGTGGGCGTCCTTGTGGCCGTGGCGGGCGGCATTTTCAAGCGCCCGGGGACCATTTTCCGACAGATTCGAAAGATTTGGCTCAGGCGACCAGCCGGATCGCGCCGCATACCGAGAGATCGTAGCCACCAAGCTCCGCGGCGCGCTGGCGGAAACGGTCCGACCGAACAAAACCGAACAGCGCAGATGGTCCGGGCAGAAAATAGTCGCGCTGGCGCAGAACAAGGTCGAAATTTTCCCAGAGCAACGGCACGAAATCGAGCCCGGCTGCGTCCGCCACCGCGCGGGTGGCGATGCCGCAATCGGCATGTCCGGCGCGGATCGCCTGCGCGAGGTCGCTGCCGGTCGCGCAAGCCGGCTTCACCGTAAGGAGCGCGCCGGGGTCGATCTGCGCCTTGGCGCACAGGGTCAGCAGCAGCAATTGCGCGCCCGCGCCCGGTTGACGTTGCGCCATCCGCAATCCGGTGCCGGCAAGCTGTGCCAGATCGCCGATCCGATGCGGGTTTCCAGGCGCCACCAGCAGGCCCTGCTCGCGCCGGACGAAGCCGATCACCACCGCATCATGCAGCCCGGGCGCGTCGCGCACCGCCGCAACATTGGCCGATGAGCCGTCATTTTCGCCCGCATGCAGATGGATCGCGGCGAGGATCACCTCGCGGCGCGACAGCCGCCGCAGGCCGGCCTCGGACCCCTCCGGCAGGCTCGCGATCCCCGAGCCGCTCTCCCGCAGCGCCCATTCCAGCAATGGGTCGGTGCTTCCGCCAACGATCGGCGGTGCGGTTTCTTCGAGCGATTTCAACGCATTGGGCATCCCCGACACGACCCAGCGGTCGAGCGCCGCCTTTGGAAACAGCCATCGCCCAGTGACCTTGCTGCAGGGGACGGCGCCGGCCGCCACCAGCTCGTAGAGCTTGCGCTCACTCAGCCGAAGATACGCCGCGGCTTCGTCGGTATTGAGAAACTCGCGCATGAATATGCCTGCATTGAAGTGAATTTGCTCCGAAAATTGACCCATTCGGCGTCCAATGCAACACAAATCAGGTGCCGACCGATGCCTCAGCCCTTGACCTGATCCTGCGCGCCGATCCGGTTCTGCTCGCAATCGTCAAGCTGTCGCTGATCGTCACCCTGTCCGCGGTCGCCTGCGCCGCGCTGATCGGGATACCGCTCGGCGCCTTGATTGCGCTGACGAAATTTCCCGGCCGCAACGGCGTCATCGTGCTGCTCAACGCGCTGATGGGCCTTCCGCCGGTGGTGGTCGGCCTGATGGTCTACCTTCTTCTGTCGCGGTCCGGTCCGCTCGGAAGCCTCGGCATTCTGTTCACGCCGGCGGCGATGATTGTGGCGCAGACCATTCTGGTGGCGCCGATCATCGCGGCGCTGTCGCGGCAGACCATCGAGGATCTCTGGGTTGAGTATCGCGACGAACTCGACGCCATGAATGCCGGCCCGCTGCGGCGGATTGCGACCCTGATTACCGACGCGCGATTTTCCCTTGTGACCGCGCTGCTCGCGGGCTTCGGGCGGGCGGCGGCGGAAGTCGGCGCGGTGATCATCGTCGGCGGCAATATCGACGGCTTCACCCGCGTGATGACGACGGCGATCGCACTCGAAACCTCCAAGGGCAACCTGCCTCTGGCCATTGGTCTGGGCATTGTCCTTCTTGTTCTGGTGCTGTTCGTGAATGCTCTGGCCTGGGGCGTGCGCCGCGCCGGCGAACGCTTTGCGGGATGAATGCGATGCGCGCACCCGCTTCCGATCTGCCGTTAATGCTCGAAGAGGTGTCATTGCTCGCGCGCGAGGTGACGATCCTCGACCGTGTATCGCTCACCTTCGCCGCCGGAGAACCGACGATGCTCGTCGGGCCGAACGGCTCCGGCAAATCGAGCCTGATGCGAATCGCGATGGGGCTCAGTTCCCCCTCGAGCGGCCGGGTCACCTATGGCGGACGCAGCAATGTGCCGCCGGTCGGCCGCGCGATCGTGTTCCAGCGGCCGGTGATGTTGCGGAGGAGCGCGGCCGGCAATCTCACTTACGCGCTGGCGGCGGCGGGTGTGCCGCGTGCCGAACGCGATGCGGCGGCGCAGGAACTGCTCGATCGTGTCGGCCTCGGCGCACTGAGCGATCGCCCCGCGCGCCGCATGTCGGGCGGCGAACAGCAGCGGCTTGCGATTGCGCGCGCGCTCGCCAAGGCGCCGGAGATCCTGTTTCTCGACGAGCCGACCGCCTCGCTCGATCCCGCCGCCACCAAGGCGACCGAGGACATCATCGCCGGCATCGCCGCACGCGGCATCAAGATCGTGATGGCGACGCACGATCTCGGCGAGGCGCGCCGCCTCGGTGGCGAGATCGTGTTGATGAATAAAGGTCGCGTGATCGAAGTCGCCGACGCACAAACCTTCTTCACGTCGCCGAAAACCGACGCCGCACGACGCTTCGTCGCCGGTGAATTGCTCGTCTGACAAAAAAAGGAGACTGCCATGATCACACGCCGTTTCATCGTCGCGCTGGGTGCGGCTGCGTCGCTTGCGCTCGCGGGCCCGGTGCTTGCGCAGGACAAATCCATTGTCGTCTCGTCGACCACATCGACGACCGATTCAGGGCTGTTCAATCACATCCTGCCGCTGTTCAAGAAGAAGACCGGCATCGACGTGAAGGTGGTGTCGCAGGGTACGGGGCAGGCGCTGGAAACCGGACGGCGCGGCGATTCCGATGTGGTGTTCGTGCATGCGCGACCGCAGGAAGAGAAGTTCGTCGCCGATGGCTTCGGCGTGAAGCGCTTTCCGGTCATGTATAATGACTTCGTGCTGATCGGGCCGAAGAGCGATCCAGCCGGCATCAAGGGCGGCAAGGACATCGCCGCGGCGCTGAAGGCGATCAAGGCGAAGTCCGCGCCGTTCATCTCGCGCGGCGACAAGTCCGGCACGCATTCCGCCGAGCTCAATCTCTGGAAGGTTGCCGGCATCGATATCGCCGGCGCCGACAAAGATTCGAAGGGATCGGGCGCGTGGTACAAGGAGATCGGGCAGGGCATGGGCGCCGCGCTCAACACCGCGTCGGCCGCGAACGCCTATGTGCTCGCCGATCGCGGCACCTGGCTGTCGTTCAAGAATCGCGGCGATCTCGACATCGTCGTCGAGGGCGACAACAAGCTGTTCAATCAGTACGGCGTCATCCTGGTCAATCCGGAGAAGCACCCGAATGTGAAGAAGGCGGAAGGCCAGGCGTTCATCGACTGGATCGTGTCGCCGGAAGGCCAGAAGGCGATCGCCGAGTACAAGATCAACGGCAATCAGCTGTTCTTCCCGAACGCGACGGCATCGGGGGTGTGAGTTCTTCGCCCCTCTCCCTGTCAGAACGGGGAGAGGGACGCACGCGTCGCTTCATTTTGCTCGAGGCGCCACATTCAACTCGCGCCCCACATCATCTCCACCCACGTCCACAGCATCCGTAGCCCGGCCACCGTCAGCAGCGCGAACAAAATCATCCGTAGCATCGCCGGCGGCAGGCGCTTGAGCGCAAGCGATGAGCCGATAAGCCCGCCGATCGCGGCGGCGAGCATCCAGAGCGGCAATTGCGGGGGCAGGCCAGGCAAGGTCGCCCAGGCGCCGGTCAGCGCCGCGGCTGAATTCAACAGATTGAAGTTCGCCGAGATCGCCGCGGCCTGCCGCGTGGTGGCCCAAGCGAGCGCGATGATCAGCGGCGCGATGAAGATGCCGCCGCCGATGCCGGTGACGCCGGAGATAAGGCCGATGATGCCGCCGGCGGCGAGCGCAGGTATGAACGGTGGATCGTCAAGCGCGGTCTCGGGCGAGGATGCCGCGCGCATGGGCCGGATCATCTGCCAGGCCGCAAGCAGGAGCAGCAACCCGACCACGGGCATATAGAGGATGCCGGGCAGATTGAGTGCGCCGCCGAGAAACGAGAACGGCACGCCAAGGATCGCGAAGGGATAGCAGGTGCGCCATGTGAGAAGCCCGGCTACCACGAACCGGATCGTACCGATGGCGGCGACCACGATGTTGAGCGCCAGCGCGGTCGGCTTGATGACATCCGGGCTGAGGCCGGCGATCGCCATGACGGCGATATAACCGGTGGCCCCGGCCTGCCCGACCGAGGCATACACAATCGCAATGGCGACGAAAATAATTCCGAGCAGCGTGTCGCTGAGTGTGGCGTCCATCATGGCCCCGGCTGGCAGGAGGGGCCTGAGTGACACAATGCGCGCGGCTTGTCAGCGCTCCTGCCGGAGGTTACGCGATCTTGTCGAACACCATCACCTTTGACACGAAAGCCGGTTCGTCGCGCACATGCGTGAGGCCGACGCCTCGCGCGATATGCGCGAAGTCCTCGTCGAGATAGCTCTCGAAATACGGCTCGTGATAATTCTGCGGGAAGCGCTCGAGCAGACCCTCGTAATCCGGGATGTCGCGACGCTGCAGCGAATCCACGATCACCAACCGGCCGCCGGGTTTGAGGACGCGCGCGGCTTCGCCGATCATCTCGCGGCGGATCTGCGGCGGCAATTCGTGCATCATGAACACGGACGTCACCGCATCCTGGCTGGCGTCGCGCAGCGGCAGGCTCTCGGCCTTGGCGACAAGCGTGTTCACGCGCGACCAGCGCCGCAGGTGATGTCGCGCATGCTTGACGTATGCGTCCGACAGATCGATGCCGGTGACCGGGAGGCGCGGCCAGGCCTGCTTGACGAAATCGAGGAAGCGCCCGGTGCCGCAGCCAATGTCGGTGAGGCGCAATGTGCGCTGGTCGCGGCCGCGGAAATGTTCGTGCAGCTCGGGCAGCGCCATGCGGCGCATCGCATTTGCGGTGCCTTTGAACAGCACCTCGACTTGGGTGTCGTAGCGATCGGCGGAATCCTCGGTCAGCCAGCCGCCGGACTGGAAGTGGAAATTCTGCAGGTAGTAATCCGGCCGCTTGCCGCGAACGTCCTCGGTCAGCACCTCGTCGTGGCGGCGATCCTTGCGGCGGCGATACACATCCGGCAGATCGTCGAAAAACAGCCGCGAGCGGCGGAACAGGGTCGGCAGCGACCCGTCATGGTCGGCGGGCAGGGGATAGATGCCGGCTTCGACATTGGCGAGATCGCGGGCGAGGAGCTCCGCCATGTCGCCGTAGAGTTTGCGGTCGCTGATGAGCGGGGCGCGGTTGTCACCTGGTCGGGGCGGCGATGGCGGTTCCTCGCCCTCGCGGCGGCGCGCTTCGGCCGCCAGCCGCTGCAGCGCATAGGCGTGCCCGGCATAATAGGCCATGCGGGGGAGCTGGGTCGCGCCATAGGCGACGCGGGTGGCAAGGCGGGTGAGGGGGCTCATCGTTCGGTCCATATACATCCTTCAGAGGATATAGAGGCGCGAACGCCATCCGCCACCAGCGGGTGTCCGCGAAACCGCGACTTTTGCGGACGGTATTCATCGTCCGCATACCATCGCGGCCATTTTGGCCGCCTGACGGTCGCGAAACTTCGAGGCGAGTTAACGGCCCGCCGCTACGGTGCGAATGGTTGGACACCGGCACATGATGCGTATCATTAAATCGTCGCCATCGCTGTGGGCGCTCGTCGCCGCGGTCGTGCTGTTTCTCCTGCAGGTTCTGCCGATCCCCGGCGTGTACCTCATGATGTTCGGCGCCGGACTGATCACGGTCCTCCTGATCCACGTGGCATTGATCAGCCTTTTCGTGGAAGCCGCGATCGGCCGATTGCCACGCGTTCTCATGATCGTGCCCGTTGCGGCCTATGGCGCGTATTACGTTGCGTATGTTCAGGAAGGCCGCGAGATCGCCGCACGCGCGGCGGCGTTGCGCGCCAGCAACCCCGGCAAGGTGTTCGACTTCAATCCGCAGGCTCACTCTGTCGTCGGCAAGGAACTGGGCAGTTTCGTGCAGACGCACGATATTCCGGTCGTTTACGAGCCGAACACCAACTACAAGCCGGAAAACTACTCATCGGTGCGTCTGATGCGGCGCGACCAATGCGACGCGATCAAACGCGATACGCAGAACCGCATCCTGATCACTTACGTCTCGGGCAAGTTTCACCTGTGCGTGTTGCGTTTCCCGGAAGACCCGAACCATGCTGTGGTCACGGTATCGCGTCCGCAAGATGCGGGAATCTGGAAGCGCAAGCCGGGCGTCAGCGAGTCGCTCACCGAGATCGTGGTCGACGGCAGGATTCTGGGCTCCTATTGCAGCGCCATAGCGTGGCGGCTACCGGTGCTGCCGATGGGGTTCATCGGTTGCTCGCTTATCAGCAGCAAGCCGGCGTGGGAATGCGGCGCGCAATTCCTGCGCAAGTTTCAGACGCTGGACACGGTTCCCGACAGCATAGACAAGGCACGATACGACACACCTGAAAGCATCATGCTGGGTGTGCGCAAGTATACGGCGACCGACCTGGCGAACTTCAAGGGCTTTGCGCAGAACGAGGCTGTGCTTGCGCGCACCGCCGAGGAGCCCGGGCGCGTCTATGATGAAGCGTTCGAGGTGTTGCAGCAGATCTTGAGCGGTCAGATGCCGAAGCAACTGCCTTGGGCTATGGCGTATACGCTCTCGCAGAATCCGGGACAACTCGTCCCGCTCGCGGAGAAGATGGCAGCACGGTTTGCGGACCTTCAAGCCGACCGTTCGAAAAGCGGGAGCGACAGCGCGTCGGTTCTGCAATCCGCAATCGTGACGCTGCCCCAACCCGCATTCCAGCCTGTTGCGACGGCCATGTTCGAAATCGTCAGCAAGGACAAGGTGCAGGATAACCACAACGCGATATGGCGGCGTTATCCCGCGCTTTACGTCCGTGCGGCGGATGCGGGACCGGATGCCTTGCCGTTTTACAAGCAGGATTTCTTCGCCGGAAAAATGAACCGGACGTTTTTGCGAAACCTGCCGGTGTTGGCGATCTGCAGGATCGGTACGGCCGATGCTGAAACCATTGCCGAGATGCAACGGCGATTCCTGTCGTCGGCCGACGAGTACAATCAGTATGGTTACAAGACCGCCCTTGTCGTCGCACTCAAGAAAATTGGCCAGGACGATTTCCTGAAGGCGCATGGCGACGTGATCGGGTTGCGCGATCGGGACTGGTTCAAGGCCGTGATGGAGGGAAAGGGCGAGACGCCCGCAGGTCCGAATAATTGCATGGCCAAGGAATGGGGCAGCACCGGCTTTCTGAGCCCGGCCATGCGCCCAAGCCTGTCCCGGATGCGGGACGGATGGGGCCTTGCGGCCGCGAAGTGACCGGCCGGCATGCGGCCATTGATTTTGTGGCCTTGCCTCGCAATATGCCGGCAGTCACGAGTCGCAGAACGCGTCATGCCGAAATCCGTTGCCGGACCTGAAATCGAGCGCCTGATCCAGCTGCTGGCGCGGCTGCCGGGGCTCGGGCCGCGCTCGGCGCGCCGCGCCGCGTTGCACCTGATCAAGAAGCGCGAGCAATTGCTGGGACCGCTGACCGACGCGCTGGCGGTGGCGCAGGAGCGCATCACGGTGTGTGGAACCTGCGGCAATATCGATTCGCAAAATCCCTGCACGGTGTGTACCGACCCGAAACGCGACCCGAGTGTGATCGTGGTGGTCGCCGATGTCGCGGACCTGTGGGCGCTGGAGCGCGCCGGCGCAGTCAATGCGCGCTATCATGTGCTCGGCGGAACGCTGTCACCGCTCGATGGCGTTGGCCCGCAGGATCTCACCATCGATGCGCTGGTCACGCGCGCGCATGATCCCGCGGTGACGGAGGTGATCCTCGCGCTCAACGCCACCGTCGATGGCCAGACCACGGCGCATTACATCACCGATCTGCTTCACAGCGCGGGTGTGGCGGTGACGCGGCTTGCGCATGGCGTGCCGGTCGGCGGCGAACTCGATTATCTCGACGAGGGCACGCTGTCGGCGGCGATGCGGCAGCGCACGGCGATGTAGGCTTTCTTCCTTCTTCCCGTTTCCGGGGAGAGGGAAGAAGCGCTTGGGACGCCTTTATCCCTCCTTCGCCTCGGACCGGCTCTGCCACGGGAAGCGCCCTTCGACCTCGACCTGCATGCTGATCGAGAGGAAGGTGCGGATCACCACGATCGCGCCAAGGATCGCGACGCTGTCCAGCGTCGGCGTGACCGCCACGGTGCGGATGATGTCGGCCGCCACCAGCACTTCGAGACCGAGCAGGATCGCGCGTCCGATATCCTGACGCAGCCTGCGATAGGCGTCGATGCCACCCGGTATGACGGGAACGGTGATGTAGCGCACGAAGGCGATGACGAGCCCGATCGCGATCAGCGCGACGCCGGTGAGATCGAGCGCATAGCCCACGGTCTCGATCACGCTGGTGAAGTTCATGGCGGCTCCGGTATCGCGGATATGCGCGTACCGGAATGACTACAACCGATCGGCCTGATTCGGAATCAGCCCGGCCGGGCTATGAACCCTCCCGTGGATCGCAGTCCGGCCGCCACGCCAACGCTATCGCGCGCGCTGGTCCAGCTCGCGGAAATGTCCCCGCATCTGCAGCCAGGCCAGCAGCATCAGGCTTGGAATCGCGACCAGCGCCGAGATCACGAAGAACCAGACCCAACCGGTGCTCTCCGCAATAAAGCCGCCTCCCGAAGACAGGGTGGTTCGGCCGACCGCGGCCAGCGCCGTCAGCAGCGCAAATTGCGTCGCGGTATGCGCACGTACCCCGCACAGGGCGGAGAGATAGGCGACGAAAATCACGGTACCGATCGCGCCGGTGAAATTCTCGACAATGACGACCGCGGTCAGCGCCGGCACATTCGGGCCGATCAGCGCAAGCCATGCGAAGGCGAGGTTGGAGATGGCCTGCAGAATGCCGCCGATCCAGAGGCTCGTCGACAGCGGCAGCGCAGCCGCGACCATCCCGCCGGCAAAGCCGCCGATCAGCGCCGAGGCCAATCCGACACCTTTTACCACCGCCGCGTAAGTCGCCTTGTCGAAGCCGATCCCGATCACGAAGGGACCGGTCAGCACGCCGGCAAAGGCATCGCAAAACTTGAACAGCACCACGAACAGCAGGATGATGATCGCCTCGGGACGGCCGAGGAATTCCCTGAACGCACCGAAAGCCGTGATCAGAACCCTGCTGATCGGGTCGCGCGCCCGGTCGACCAAGCCCTCGGGAGCGGCGGGTTCGGTCGCCATCAGCGTGGCGACGATACCGACGCTCACCAGCGCAGCGGCGGCGAGGTAACCCCACATCCACACCGTCTCAGCCGATACGCCGACCTTCGCGAGCCACCAGGTCAGCGTAATGACGCCTGCGCCCGAGGCGAGCATGCCGATGCGGTAGGCAGCGACATAGCCGGCCATCCCCGCCGCCTGCTCGCTGGTATCGAGGCTTTCGACCCGAAAGGCGTCGATCACGATGTCCTGGGTGGCGGAGGCGGTGGCGACCAACACTGCGCCAAGCGCGACCGGCCATAGCGCGGTTGCAGGATCCTGGAAGGCAAGGAATGCGATCGCGGCCGCGAGCAGGAGTTGTGAGAAGACGAGCCATCCGCGCCGCCGCCCAAGCGCGCGCGACAGGATCGGAATGTCGAGTGCATCGACCAGCGGCGCCCAGAGGAATTTCAGGGTGTAGGGCAGGCCGACCAGTGCATAGAGTCCGATGGTGCCCAGGCTCACCTTGGCCTCGGTCATCCAGATCGCAAGTGTCGCGCCCGACAGCGCCAGCGGCAGGCCGGCCGAGAAGCCGAGCAGGATGACGATCAGCACGCGCGGTTTCAGATAGACCGACAGCGCTTCGGACCATGAGATTTTGGGTTTGGCGGCGGGTGATTCGAGGCTGGTCATGCAGTGGTGAGCCTAGCGCGTGTTGGCGACGGATTGAATCGTGCTGTGGCACCAATTTGTCATCGCCCGCGAAAGCGGGCGACCCAGTAAATGCAAGCGGCGCAGAGGGTTACTGGATGCCCCGCCGGCGCAGGGCATGACACCGGCGATACCCGCTAAAAAATGTGACCGGTTCAATCCCGCAGCGCGACGGTTTCGGTCTGCGACGGCGCCGTTGCCGGTGGTGCAGGCTGGCTGCGTGCGACCTGATTCCGCTGCTGCGCATTGCGTTCGCGCACCATCGCCAGCACCTGGGTGATATCGTCGAAGGCGCGGCTGTGGGCGTTGCTGCCGACGGTCTTCAGCGGCGTCAGATCGAATACCGCGATCCGCTCGCCCTCGAGTTGCGTGCGATAGGGTTCGGTGGCGCCGACTTCGCCGATCCGGTCCACGCCGCCCCAGATCTCCTTCGACAGCGACAAGGCGCCGTCGTCCTGAGACGCGAACAGCAGCATCTTCGGCCGGTTGGGGCCCATGCGCCTGATGGTGGCGCGAAACACGTCGACATCGACATCCGGCGCAACCAGCATCGCCTGCTTCACCTTGTCGGCGTTGGGGCGTGCCATGCGCCGCAGCGAGCGGCCGCGCAGCGCCTCCAGCGTCACCCAATTGCCCATCGAATGCGCGAGGACGCTGATCTCCTTCACCTGCGGATAGGCGGCGATCTGGTCGATCAGTTCCTCGAGCGCATCGCGTGAATAATTCGCGCTTTCGCGGTCGTAGGTATAGGACCGCAGCCGCACATCGCCGCGCGAGGGCCAGGTGAACAGCACCGGCACGGCCTCGGCCTTGGAGTCATGCGCGATCTGGGCGAAGCGGTAGACGGCATCGTCGAACCGGTTGTTGAAGCCGTGCACAAAGATCAGCACGCGCGGATGACCGGTCCTGCGCGCGGTCGCGGCGATCGACGCGGCGAAGGCCTTCTGATCGATATAGTCGGCCGAGACCGTCATGAAATTGCGCTTGGGGTCGCCGGGCAGGGCGTCCGGCCACTGCACATGCCCGATCTTGCGGTCGGCATCCGGCGGGATCGATACGGTGATGGCCGCGTAGGACATGGCGTCGGCGCGGTCGCCGCCGAACATTTCGCCAGGATCTTCGACGGATTTCTTGCGGGTGGTCGCGACCAGGATCGGAACCTGCGTGGTACCGGCGACCTGTTCCTTCATGGGAATCAGCACGCCCTGCGCCGGGCGGTTGGCGCAGCCCGCACACAAAACTGTCGCCGCCAGCGCGGCGAAAACGGCAATCCCCCTCAACACAATGTCCACCCCGAACGCATTTACCAAGCGTTAACCACGGGTCAATCTAGCCCAAGCAACCGCGCTTAACCAGCCGCCCGCCGCCGTACCCGGGTGCCACTGAAGGGGTTGCGGTATCTGATGGTTAACGGCGTTATTCCGCCGCGACCACGCGCCGGGCGCCGACCGGGTTCGGAAGCACGACGCTGCTCTGGTCGTCGCCGTCGTCGAACTCGACGTCGCGGATGCGGGAGCCGCGCCGCTCCAGCTTGTCGGTCGAGACCACGATCTGCTTGATGTCCTCGGTCGCCTGGCCGAAATGCGCCTCGAGCTTGCGCACGCGTTCGCGCAGCCGCTTGAGGTCTTCCATGAAATGCCCGACCTCGGCATGGATCTTGTCGGCGGCCTCGCGCATGCGGGCATCGCGATGGATCTGCTGGATCACCTGCACCGCGAGCATCAAGAGCGAGGGCGATACGATGACGACGCGCGAGCGAAACGCGCGCTGGATCAGGTCGTCGAACTGGTCGTGCAATTCGGCATAGACCGATTCCGATGGCACGAACATCAAGGCGAGTTCCTGGGTCTCGCCGGGGAGCAGATATTTGCCGGCGATATCGGCGATGTGCTTGGTCACGTTCTGGCGCAGCATGCGCCCGGCGATCATGCGCTCGTCGTCGGTCTTGGCGTCGCGGAAGGCGGTGACCGCTTCCAGCGGAAATTTCGAGTCGATCACCAGCGGCCGCTGGTCGGGAAAATGGATCACGCAATCCGGCCGCGTTGCATTCGACAGCGTGAACTGGAATTCGAACGAGCCCTTCGGCAGCCCGTCCTGGATGATCATTTCCATGCGGCCCTGGCCGAAGGCACCGCGCTGCTGCTTGTTGGACAGGACGCCCTGCAGCGACGTCACCTGCGAGGCGAGCGCGGTGATGTTCTTCTGCGCCGAGTCGATGACCGCGAGCCGTTCGTTCAGCCGGTTGAGATTTTCGCCGGTCTGCTGCGTGGTGTGCTGGATCGACTGACCGATGCGGTGGGTGACGGTGTCGAGCCGCTCGGAAAAGGCTTTCTCGAATTGCGACTGCCGGTTCGCCAGCATGTCGCCCATGGCGCGCACGAGCCCGGTGGTCTCGGCCTGCAGGCGGCGAAGCTCCGCCATCCGGGCCTCGTTCTCCTCCGCCTCCAGGCGCTCGGCTTCGGCGGCCTCTTCGGCCCGCCGCCGGCGTCGCCCGATCAGCAGGATCGTGACCCCGATGGTGGCGGCGAGGATGAAGGCGCAAACCGCGGCAATGACCGCGACCACCAAGAGCGGGTCGAGGCCGGCGAGCCGGTCGCGGATCAGAGCGAAAATGTCCATCCGCCCCTTTTAGCACGATTCGGAATACGTCAAGAACAAAAAGAGAACTTATGGCCGGGGGCGCTGAAGCCGCGATCCTTTCCCTCTCCCCGTGAAACGGGGAGAGGGTGGCGAGGACCGGAGGTCCGAGCCGGGTGAGGGGCTCGTGTTTTCGTCTTGGCGATCAGCCCCTCACCCGCCTCGCATACGCTCGGCACCCTCTCCCCGCAGGCGGGGAGAGGGAAGGACGGCAGTGCGCGGGGAGAGGGCGCAATGTCGGGGCGGGAGAAGGAGGGGCCAGCGAAGAACGAATTGACCGCGCCTGTCCCAATAATTACATCGCGCGCATGGCCCTGCGCGACATCCTCATCCTGCCCGACAAGCAACTCCGCCTCGTCTCCAAGCCGGTGGCGACGGTCGACGCGTCCATTCGTGCGCTCGCCGACGACATGCTCGAGACCATGTATGACGCGCCGGGCATTGGACTGGCCGCGATCCAGATCGGCGAGCCGCTGCGCCTCGTGACGATGGACCTGTCGAAAAAGGACGATGAGAAAGCGCCGCAGGTGTTCATCAATCCGGAGATCACCTGGTCGTCGGAGGAGATGAACCTGCATGAGGAAGGCTGCCTCTCGATCCCGGAATATTACGAGGACGTCGAGCGGCCGGCCAAGGTGCGGATCAGATATCTGGACATTGACGGCAAGGCGCAGGAGGTCGAGGCGGACGGCCTGTTCGCCACCTGCATCCAGCACGAGATCGACCACCTCAACGGCGTGCTGTTCATCGATCATATCTCGAAGCTGAAGCGCGACCGCGTCATCAAGAAATACACCAAGATGGCCAAGCAGGGCGCCGACTAGTCGCTCACCGTCTTCCCTCTTCCCGCAAGCCGGGAGAGGGAAAGGACCAATCCATGCCGCTCCGCCTCATCTTCATGGGCACGCCGGATTTCGCGGTGCCAACGCTGATCGAACTCGCGGGCGCGGGCCATGAGATCGTCGCGGTCTATACGCGTGCGCCGAAGCCGGCCGGTCGTGGCATGGAATTGCAGGATACGCCGGTGGCGCGCGAGGCCAAGCGGCTCGGCCTCACCGTGTTAACGCCAAAGACGCTGCGTACCGAAGCGGCACAGGCGGAGTTTGCATCGTTCGGTGCCGATGCTGCGGTGGTGGTGGCCTATGGCCTGATCCTGCCGAAGCCTTTGCTCGACGCCGTGCCGCTGGGTTGTTTCAATCTGCATGCATCGCTGCTGCCGCGCTGGCGCGGCGCCGCGCCGATCAATCGCGCGGTGATGGCGGGCGACGCTCAGAGCGGCGTCACCGTGATGAAGATGGACGAGGGGCTCGATACCGGCGGCATGGCGATGATCGAGCGCGTCGCCATCGGTCCCGACATGACCGCGGGCGATCTGCATGACCGGCTGGCCGCAATCGGCGGCGACCTGATGCATCGCGCGCTCGGCGCGCTGGAGCGCGGCTCGCTGCAGATCGTGCCGCAGCCAGCCGACGGCGTGACCTATGCCGAGAAGATCAGCAAGGCCGAGACCCGGATCGACTGGGCCAAAGCTGCGCGCGATGTGCACAACCACATCCGCGGGCTGTCGCCGTTTCCGGGCGCCTGGTTCGAGATGCCCGACGAGAAGACTCCGGTGCGGGTCAAGGCGCTGCGTTCGACGCTGGCTGCCGGACATGCCGCGCCCGGCACAGTGCTGGACGACAATCTCACCATCGCCTGCGGTGAAGGCGCAATCCGCATCATCGAATTGCAGCGCGCCGGCAAGCAGCCGATGAAGGCAGACGAGTTTCTGCGCGGGAACAGGCTGTCCCGCGGCGCGGCTCTGCGCTGATGCCCCGCTACAAACTCCTCATCGAATATGACGGCGCGCCCTATCGCGGCTGGCAATACCAGGCCGATGCGCCGAGCGTGCAGGGCGCGATCGAGGACGCGATTGCGCGCTTCGACGGCCAGCGCGTCACCATACAAGGCGCGGGCCGCACCGATGCCGGCGTGCATGCGCTCGGACAGGTCGCGCATTGCGATCTGCGCAGCGAGCACGACGGCGGCACGGTGCGCGATGCGCTGAATTTTTATCTGCGGCCGCAGCCGGTCGCGATCCTCGCCGCCGAGCGGGTCGGCGACGATTTCAATGCGCGGTTCTCGGCGACCAGGCGGCATTATCTCTATCGCGTGGTGAACAGGCGGCCCGATCTGGCGCTCGATCTCGGCCGTGCCTGGCGGGTGGGACGGCCGCTGGATATCGCGGCGATGCGCGCGGCGGCGACGCGGCTGATCGGGAATCACGATTTCACCACCTTCCGCTCGACCGAGTGCCAGTCGAAATCGCCGGTGAAGACGCTCGATCAACTAGACATCGAGACCGACGGCTGGAACGTGAACATCACCGTGTCGGCGCGCTCGTTCCTGCACAATCAGGTGCGCTCGATGGTCGGATCGATCGTGCATGTCGGCGAAGGCAAGTGGACGCCGGACGACATCGCCCGCATCCTTGAAGCGCGCGACCGCACCTTGTGCGGGCAGGTAGCCCCGGCCGAGGGGCTGTATCTGGTCAAGGTGGATTACCCGGGCTGACCGTGTTCCGGATCGCCAATTCGTGATCTTCGCCTTAATTGACAATATACTGTCATATTGACAATATACTGTCGATTTAAGGATGGGTCATGCCGCAGCGACTGGCCGACGCAATCACCGAGCTGGTGCTCGAAATCTTTCGCCTGAACGGCGAGCTGATCGCCATGGGCGATGCGCTGGTCGGCGATATCGGGCTCACCAGCGCGCGCTGGCAGGTGATCGGCGCAATCGCGCTCGCCAACACGCCGCTGCCGATCGCGCAAATCGCCCGCAACATGGGCCTGACCCGGCAGGCGGTGCAGCGGGTCGCCAACGAACTGGAAGGCGAAGGCTTTATCCGCTTCGCCCCCAATCCCAATCATCAGCGCGCGAAGCTCGTGCTGCTCACGCGCAAGGGCGAGACCGCCTATGCCGCGGCCACGGCGCGCTGGGAGCCGAAGGCGCAAATGCTCGCCGGGGCGAGTTCATTGAAGGACATCGAAACATCGCTCGCGACCTTGCGGCGCGTGCGGCAACGCCTCTCGCAGGACGAGAAATAGGAGTGTGTCATGGCCTTGAAGTCTACGCAGGACCGTTATGGCGCGGTCGCAATCACCATTCACTGGCTTGCCGCAGCGCTGATCGTGGCGCTGCTCGTCACCGGCTTTCGCGTGAGCGGCGCTGCCGATCCCGCGGCCAAGGCCGCATTCCTGCGCTTTCACGCGCTAATGGGCATTGCGATCCTCGCGCTGACACTCGGGCGCATCGCGTGGTGGTGGTTCGCCGACCGGAAGCCGCTCCCTGTCGCGGGACAGCCGGCTCTGCCGCATCGCGCGGCGAGCGCCGTGCACCTCATCTTCTACATCGTGATCATCGGGCTGGCCGCGAGCGGCATCGGCATGATGGTGCTGTCGGGCGCGGGTCCGATCGTGTTTGGCGGCGCATCGGGCTCCCTGCCGGATTTCTGGAACGTGCCGCCGCGCATTCCGCACGGCATCGGCGTGCGCGTGCTGATCGCGCTGCTCATCCTGCATGTGGCCGGCGCGCTCTACCACCACTTCATCCGCGGCGACCGGTTGCTGGCGCGGATGGGTGTGGGGCGCTGACGCGCAGCCCATGTCGAACGGAGGATGTATCATGACCAAGTATCTGAAACTCATCGCCTTGATGGCCGCAGCCGCGTTCGCCGCCATCGCCATCTACATCAGTGTGGTCGAGCAGCCGGCGCGGCTCCTGCTCGAACCGCAGGCGGCGTTGATGCAATGGGCGTCGGGGTTTCCGGCCGCCATGAAGATTCAGGGCGGGCTCGCGTTGTTCTGCGCCGCACTCGGCGGCTGGCTATGGTACCGCACACGCAACTGGCTGTGGCTGATTGGGGCCGCGTTGGCGGTCGCGAACTGGCCGTTCACGCTGATCTGGCTTATGCCGCTAAACGACACGCTGCTTACGACTCCGGCGACGCAGGCGGGAGCTTCGACGCGGGCGCTACTGGTGAACTGGGGTCAGCTCCATGCAGTGCGCACTGCGCTTGGCGTCGCCGCCGCGATCATCCTCGCGCTGGCAATGCTGCGCGACGAGAACCGCGACCTGCATCACGCGAAGTAGCGATCAAGAATCTTCCGGTAGATCGCGGTCAACTCAACAAGCTCCGTCACCGGCACGCGTTCGTCGATCGCATGCATGGTCTGGCCGACCAGGCCGAATTCGACCACCGCGCAGTAATTCTTGATGAAGCGCGCGTCGGACGTGCCGCCGGTGGTCGAAAGCACCGGCTTGCGGCCCGTCACCTCGGTCACGGCATTTGCCACCACGTCCGTGAACGGGCCGGGTTCGACCACGAACACATCGGCGTTGGACGGCTCCCATTCGAACGAGAACCGGATCTTGCCGCCGGAGGCTGCGATCGCACGCTGTTCGAGCAACGCCTTCAGCGATTCGTGACTGTGCAGGTTGTTGAAGCGGATGTTGAAGCGCGCGCGCGCTTCGGCCGGGATCAGGTTGACGGTCTTGTTGCCGATATCGATCGAGACGAATTCGAGATTGGACGGGTCGAACAGGTCGGTGCCCTTGTCGAGCGGCTCGCCCTTCAATGCGGCGATCAACGTCACGAGGCCGGTCACCGGATTGTCGGCGCGCTCGGGATAGGCGACGTGGCCCTGCTTGCCATGCACGATCAGGGTGCCGTTCTGCGAACCGCGCCGTCCGATCTTGATGGTGTCGCCGAGGACTTCGCGATTGCTCGGCTCGCCGAGAATGCAGTGATCGAAGGTCTCGCCGAGCTGCGCGGCCCAGTCGAGCAGCTTCGGCGTGCCGTTGATCGCAACGCTTTCCTCGTCGCCGGTGATCAGGAACGAGATCGAGCCCTTGCCGTCCGCTCGCGGCTTGCCGCCATGGGCGGCGAGATAATCCAGCGTGGCGGCGATGCAGGCCGCGATCCCGCCCTTCATGTCCACGGCGCCGCGGCCGTAGAGCACACCGTCCGCGATTTCACCGGCGAAGGGCGGATGCGTCCATGAGGCCTCGTTGCCGGGCGGCACCACGTCGGTATGGCCGGCGAACATCAGGTGCGGCGATCCGGTGCCGATGCGGGCATAGAAATTCTCCACATCCGGCGTGCCGGGTTCGGAGAAGGTCATGCGATGGGTGGTGAAGCCCGCGGCCTTCAGCAATGATTCGAGGTAGCTGAGCGCACCGCCTTCCGCGGGTGTCACGGAGGGACAGCGCAACAGGTTTTGCGCGATGGCGATCGGATCGGCTGGTGTCATCCCCCGGCTTTACCGGGACGCACCGGACACCGTCAATGATCACACGGCAGCGGGCTTGACCTCGTGCGTCCTGAGGGATCGGGCCCGTACTCGTTCTCGCCGTCGGTGCCGCGCCGGAAGCGTCGGCATGATCGGCTCCGGTCCTAGAGGTCGGCGAAAGCGGAAGCGGTCTCGTCCCCGCTCGCGTCGTCGTATTCGTTGGCGCCGTCGGTGCCGCGGCTGAAACCGAGCCCGGCCACGCCGAGACCGATCAACAGAAGTGCGGACCAGGTCAGTACCAATCCGGCGATGCTGCCGTCGCCGGTCCGGCCGGCGAGCAGGAGCAGCATGGCGGGGATGATCGTGATCCAGGCGATGTACCAGCCGGTCATGTCGCGATCGTGCAGCCGCTTGATGCCCAGCGCGAAGACGGGAAACGTCGACAGAAGCGCGGACGGCAGGAAGACGATCGGGTGTATCTTCAGCAGGCCGATCCCGACGATGGCCGAGGACGCAGCCGTGGCCACGATCGCCATGCCGAGCCACCATTGGCGGCGGTCGATGCGGCCGTGAAAGCCGAACAGCAGCGAGAAAATCGTCATCACACGTCCCCTGAATTCCAACCTGCAGGTTGGTCGCGCCAGGGAAGCGACCGGTTCGATCAGAAGCTGACGGTGGCGGGGATCTCTTCGGGCGCCAGCGGATCGCGGCCGTAATCGTTGTGGCCCGTGCTGCCGCGATAGAAGCCGAGATGGATCAGCAGGACGAGCGAATAGATGCCGTAGAGCGCGATGATCGCCCAGCCAAGCGCGTTCGGCTCGGTCGGCGTCCCGGTCCAGCCGGTGACGTCGCCGGCGGTCAGCAGGGCATCGAGGATGACCATCGGCCACAGGTAATGGCCGGACCGGTTCAGGTCGTGGAGCCGCTTCACCGAAATCGGCACCGACGCCAAAAGCAGCACCCAGCCGAGTGCGTGCCCGAGTGCGCTGCTTCCCCCGTCGGGTCTGTCGAAGGCCGCCTCGTCAATCGTCGTGACGATGGCGATCGCGACCGCCAGGACGGCGCCGATGATGATCAGCGACCCGAGCCAGTAGGACTTGCGGGCGATGCGGCCGTCAAAGCTTGTGAGCAGCGCGATCAGGTTCATGACGGCCCGCCGTTTCCGGTACGGGTCAGTCGCCGGAATCGCCGGCGCGGTTCAATCCCGCAGCAACTCGTTGATCGAGGTCTTGGAACGGGTCTGCGCGTCGACGCGCTTGACGATCACCGCGCAATAGAGGTTCGGCCCCGGCTGGCCGTTCGGCAGCGGCTTGCCCGGCATGGTGCCCGACACCACGACGGAATAGGGCGGCACTTCGCCGCGCATGGTCTCGCCGGTCGCGCGGTCGATGATGGTGGTCGAGGCTCCGAGATAGACGCCCATCGACAGCACCGAGCCTTCGCGCACCACCACGCCTTCGGCGACTTCGGCGCGCGCGCCGATGAAGCAGTTATCCTCGATGATGACGGGGCCTGCCTGCAGCGGCTCAAGCACGCCGCCGATGCCGGCGCCGCCCGAGATGTGGCAGTTCTTCCCGATCTGCGCGCAGGAGCCGACCGTCGCCCAGGTATCCACCATGGTGCCGGAATCGACGTAGGCGCCGAGATTGACGAAGGACGGCATCAGCACCACGCCCGGCGCGATGAAGGCCGATTTGCGCACGATGCAATTGGGGACCGCGCGGAAGCCGGCGGCCTTGAATTTGTCCGCGGTCCAGCCGTCGAATTTGGAGGGCACCTTGTCCCACCATGCCGACGCACCGGGTCCGCCCGCGATCATGCTCATGTCGTTCAGCCGGAACGAGAGCAGCACCGCCTTTTTCAGCCACTGATTGACCCGCCAGGTTCCATCCGCCTGCTTCTCGGCGACGCGCGCGGCGCCCGAATCCATCAGCTCGAGCGCCTGCTCAACCGCAGCGCGGACCGGGCCGGTGGTCGCGGCCGAAATGCCGTCGCGCTTCTCGAAGGCATCGTCAATGGTTTGGGCGAGCGTCTCGTGACCCATGTCTTTCCCCCGTCGTCAGCGGCGCTGTGTGGCGCGACCAGTTGTCCGCTGTCAATGGGACGGCACGCATTTTGCTGCGGATCGTGATATCGTCCGGTGTCCTGTACGAAAGGTGCTTATGATGAAATTCTGGTCCCGCTGCCCGCAAGTTGCGATGGCCGCTCTCGCCCTGACTGCCGTTTCCGTGGCCACGCCATGGACGCCATCCGCGCACGCGCAGGATTGGCCGAACCGTGCGGTCACGCTCGTGATCCCCTTCGCTTCCGGCAGCGCATCCGACGTGGTGGGGCGTGTTTTTGCCGCACGGCTGTCCGAGCTGCTGGGTCAGCAGGTCGTGGTTGAAAATGTCGGCGGTGCCGGCGGCACGATCGGCGTTGCCCGCGTCTCCAAGGCGACGCCGGACGGCTATCAGTTCGTGATGGGCGGCATCGATACGTTTGCGATGAGCAAGGCGCTCTACAAAAAGCTGCCCTACGATCCGGTCACCGATTTCATGCCGGTTGCCATGATTGCCGAACAGCCGATCGTGCTGTTGGCCCGCAAGGATCTGCCGGCCAAGGATTTGAAGGAATTCGTCGCCTACGGCAAAGCCAATCCCGGCAAGATGCAATATGGCTCCGCCGGCGTTGGCTCGGCGTCGCACCTGGCCTGCGCGCAACTCAATGCCGCGGCCGGAATCGACGCCGTGCACGTGCCGTATCGTGGTTCGGCGCCGGCGGTGCAGGACGCGATCGCAGGACGAATCGATTTCATCTGTGCGCTGGGCGCCGCAGCCGTTCCGCAGATCAACAGTGATACCCTCAAGCCGCTCGCGGCGTTGACCAAGGAGCGCTCGGTGCTGCTGCCGCAGATCGCGACCGCAAGCGAGCAGGGCGTGACCTTCGAGGCGCCGTTCTGGAGTGGCTTCTTCGTGCCGAAGGGAACGCCGCAGGAGGTCGTCGACAAGTTGCAGAAGGCGACCGTGGCGCTGATCGAGACGCCAGGACTTTCCGAGAAGCTGACGAAGGTCGGGTCGACCTTCGTGACGCCGGACCGCCGCTCCACCGCCTATCTGAAGAGCTTTCTCGATAGCGAAATCGCCAAATGGGGCGAAACCATCAAGGCGAGCGGCGTAAGCCTCGACTGATCCGCATTCGCCTCTTCGATCGCGAAAATGCCCGCCGGACGGCGGGCATTTTTATTTGGCCATTACGGTGTCTCGCCGCTTTCGGCAGGGCTTGGCTTGCACGTGACGCCCCGTTTTGGCAGCTTAGCCGCACACCACAGACATCGGCCCCTTAACGAGCCGATCGGGAGGATTACGATCATGACAGGATTGACCAGGCGGGCTTTGCTGCCGGCCGCTTTCGCCCTCGCAATCGGGACCGGCGCCGCGATTGCGCAGGACCAGAAGCCGATCGAATTGAAGCTCGCCTATTATGTCGGCGATCAGCACGCGATGTCGCAATGGCTGATCAAATGGGCCGACAAGCTCGAAAAGGATTCCGGCGGACGTCTGGTGTTCAAGCGCTTCCCCGGCGCGCAGATGGGCCCGGTGCCGCAGCATTACGATTTCGCGCGGACCGGCCAGGCCGACATCTCGTGGTTCCTGCACGGCGCCACGCCCGGCCGCTTCCCGCTGACCGGAATTGTGCAGGTGCCGTATCTGGTCGGCAGTGCCGAGATCGGCACCAAGGTGCTGAACGATCCGGAGCTGCGTTCGAAATATCTCGACGCGGAACACAAGGGCGTCAAGCTGCTGCTGCTGTTCACGCATCAGCCTGGCCAGATCCACACCACCAAGAAGCCGATCAAGAGCGTCGACGATGTGAAGGGGCTGCGGCTCCGTTTCGCCTCGCCTGAAATCCGCGACTTCGTCGCCGCGCTGGGCGGCTCCCCGGTGGGCGTTGCGCCGACCGAGCAGGTCGAGCAGATGCAGAAGGGCACGATCGACGGCGTGGTGATCGATTATGGCGGCGCCGGCATCGCCTTCAAAATGGGCGGCACCGTGAAGCATACGACCGAGATGTATTCCTATGTCGCGAGCTTCGGTCTCGCGATGAACGAGGACACCTGGAAGAAGCTTCCGCCGGATCTGCAGCAGCTGATTGTGAAATCGCTTCAGAACGTGGAGGCGGAAGTCGGTCAGGCATGGGATTCGCTCGATGCGCCCGGCAAGAAGGCGCTGCTCGACGGCGGCGCCGAGGCGATCAAGCTGTCGCCGGAAGAGAACGCCAAGTTCCGCAAGATCGGTGCCGATGTCGCGGCCGCGAAGGTCAAGGAACTGGACGGCAAGGGGCTGCCGGCCACCGCCGTTCACAACATGATGAAGTCGCTCTCGGAGAAGCACGCGAAGGACTCCAAGAACTTCTGGAATTGACGTGGAGATCGTTTCGCGGTCTTACCTCTCCCCGCGCGCGGGGAGAGGTCGTCCGCCGAGCGAAGCGAAGGCGGGCGGGTGAGGGGCTAATCTCTTTGATCGCGTATTCGACATATGCCTCTCACCCCACCCCTCTTCCCGCGGGCGGGGAGAGGGAGCCGACCGCGGTTGCGGCTGACGCGGTGGTTCGTCATCGCCCATTGGTGGTCCGGTGAAACGCTTCGGCACGATCGCGTCGGTGACCTGCGGGGCCGTGGCCGCGATCTTTCTCGCGGGAATGCTCCTGCTGACGGTCGCGGACGTGGTGTTGCGCACGGTCTTCAATTATCCGCTGCGCGGCGTCTACGAACTGATCGAGCTGATGCTCGCGGGCTCCTTCTTTCTGGCATTGCCCTGCGTCTTCCTGCGCGACGACAACATCCTGGTGAACACCATCGATGAATTCGTGCCGCGCATCGTGCCGGCGCTGAAGCGCATCGCGCTGCTGTTGTCGGTGCTGACATTCGCGGTGCTGGTCTGGCAGGGCTGGGACGCGGCTTGGGATTCCTACGAATTCCATGATGTCACGGCGGACCTGAGTTTGCCGAAATTTTGGCACTGGACGATCGTGCTGTTCGGTATGAGCCTTGCCGCGCTGGCGTCGCTGTTCATGTTGTTTCGCAGCGACGACAAGGGGCCGCAGCGTCCCGAGGACCGTCTGGAAGACCGCGTATGAGCATCACTGCGATCGGGATTGCCGGGGTCGTTCTGCTTCTGGTGATGATCTTCATGCGCGTGCCGATCGCGATCGCACTCGCGGCGGCCGGATTCCTTGGCTATGCGGCGATCGACGGGTGGATGCCGGCGCTGAAGATGGCCGGGCTCGTGCCCTATCAGATGGCCAGCGCCTATTCGCTTTCGGTCATTCCCCTGTTCCTGCTGATGGGCGCGGTGGCCTCGCGCGCCAATATGGCGAGCGAATTGTTTCAGGCCTGCAACGCGGTGTTTTCCGGCGTTCGCGGCGCGCTCGCCAACGCCACCATCGGCGCCTGCACGCTGTTCGGCGCGATCTGCGGCTCGTCGATTGCGACCGCCGCGACCTTCTCGCGTGTCGCCATCCCCGAAATGCGGCGCCACGGCTATGACCCCGCTTTCGCGGGCGGGGCGGTGGCATCGGCCGGAACGCTGAGCGTGCTGGTGCCGCCGTCGGTGTTGACGGCGATCTATGCCATCGTCGCCGAAGAATCGCTTGTGAAGCTTTACGCCGCCGCGCTCATTCCGGGGCTCGTGCTGGCCGCCTTGTATGTTGTCACGGTGTGGCTGGTGGCGTGGTTCAAGCCACGCTGGATCCCGAGCGTCGGTTCGATGACCTTGCGGGAGCGGCTGCGCGCCTCGCGCGGGATGTGGAAGCTCGGGCTGTTATTTTTCATTGCGGTGTTCGGAATCTATCTCGGCTGGTTTTCGCCGACCGAAGCGGCCGCGGTTGCCGCCTTTGTCGCCATCCTGATTGCCTTCGCCACCCGCTCGATGAACCTGCGCGGGCTGGCGGATTGCATGCTGGAGACGATCTACACGTCGGCCGCGATCCTGCTGGTGGTGGCGGGGGCCTTCATCTTCTCGCGCTTCATCGTGCTCACGCAATTCCCGAACGAACTCGGGCAATGGGCGCAGTTGCGCGAATTGTCGCCATTCTGGGTCCTGATGGCGGTGATGGCGCTCTATATCGCGCTCGGCACGTTTCTCGACGAAGTCTCGACCATCCTGATCACGGTGCCGATCACGCTGCCGCTGATCAATGCGATCGGCTATGACGGCGTCTGGTTCGGCATCTTCGTCACCGTGATGTGCACCATCGGGCTGATCACTCCGCCGACCGGCATGACGGTGTTCGTCATCCAGGCGCAGCATCCGGAGATTCCGGTGATGCGGATCTATGCCGGAACGATGCCGTTCCTGTTGGCCGATTTTGTCCTGGTCGGGCTGCTGATCCTGTTTCCGGCCATGGCGCTGTGGTTGCCGAGTATCATCGGGTGATGCCGCTTGCCGTTCGTCCCCGCGAAAGCGGGGACCCAGCGCCTAGAATGACCGGATTCCCGCTTGCGCGGGAATGAACGGAGTTCTGCTTACCGGCAGCAATTCGCGCGCAGGAATCCCGACAGGTCGTCGGTCACGTAATTCACATGCGCCGCCTCGCGGCCTTCGAGTTCCCAGTCCTCGCGCAGCACCTCGCGCGTGCCCTCCGGAACCACCAGCACCGTGGTCATGCCGAACGCATGCGGGACGCTGAGATTGCGCGCCAGATCCTCGAACATCGCCGCATGGGCCGGATCGACGTCATGACGTTCGAGAAAGCGCTCGTAGGTTTTCTGCGACGGCTTCGGCTCGAGTTCGGCCGCGACGATGTCGAACACGTCTTCGAAATGGCCGTGAATGTCGAGCCGCCGCATCACCGCATCGGCATGCTTGCGGGTGCCGTTGGTGAGGATCAGCTTGCGGCCGGGCAGTTGCTCGAGCGCGTGACCGAGCGCGGGATTGGGCTCCAGCGGCGAATGGTCGATCTGGTGGACGAAATCCAGGAAGTCGTCGGGCTCCATGCCGTGCTCGGTCATCAGCCCGCGCATCGAGGTGCCGTAGCGCCGGTAATAGTCCTTCTGCAGCCGGAACGCCTCGTCATGGGTGATGGTGAGGAGGTTGGCTATATAATCGCGGATGCGCTCGTCGACCTGCTGCCAGAGATTGAGGTGATGCGGGTACAGCGTGTTGTCGAGATCGAAGATCCAGGTGGTGACGTGG
Source organism: Pseudorhodoplanes sp. (assembly GCF_059499825.1). Taxonomy (NCBI): domain Bacteria; kingdom Pseudomonadati; phylum Pseudomonadota; class Alphaproteobacteria; order Hyphomicrobiales; genus Pseudorhodoplanes; species Pseudorhodoplanes sp. Next base: position 289,863 of record NZ_JCABZI010000013.1, read on the forward strand.
GAGAACGCGCGGATGCTGCGCTCGCCGGCGGCTGCCTTCTCTTCCCTCTCCCCGTTTACGGGGAGAGGGTGGCCTTCGCGCAGCGAAGGTCGGGTGAGGGGCGGTTTCAACGGCTACACTCCAGCGACGCGAGGATCACCGCAAGCACGCCGTCCCGATTGGTCATCACATCGTTGTTCCAGAATCTCAGCACCTTGTAGCCTTCCGCCGCAAGAAAAGCGTCGCGCATACGGTCGCGGTTGTTTTCTGAATGCTGGCCGCCGTCAAGCTCGACGATGAGCTTTCTATCGCGACATGCGAAATCGGCGATGTAGGGGCCAATCGTTTCCTGCCGCACGAACTTGAAACCGCCGAGGCGGCGATCCCGCAGCGCCAGCCAGATACGCATCTCGGCATCGGTGGAGTTCCGCCGAAGTCTGCGTTGCCGCTTGACCGCGCTCTGGTCAGGTCCGCGCATGCCCCTCACCCGGCTCGCATTCGCTCGCCACCCTCTCCCCGTTTTCACGGGGAGAGGGAAGCATGCTGCGGCTTTGTCCGAGTGGCAATGCGGGCTTATTTGAACCGCACGATGGCCGGGCCCTTGCCGGTCTCGATTTGCGCGAAGCCGGCCTGGGTCAGCCCGCGCGCGGTGCAATCGGAATGATCGTTGGTCTCGAACCGGGCCGGGCGCGTGCACAGGACGGCGCTGCCGCCCCAGGCCAGCGGCTTGCCGGCGCTCATCAGGGTCTGGCCGTTGCCGTCGACCGCCTCGGCGAAGGAGAAGATGCGCTTGGCATTGGCGCCGGTGTCGGGCCGCAGGCAGCGGCCCGGTTCGACGCGATACCAGCCGCGGGTGGTGATCGCGCCGCCGTCCTCGACGCCGATCGCCGCCAGCACCGGATAGGCCGTGTCGTTGCACCATGAGAAGCCGGATCCGGGCTTCTGAGCCGCGTCCGCCAGCAAAGTGAAGAAGTCGGAACGCGCCGCGGCGGTGACGGGAAGATTGTTGTCCTGCGTGAATTGCCGGATGGCGTTGTCGGTGCGGTCGCCGCGCACGCCGTCGATCGGACCCGCATCGTAACCGGCCACCGCGAGCAGCCGCTGGATGCCGGCGTCGCGCGCCTGGTCTTCGGAATAGCCCGCTTCCTCGGCGAGCGTCAGGCGGAAATCGGTTTCGGATTGTTCGACCGGTGCCGGCTTGGCGGCGGAGAACAGCACCGGGCGCTGGCCGCTCCGGCAATTGCGCGCATTCGCGATCGAAAAGTCGGTGGCGCCGACGCAGAATTCGGTGTCGCCGCGCCGGGGCAGCGGCGCGGGGCCGTACAGCGCCGGCACCCGCGCATGCACGTACAGGTCGCCCGCCGGTAGCGCGCCCTGCAACGCCTTGCGGCACTGGCCGGGATCGAGCCGAACCCAGCCGCGCGACGTCGCGTTGCCGCGCTGTTCCACCGCAAGCGCGACATCGACCACATAGCTCATGGTGTTGCACAGGGTCAGGTCGGCGCGTGCCGACGTGCAGGCGAAGCCGGTCAACAGACCGGCCGCGAGACCAAGCCAATAAGGTGCCTTCGCCATCGCCCGCCTTCGCGATTGCCGTGCGGGCGAAAGTGGAGCGTGCAGGGTTAATGCGCGGTAAACGGCCTTGCGGTCCGGCTCTTGAGGTCAGGCTCTTGCGGTCAGCCGCTTTGGGATCAGCGGCCGGGCGTCGGGGCCGGCCGGAACGGATCGAACCGCTTGGTCACGGCCGCGGTCACGACGTGATCCTTGAACGACTTGGTGGGGTCGTTGGAGTCGTTGTCGAGATAGCGGTAATCGAACCGCAGATCCCATTCCTGCCAGAAGAGGCCGGGGAACAGGACCATGGCGCCGGGGATCAGCAGCGTGTCCTTGCGCTTCTCGCCGGTGGTGGTGCCGAACACATAATCGTCGCTGTAATCGCGCCAGCTGGCGGCGAGGCTGGCGCCGACCGTCAGCCAGGGCGTGAGCTGCTGATAGATTTCGGCGCGCCCGCCGATTTCGCGATACTTGCCGGGCTGGATTTCGGTGACCAGCGTATTGGTCACGGCGCCGGAAATATCGCTCCACAACACCCACGGGGAGAATGCGACCAGGTTGCCATCGCCGAACACCTTCGGGATCGCGACGCGGGCGCGGATATCGTAGTACCAGCCCTCCTGGCTCGGCCAGTAGCTGTCATACGACCGGTAGGCGGCGCGGAAGCGCAGCGAATGGAAAATCCCCTCCGCGGTCTGGCCCTCGAAGGTCGCGCTGCCGGAGCCTTCTCCGTAATAGAATCGATCGTCGAAATATCCGACTGCGGCGCCGAGCGCGGTGGTCAGGCTCATGCCCGGCCACAGATCGAACACCGGACCGCTCTCGCCGCCGGCATGGGCGTAGTTCAGATCGCCATAGCGGGTGTTGGCGCGGCCGAAGATCGCGGCATTGGTGCGCCACGCCTGGTTGCCGATCTTGCGCTCGTCCTGCAGCGCGATCAGGCCCTGTCCGAAGAATGTGCCCTTGCCGGGTCCGCTGCTGGGATTGGTGTACGGGTTCTGGTTGGCGGGCAGGTAATAGAGCGGATTGGACTCGTAACCGGTGCCGAGTTCGACGGTGACGAGCGTGAAATTCGGCTGGATCGCGCGGCGCACGCGCATCAGGCCGACCTTGGCCTCCCAGTTATTCGGATCGTTCAGGATGACGCGCTCATAGGCCATCAGCGCCCAGCGCAGCACGCCCTGTTCTTCGGCGAGACGGGCAAAGCGCAGATTCAGTTCGGTATTCGCGGGCTCCCGCAGCACCTGCGCGTAGAGCGTATCGATTTCTTTCGCGCTTGCGGTCGCGGCACCGGCCAAAGCCGCCAGTGCAACGAGCAAAAAGCGAACCCCCCGATTCCAGTTCACGCGCGCCTTCCCGACTTCCAAGCAACACTTGGCTGCAAATTACCGTCCTCATCTAGCCTAAACAGGAACTCTCGGCTATGCAGGAAACGCTGCAGCTCGCGTCAAGGCTGTGGCCGTGTTGCAGGAATAACACCCGCTCGTGGGCGGGTAAAACCGTAGCGAATTCATGCCATGCCGCCATCAGGTCCAGCCGCTCTCCCGTATGCCCTTGCGATTGCCTCGCTGACGCTTGCGGGCGGGCAGAGTGCGCTTGCGGATTCGAAGGTCGGCGTTGCCGCCGCCGTGAAGAACGATGTGCGCGGCAAGAGCGGCGCGCTCGCGGTCGGCAGCTCGGTCTTCGCCAACGAGCGGATCCGCACCGGCGACGCCGCGACCGCGCAGCTCATGTTCCTCGACAAAACCGTGCTGAATATGGGGCCGAAGGCGGAATTGCTGCTCGACAAGTACGTCTACAATCCCAATCGCGGCACCGGCCAGGTGGTGGTGAATGCGGTGCAGGGCTCCATGCGCTTCGTGACCGGCTCGCAGAATCCGACCAATTATTCGATCAAGACCCCGGTCGCCACGCTCGGCATTCGCGGCACGATCGTCGATCTCCAGATTTCACCGCTTGAAACATTCATCGGCGTTCTTGAAGGCACGCTCACGGTGCGCCTGCTGGACGGATCGCTGATGACCGTGAATGCCGGTCAGTATGTTGTGATCGCTGCCAACGGCACCAAGAAGGCCAGCGGGCCCTACAAGGGCAATGGCGCGACCCATCCCGATTTCCCCGATTACATCCGCATCGACGAAATCAACCAGCTCAATGCGATCGATGCGCGGAACTTCGTCGCGCCGAAGCCGAGCTGCCAATACACATTCTATTGCGGCGGGTTATGACCGGCGTTTCGGCGTAATCGGCGTCAGTTGTCGCAAATCTTTATCGCGTCGCCCGCATTGATGGCGCCGCCCGCTGTGACCTCGGCATAGACCCCGCAATCCATGTGGCCGAAGGTCTGCATCAGCGTCTTCGGAATTTCCAGATCGCGAATGCCGGTCAGCGGCTCGACGTTGGTGGCGGCGCAACGCACGATCCGTTTCACCACCTTGAGCCGCACTTCGCCGATCGCGAGGGTCTGTCCGAGCAGCCCGAATTCCTCCCAGGCCGGCCAGCCTTCGACATGCAGGTTGCCGCGAAAGCGTAACGGGTCGACCGGCGCGCCAACCGCGTTTTCCACGGCGGCGACCGAGGCGAGGTTGATGATCGAGACCACCTTGGCCGCAACGTCGGAAAAGCTGTGACCGTTGCCTTGCAGGATTTTCGGCGCGCCGCGCAGTTCGTCCGCGCTGTACCGGGCGAAAAATTCCTCGATCGCGGCACGGCCGTCCGGCGTTCGTAGATCGCCGCGGGCGGCCTCGGTGCCATTGAGGCTGATGGAGAGGGTGTGACCTTGCACGTCGTAACGGGTGTCGAGCGCGGCCAGCCGCTCGTTCCGCATCAGCATCAGGAAGCGCTGCTTCGGGAAATATTGCGGGGCCTTCGGGTCGAAGCCGGACGGACCGTTCTCGATCGCATAGGCCCGGTCGGCCGGCAGCGTCTGGCCGGGGGTGAGGGAGACCTGCGCCATGCGCTCGGGCGAGAGCCCCTTCACCGGGTAGCGATAGATCGACTGGATGCTCGCGGTCATGCGGATGTGTTAGCGGGCGCGTACGCGGAATTCCACCAGCCTCTTCCCGGACGCGGTGCAAGTCTGCCTCTTGACATTATAGGAATAAAAGCATATGTGGTGTCCACCTCGCTCATGAGGGGCGTCAACCGGTGACGTCTGTTGATGGAGCGGGGTGCGGCGCCTGCGGGCCGTGGTTCGTCGCCACGGCACTCGGGCTGCATGGGGGCACCGCCCGGGGTCACTAGGGACCCCTGCCGGGAGCCGGCTGACGCCGTGCGCAGATCAAGGCGCATGGAGGCAAAGCGCGGCCCCATGCCGGAAGGAAAACGCCGCCAGTGATGCGCCGTGAGGCGGCCGCGCGCTGGCAACAGCGTGTGGCGTATCAGGAATGCCCTGCGTCTTTCGGCGCATCATTCCCCTCGATTGTCTTCACGGCGGGCCCGCGCCGGTCAAACAACAGGGCCGGCGGAGCTTGGCCTGTCGTCATTGCGAAGACTGCGAGGCGGGGAGACACGACCCGCCGGCCGGTAACGCCGCAGCAACATTTTTGGCGGAACCTCCTTCCGCGCCAAAGACCGCATTCCTACATCCGGTCTGCGGATGCCCGTCCGGGGTCCGCCGGAATGTCCCTGTATCGTGATCCACCGGGTTTGAGGCGGATCATGGCGCCGGGGCCCAGATGCTCCGCAGGTGCCTCCTGAAGGGCCGCGGATCAGACCGAGGGAGCGACATATGGATTTTGAAAAGTACACCGAGCGTGTGCGCGGCTTCATTCAGTCGGCGCATTCGCTGGCCCTCCGCGAGGGCAACCCTCAATTCACCCCCGAACATCTGCTGAAGGTGCTGCTGGACGATCCGGAAGGATTGTGCGCGGGCCTGATCGACCGTTCGGGCGGCAATTCCAGACAGGCTTTGACCGAGGTCGAAGCGGCACTGAAGAAGCTGCCGAAAGTGTCCGGCGGCGGCGCCAGCCAGCCGCAGATGACGCCGGGACTGGCGCGCATTTTCGATCAGGCCGAGAAGGTCGCGCAGAAGGCGGGCGATTCCTACGTCACCGTCGAGCGGCTGCTGCTCGCCTTCGCGATGGACCGTGACAGCGACGCCGGCAAGATCCTGCAGAAGGCGGGCGTCACCGCGCAGAATCTGAATGCGGCGATCGAGGCGATCCGAAAGGGCCGCACCGCCGACACCGCGACCGCCGAAAACGCCTATGATGCATTAAAGAAATACGCGCGCGATCTCACCCAGGCGGCGCGCGACGGCAAGCTCGATCCGGTGATCGGCCGCGACGAGGAAATCCGCCGCACCATCCAGGTGCTGTCGCGGCGGACCAAGAACAATCCGGTGCTGATCGGCGAGCCGGGCGTCGGCAAGACCGCGATCGTCGAGGGCCTGGCGCTCCGCATCGTCAATGGCGACGTGCCGGAATCGCTCGAGGACAAGAAGCTGCTGGCGCTCGACATGGGCGCGCTGATCGCCGGGGCGAAATATCGCGGCGAATTCGAGGAGCGGCTGAAATCGGTCCTGACCGAGGTCGGCGGATCGGACGGCCAGATCATTCTCTTCATCGACGAGATGCATACCCTGGTCGGCGCCGGCAAGGCCGACGGGGCGATGGATGCCTCGAACCTGCTAAAGCCGGCGCTGGCGCGCGGCGAATTGCATTGCGTCGGCGCCACCACGCTCGACGAATACCGCAAGCATGTCGAAAAGGATGCCGCGCTTGCAAGGCGGTTCCAGCCGGTCTTCGTCGAGGAGCCGAGTGTCGAGGATACGATCTCGATCCTGCGCGGGCTGAAGGAAAAATACGAGGCGCATCACAAGGTGAAGGTCGCGGACGCGGCCCTGGTCGCGGCGGCCACTCTGTCGAACCGCTACATCACCGACCGTTTCCTGCCCGACAAGGCTATCGACCTCGTCGACGAGGCGGCGGCGCGCCTGCGCATGCAGATCGATTCCAAGCCGGAAGAGCTCGACAATCTCGACCGTGAAATCGTGCGGCGGAAGATCGAGCAGGAGGCGCTGCGCAAGGAGAAGGATGCAGGCTCGAAGGACCGGCTGAAGAAGCTCGAAAAAGAGCTGGCCGATCTCGAAGAGGAGGCCGACGCGCTGACAGCGAAATGGAAGTCCGAGAAGGACAAGCTTTCCAAGACCGCCGACCTGCAGAAGGAACTCGACAAGCTGAAGAACGAGCTCGCGGACGCGACGCGCCGGGGCGACTATCAGCGTGCCGGTGAACTGCAATACGACAAGCTTCCGAAGCTGGAAAAGCAACTGAAGGATGTCGAGGAGCAAAGCGCGGCGGGTGCCGTGCTGTCGGAAGAAGCGGTCACCGCAAGTCACATCGCCGGCGTTGTGTCGCGCTGGACCGGCATTCCGGTCGACCGGATGATGGAAGGGGAACGCGAGAAGCTGCTCAAGATGGAGGAGCAGATCACCAAGCGCGTGATCGGGCAGAAGGAGGCGGTGCAGGCGGTCTCGACCGCGGTGCGCCGCGCCCGCGCCGGGCTGCAGGATCCGAACCGGCCGATCGGCTCGTTCATGTTCCTGGGCCCGACCGGCGTCGGCAAGACCGAATTGACCAAGGCGCTCGCCGAATTCCTGTTCGACGACGAGCATGCGCTCGTGCGCATCGACATGTCGGAATACATGGAGAAGCATTCGGTCGCCCGACTGATCGGCGCGCCTCCGGGCTATGTCGGTTACGAGGAGGGCGGGGCGCTGACCGAGGCGGTGCGGCGCAGGCCCTACCAGGTGATCTTGTTCGACGAGATCGAGAAGGCGCATCCGGATGTGTTCAACGTGCTGCTGCAGGTGCTCGATGACGGCCGGCTGACCGACGGGCAGGGCCGTACCGTGGACTTCCGCAACACGCTGATCGTGATGACCTCGAATCTCGGCGCCGAATATCTGGTCAACCAGAAGGACGGCGAGGATTCGGACGCGGTGCGCGACCAGGTGATGGCGGTGGTGCGGTCGAATTTCCGGCCGGAATTCCTCAATCGCGTGGATGAGATCCTGCTGTTCCACCGGCTGCGCCGCGAGGACATGAGCCGCATTGTCGATATCCAGCTGCAGCGGCTGCTGAAGCTGCTCGACGATCGCAAGATCACCATCACGCTCGAACCGGCGGCGCGAGAGTGGCTCGCCGACAAGGGCTACGACCCGGCCTATGGCGCGCGCCCGCTCAAGCGCGTGATCCAGAAGAACCTGCAGGACCCGCTCGCCGAACTGATCCTGTCTGGCAAGATCAAGGACGGTGACGCCGTCAAGGTGTCGGCCGGCAAGAGCGGACTGACCTTCAACGGTCAGGGCGTGAAGGAAGCGGCGTAATCGCGTGCGATCCCTCTCCCTGCGCTTGCGGGGAGGGGGACGTGCGCCGAGCGCTTCGCCTCATTCGCGCGCGGGACGCGACGGTTTGGTTTTGCCGCTCTTCGCCGGTTTTTTGGTCCCGAACAGGCGATCGCCCGCGTCGCCCAGTCCCGGCACGATATAGGCGTGATCGTCGAGCTTTTCGTCGATCGACACCGTGTAGATCGGCACGTCCGGGTGCTCGCTTTGCACGAGATCGATCCCGGCCGGGGCCGCGAGCAGGCATACCAGCTTCAGCGTTCTCGCGCCGGCCCGTTTCAGCCTGGACAGGGCGGCGACTGCCGAATGCCCGGTCGCCAGCATCGGATCGACCACGATGACATGCCGCTCCGGCAGCGATCGCGGCATGTTGAAATAATACTCGATCGCCTCGAGTGTCTTTGGGTCGCGGTACAGACCGATATGGCCGACCCGCGCCGAAGGCGCAAAGGACAGCATCGCATCGACCATCCCGAGACCGGCGCGGAGCACCGGCACCAGGCACAGTTTCTTGCCTGCGAGGACCGGCGCCCGGACGCTTTTCAGCGGGGTCCTGATCTTGCGATCGGTCAAAGGCAGATCGCGCGTCGCCTCATAGAGCAGGATCGGCCCGATCTCGCGCATGACCTGCCGGAATTCGGTGGTGGTGGTGGATTGCTTGCGCAGCAAAGTGAGCTTGTGCTGCATCATCGGGTGATCGATGACGGTGACGGCGGCCGTAGTGTCGCGATTGACGGGCGACGTGCCCGCTGCCTTCTTAGAAGCTGCCTTCTTCGAACCTGCCTTGCCTCGCATGTTTTCCGTCCGGTGCTCAGCGGGTGTCACGTCCGCTCCGACCCGACGGGTCTGCAAAAATTGGGCCTGCAGGATGCGGTGTGCCGATGAGCGACTGCGGCGGACGTTAAGCCACGGGAGCGAGAATGCGACCGCGTTCGCCCCGGTCAATCAGCGTGCGGCTGTGCCGGTCTGCGCGACCCGTGCGCCGCCACGCGCCATCATGCCGTCGATGCGTTCGCGCTCTTCCTCGAACTTCGCGAGGACACGGTCTTCCAGCACGCGGCCGCGCGGCAGCCGGATACGCATTGGATCGACGAAGCGGCCGTTGACCATGATTTCGTAGTGGAGATGGGCGCCGGTCGACAGGCCGGTGGAGCCGACGAAGCCGATCACCTGTCCCTGACGCACCTTGGCGCCGGGCTCGATGCCACGGGCATAGGCGGTCATGTGGCCATAGGCGGTCTCGTAGCCGTTGGTGTGCCGGATGCGGATGTATTTGCCGTAGCCACCCTCCCAGCCGACCTTTTCGACTTCGCCATTGCCGGCCGAGTAGATCGCGGTGCCGTGCGGGGCAGCCCAGTCCACGCCGGTATGCATCTTGGCGTAGCCCAGGATCGGATGGCGGCGCACGCCGAAGCCGGAGCGCAGAATGCCGTCTGAGATCGGTTTGCGGACCAGGAACTTCTTCGCGCTTTTTCCGGTCTCGTCGTAATAGTCGACGATGTTGTCGTCGGGAGTCTGGAAGCGATAGAACCGCCGCGGCTCACCGCCGACGGTGAGCGCGGCGAACAGGACGTCGTTGCGGGTCTCGACGCCGGAAGGCGATTCATCCTCGCCGGCATAGAGGACGTCGAACGAGTCGCCCGGCTGGACCTTGCGCTGGAAGTCCACGTCGTAGGAATAGACGCGGATCATGTCCTCGATCACGGCGCGCGGAATCTGGTTGCGCAACGCGGTCTCGTAGATGCTCTGATAGAGCCGCACGCCGCGGCCATCGTCTTCTTCGTCGTCCTCTCGCGCCTCGGCAACCGCTGCGGTATTCATCGCCGCGACATCGACAGACACATAGCGTCCAAGATCGGACAGTGCGATCACCGCTTCGACCGCGACATCGTTCGCGACGATGACGCGGGCAGGCTGTTGCCGGCTGGTTCCGGGGACGGTCGACAGCAGAATTCGCAGCCGCTGTCCCTCTTTCAGTCCGTTGTCGCGGCCGCGGAAGCCGAGCGCCGCGGCGATGGCGCGGATTTCTTCCGGCAAGGCGCCGAGTTCGCGCAGGATGCTCGAGACGTTGTCGCCCTTCTTAACGACGATCGTGCGCTCGTTGGCGGCGCTGGCCGCGGTGCTGCTCTTTGGAAGCAGCGTTATGTTCTCAGGGACAATGCGGGCCTCGAACCCGGCATAGGGATCGGGATTGCCATCGGCGGCGTAGCCGAGCGCGCGTGTTGTCGGCGCCAGGCCAACCACCTGATAGCGGGCGTTGGTATCGTTGGAATTCCAGTTGGCGGCTTCGCGTACGGTGGCGAGGACCTCGTCCATCGGCACCAAGCCGGCGATCTTTGCGCGCGGCAGGATGGCAGCGAGATCGCGCTGTACGAAAGACACTTCGGCGTCGGGTTCTGCCGCCTCGGCGGTGTCGGCGTTCGGCGCCGGAGCGTCGGAATCCGCCAACATGCGCTGCGGATTGAAGGGCGGGACGTTGGCCGACAATTCGGTGACGGCCATTGCCAGATTGGAGGACACGCGCACGAACGGGCGCACGCGTACGACTTCGCGGTTGCCGGCTCGGCTGGTCATTGAAACGCGGATGACCTGGCGGGCCGAATTGGTTTCGCCGGCCGGCGGCAGCCGGTCTGCTTTTCGCGGACCGGAAGAGCGCTCTGCGATCGCGCCACGCAAGGACGTTTCGGCCCGCTCGGGCGACGCCGCGAAGTGAGCCTCGCCATCGAGGGATGTGAAAACAGCGCCGCCCATCAGGGCCGCGCCGCACAGGCCAGTCAGGATCGTGCCGGAAAACCACTGGGCAGAGACACGACGGCGGTCGATCGTCATGCCGGTGCCGCCGTCGACGGACAGCGGCGGCTCATTGCCGAGATCGATACGACCGATCTCGTTCCTTGGCCGGTGTGCCGCACGGCTGCCGTGGTCCAATACGCCGTCCCCCTCAACGACGTGCGCGCCACCTGTCAGGCGCGCCGCCGGCACGAATGGTTAGCAGGTATTAACGCCCCCGACAGCGAATCCGACCGGATTTCAGGCGCGGCACGATGCCGTTGTGAGAAAGACGCGTCAATCCGCGCCTGTCACCCCCTCACACCAATCCGGATTTGGCCCCCGTCGGCTGCGCGAATACTCCCCAAGCCGGTCAGAACGGCCGAGGAATGTGGCCTGAGTACGGCGCAGCGCCGAATTAGCTTGCAGAATCAAGGGCGCGAGCCCATTTGTTGAAAACCGCAGCCGGTTCCGGCTCGCTGCGATTTTTTTCGTTGTAATCGTGTTGACACGAAAAGGTCGCCCGAATATATACCCCCTCACTGGCGCGGCGCACTGCCTCGGCGTGACGGCGGGCCTTTCGAAGCATCGCACTTTTAAATAAGTGACAAAGCTTCCGATCAGTTGTCGGGAGCTTAATTGCTTCGCCGAAATTCCTCCCCGGTTTCCGGGGTTGGGGCTCTCGAGCCCCGGGCTGTTTGAAAAGTGAATCGGAAGAAAGAGAAACGTGGACGGCGGAGTCCTTGCGGGCCGCTTCCAAGTGCATGCTTCGGTATGCGTGAGGTTGCGGCCAAGTGAGAATATTCGGCGGTCTACGTTTCAAGGTACATCGTAACTGGTCGAGCGGCCGAGCAATCGGTTGTGAGATCAGGTGGATGGACCTCGTCAAAGATGGCGTTGCGAAAGCAACACCAGCGAAAACGTGTGATCAGCCGAGATCAAAATCTCATGAAACTTGAGAGTTTGATCCTGGCTCAGAGCGAACGCTGGCGGCAGGCCTAACACATGCA